>JABJJO010000116.1 GCA_018660825.1 Planctomycetaceae bacterium | reverse complement strand
TGTCGAGAGTGGCATCGGTGAGTAAATCTATTTCATTGGTGATGTATCGGGTACTGGCAAAATTGGTTGCTCCACTGAGGGCAACCGGTCCAGCCTGGAATAACTGTGTGCCCGTACCGCCTGTTCCGCTGATACTTCCGGTGACGCGGTGGATGAAGTCGCTGGTATAGTCGATGGCCAGGTTGGGGGTAGAGGCGAGATCCGTTCCGGGATCGAGTGGATCGGCGATACCGTCTTCATTAAAGTCAAAGGCAGTGTTCCAACCGAGTCTGTCGAATCCGGTGGCAGCGTTGCTATAGTCAAGGCTGGTAAAGGTGAGGTCCCCGGTCATTCCGAAGTCTGCGGAGTTGGCACTGGCCGTTGTGACGATCACGTCACCCATCTTGACGGCGGTGTAGCGGGCATCGAATTCGCCGTTGGGAGTGATCCACGCAATTGCGAATTCTCCAACCAAAGATAACGTTGTGGAGATGGTTGGAAACTGCAGTGTGAGAGTCTCAGCGGCGTCGAATGCCCACGTCTTCAGTGTTGCATTTAACAGATCTGCCTGGCCATCACCATTGGTATCGACATTCACATTGGGGGTGGTGTCAATATCCGCTGAATTGCCGCCGACGACGAAAATGTCTCCGGCAGCCGTTGTGTTTGATTCACCTTCAGCGGGCGGGCCACGGGATGAGTTGCTGCTCGTGTGAAATGAGTAGTGAACCGTGTCGTTAGTCGGACTGTCGTAAATCGTCCCTGGCAACGGACTGCCTTCACCTTCGGCTTGCTCAGACGCGGCAGGCATTATATTGTTGTTATGCCGACGGGACACTTTTGAAATTATTTGCTGGGGCCTAGTAATTAGATCGTCAATCGCGCGTGCCGCAATATCGTCGACTTTAAATTCGCCGCCTTTCTCATGACTTATTTGATCGTAAAGATCATCCATGTCGGAAATATTCTCAAACGTTGCGAAAATAGATTCAACGGTACCGTCGTTTACGTTTTGTAAGGATTTAAGCTCAATAAGCTGTTGTATGGATAAATTAGAGTTGCCGGTGCCATCGTGCAATTCAATTGTGTCGAGTGTTATTGGTTCGTCGTCGTTATTACACCCAGATAAAACAACTCCCGATAAAACCAAGCGAGGCTCTAGTTGCTCGGCGCGGATCGACGCACGGAAGTAACCAGTCCGTTGTATCGGAATGATCTTCCTGTGGCAGATAGAAAGGATTCGTTTGATTATAGACAACGGATACATCTGCGTTTTTGAGCGCAGTGTTAAGTAAGAAGTTTCAAGACATCCGATGTCGCGATGCCAAAGCAGATCCTTCTGCTTTGGTTCAATTCAGTAAAAAAACTGATGTGCAGTCGCCAATATATAGGAATGTAAGCCATGATTTCAAGAGTTGGGCATTAATAAATCCGCGAAAAATGGATGTTTTACGGACGCGGTAGAAAGTTAGAGGATTTACCGGTGCGTCCCAACGAAACTCGTAATAGCATTAGGAAACAGTGAGCAGTGGAAACCTAATTCCTGTATATACCGCCTGCTGTTTAGCATTTGCGGTTCGTAATTGAAAATACGCGTTGCCATAACGAGTTGGCGAGATAACCCGTAACCGGACGCGTTCGTCGCTCGGAGGGTAAGTAAGTGTGAGTTTGGCCCCATTAACGATCTGATTAAGTTGGGCGGTCATTTGTTTACATTCGGCGGCGCTCGCAGGTCGTTTTTCGCGGTATTGATCGAGAATAAGTTGAATTCGCTGCGTTAAATCTGTGGGAAATAGACTTGCGTGGAGTTGTTGTAGATTGTCAATGCAGATGTCTTGGGGTTCGTTGTCATGGTTCGACCCCTGGTTTTTGTTCTTGTATTCTGATTTTTTAGAGGCGGTTTTTCCGTAGTTTTCGACTGTGTCCTGATAGGATAAATCAGTTATGATACTATCGATCAAATCGGTGTTCATTGCCTTTCGGATTTTGCGTTGTTCTTTTTCTGCAAGGCGTTTGGCCGTTCGTTTTCTGCGAGAAATTGTCGCCATTTCATATTTATCCTACAAGGTAACAAGTGTTGACCTCAAGAATAACCGATTTCAACCTGCGGTCAAGAGGCCGCAAAAGCAGAAAACCAAATGGGTTTCTTCCGTACTAATATACGGTTCGTGTTTTCGAGGGTAATTACCCCGTAGTTAGAATTCCCAATTGCAGCGTAAGAATACGCCCTCGACCATTATGTCGGATTCTTCCCGATTATACGAATAGTAGCTCGCAGAAACATCGTTGGTAATTGCCGTTCTGGCGCCTAGATTGAACCAACTGTTGATTTCATAACCCAAGCGAATGTCGATGGCACCGAATTTCCGACCAATACCGACTGTCGCGCCGAGAACGGATAGGGGTTGCGTATATTCGTCTACGACGGAATTAACCACGTTGCTGCCACCGCCTGGAGTTCGTGTGTTCACCGTGGTGGTTCTAACCCTGTTAAGTAAGAGCGATGTTTCACCTGACGCGAAGGCATAAAATCGGTCGGTAATATCCCAAATCCCCTCACCACCTATACGTATCCCAAACCCTGTCGAGTTAGTTTCAGTCGTAATATTACTTAAAGGTGAAATCTCATCGATATCAAAGTAGTCTACGCGTTTGGTACTGTCGTGATCGGCAAATCGCAAACTACCGAAGATCTTTACGTTACGTTTTCCACCAATGCCAACCTGGCGACTGATATATAGGTCGTACACTCGTTGTTCGAAATTTGATGAGGCATCCGCGCGGCCTATCTGGGTGTCAAATTGATATGGATTTGTTAGCGTTGCGTAAACTAGTCCCGAACCAGCCACAACAGTTGCTGCTTGCTCAGCTGAATAAGTTGTTAGTCCAAATGCGACATTCCAATTGTCTTTGTTTGTCCGGCCAAACAACATTCGAAAACCAGGTTCAGACTGATGTTTTACTTCGTGACGAATTGCATTGTCGAGTCCGCCCCCGAGGTTTAAGTTTCCAGAAATTGCGTAATCAAGGTCACTACGGCGTATTTTCCAATTCAGATATCCGCTTTCAAGGAAATAGTGGTGATCTTCTCGTGAAATTGATTTGAACGCGAAGTTATTATCATTTTTGGATACGTTAGTTGCCTTTTTGGAAGGCAAAGGGTAGTTCGCTTGTGAAACGAAGTGATGCGGTATTTGGTTTGCATTGTCCGTTTGCAGTTGCTCAAAGGCGGCTAAATATCGAATTTCCTGAGCGCCAAGAATGCCACCTCCGAACGCTACAAGGGCGATTACTAGACCATATAGTGGGCGAATTTGTATCATGATTTTATCCGTGGCAAAATGAAGCAGCACTTCGATGTGCTAATTCCTAAAAACGATCACACATTCCGTATATTCGGAACAAACATACTTCAATTGTTTGTCGATTGCATAAGGCATTATGGTTTTCCAACAAGTTGGTATCAGCTGTGACGATTAATCTAGTTGTAGGGTCAGGACAATAGAATGAAGCGAAGGGGCCGCAAAGTTAATAACTAAGGAATGAATTTCAGAGTAACGGCGCATGGGGAGTATCCTTCAAAACACCACTTCCCGTTTGGTTGAGTATGGTTACTTCCTATGATTATCCGTTGTTTTACAACAATTACTGTTGTTTTGAATTCGTTTTAGACATGCGTGATAACCGATTGATTTTTATGTTGTAGATATGTAAAATAAGCCCAAACAAACACATAATATTATTACTGTGAGAAGTTGAAGCGGAATCATGAACAACATTAAAGCGATATTCAGACCGACTATTGAAACGCTCGAAGCACGGAATCTGCTTGCGGCGGATCTTAATATCGCATTTCAAAACCCCCTGCTCTTTCAAGATGTAAATTTCGACCAATTTGTATCCCAAATCGATGCACTGCAAGTCATCAACCACGTCAATCTTGTTAATGACAATGCTGCTCCGGACGGTCAGGTTCAGTCGTTCTTTGACGTCAACGGCGATGAAGATGTTTCCGGAATCGATGCACTTCAAATCATCAATAATCTAAATGGCAATGAAGTCACCGATCAAAGCGTCTTTGAGCAAATGGATGATTTTGTTGATGAAATCCAAACCATGGAAGACCTTGTCCCGGCGGACTTAGATATCATCAGCCAAAATGTCGTTGCCGAAATGGAAGCGAAGTCAGTCGACCTGCTTGCCGTGCGTGGGGACTTAACTACATTTTTAAGTACACCGCGTCACGAACAAATACTAATCGCCGACCGCTTGACGAACATTCGTGCTGCCGTAGCCCAGCTGACGGATGACATTCTTACGGACTTAAACGAATTCAATGGGGACCAAGCGGATCTCGATATCGAACATGGTGACCTGCGTCAACTTGGCATCCATCGACGCTTCCAAATGAAATTCTCTGAAATCCGAGACGCGCGGCGACAATATCACCAATGGGAAGACTACTTGCCCCGTGGCGAAGTGACTCAAGAGCAAGTTGATTTCAATGTAGATCGCCTGCAAAAAGCATTCGGTCAGGGCATCCTGCCAGAGCACATTGATGCGGGTCAAGTCAATCAGGCGATTCACTCGCTCCGTAAAAGAAACATCTTTGACTTTCGTTTTGGTGACGGTCAACATGATTTTGCAAATGCACCCGTCGTCACTCCGACGACTGTTACAGAACAATTTTCAGGCTACTTAGCGAACTCCGATTTCGCTGACGTCGATAGTCGACACGATTTCATTGTCGACCAAACAGCGTTTGCGGAACTGTGGAATGAATGGAACACGACTGACGCTGTGCCGTCCGTCGATTTCACTCAAAACATCGTCGTCGTTGCCGTAGTCCCAGGGTCGAATCAAATCATGATGCAGCCGACGCTAGACGCCAACGGTAACCTCATGCTCAAAGCTGCCAGTACTCGGATGGGCGGTCCAGGATTTAGTTATGCGATCCAAATCATCCCTCGCGCAGGAATCGAGTCGGTGAACCACGTCGACTTGAATCGTCCCGGCGGTCTGCCGACCACTGAAGAAATCGCCCAAGAGCGCATTCTTCGTTTGCGGAGTTGGGTCGAGGAAGGCAGCCTCCCAGATTTTATTCCGCCCGAAACGGCTCAGCGTGTCCTCTCGCATCTCGAAGATGGTGGAACACCACTGGGAAGATTCTTCCGTAGGCTCGGTCAGTAGGATTGGGACTGTTGTTGACTTGGTCAATCCTTTTGGTACTTGAGTACTTTTTCTTTGACGATATCGACACCTAATCCAGGCGCTTCCGGAACGAACATGTGTCCATGGTCAATCGGAATCATCTCGGACGTGATGTCATCTGACAAGCCATAGTAGGTGCAGTCGTTTGCCATGCTGTAGGCTGGACAAGCAGTCGCTATGTGTAGCATGGCTGCAGTTTTGAGGCCAAGATCATGGCCGCAATGCATAATCGCCGGCATGCGCGCGGCTTCGGCGATATGTCCAATCTTCACACAGGGCAAAATTCCTCCGGCAATATGCGTGTCGGGTAAGATATATTCAGCCGCATCAGCCGCCAAGATTGCCAACACGCTGTCGGGTTCTTCGACGCTTTCGTTCAATGCGATCGGAGTTGAGGTTTGTTTGCGAAGCCAAGTCGCATCGGTCAACGGGTCGGCCATAATCGGTTGTTCGAAATACTCTAATCCGTATGGTTCAAGCTCACGACCCAATTTCGCTGCTTCTTCATTAGAGTATGCTCGGTTCGGGTCAATTCTCAATTTGAGCTGGTCCCCGACAGCATCTCGTACTCCTCGTACCATATCTAGATCCTCTTGGGCGTCGCTGCCCGCTTTGGTCTTGAGTGCCGTAAATCCCTGCTCAACATACCACCGCGCCATCTCCCCTGCTTTCTCATAGCTTTGAATGCCCATGCACGCCGCTAGTGCAATGCGTTCGCGGACTTTGCCACCAAGCATTTGGTAGAGTGGCAAATTGTTGGCTTTGCCAATGATGTCCCACATCGCCATTTCCAAGCCGCATCGCAGACGAGTGTCAAATGGATTTTCAACGTGGAATTGTTCAATGTTGTAGGGATCCCAGCCGTCGATAAATTCCGTCGCGGCGCTGTTTTGTGCTGCGATGCTTATGCCATCTAGGAAATTCTGATTGTGTTCGCCCCAACCGACGATGCCGGTGTCGGTGATCAGTTCAACGATCGCTTTTGTGGTGGTGTCTGTCGTGCGGATATGTGAACGGTAAGGCGCAAGTGGTGACGTCTGTTTGATTTCGACGAGGTAGATTTGACAATGCGTAATATGCATGGTGCGTTAACTCAATACATGATGAATCTAAATATAAATAGCATGCTATGGTTGTACTAAAATATCGGCCCTTAATGTTTAATCAACCCAAAAGATTTGGTTACCATCTATTTTAAGATAGAGGAGTTTGCCTTGTCGAATTTTACGTGCCAGAGCGTGTTGCCGGCGACGCACTATCGCAAAAAAGCAGTTTGTATAGTTCTTGGATTTTGACACCGTGACAAAAATTGAATTATTGTTTAACAAATGATCGTTGATCGGTCTGGACTTTTTTTTTCGGAAAATCAGTTGCTGTTGCGCAGCGAGCCAGAAGAGGGTA
>JABJJO010000066.1 GCA_018660825.1 Planctomycetaceae bacterium | reverse complement strand
GTGCTTCTTCTTCAGCTGGTGCTTCTTCTTCAGCCGGAGCTTCTTCTTCAGCTGGTGCTTCTTCTTCAGCTGGTGCTTCTTCTTCAGCTGGTGCTTCTTCTTCAGCTGGTGCTTCTTCTTCAGCCGGAGCTTCTTCTTCAGCTGGTGCTTCTTCTTCAGTTTCTATTGGTTCAACTTCAGGTGTTTCTGATGCATTTAATTCTGGAGAATTGTCATTATCAACAGCATCGTCTGAGCGCAGATCATCCTGAGCATCTGCAGATTCTGCAGTTGGTTCTTGAGGATCTATCGATTCATCTTGATTGCTGTTCACGATTAGTGGTGCTCCGTTTAATTCCAGAAAAGTATTAGTTTGTTACGCCGGGCATCACGCCGACACTTGTCAGCAGTGCTTGCCAGACCAAGTCATAAACAAACAGGACTAAAGTAAATAGAAACATTGTGAGTATTACGACGATTGAGCTGTTAATGAGCTCCGGTTTTTTAGGCCATGAAACTTTGGCCATTTCGTTTTGGACGGCGATCAGGAATTCCGAAAATTTATACCAATGCACGATGCGGTAACTAAACCACCCCCCAAGGAGTGCCAGCGCAGTCATGCAACCATCAATCAACATTCGCGTCCGATCGGCACTCCGAACGACACCAGCCTCAGCAACGATCGCATTTAATTGGTAGACGATGTCGTCGGCTATTGATTTACGACAGCTTAAATAAATGGTGGTATTGATTGTTTCCGCATTCTCACTGGTGGATTTATTATTGACGACTGCGGGAAGACTTTTAATGAACAGTGACAGGTTTTTATTAAATAGGGCCAGCTTCTCAGTTTGTGCTTGAGAAGCATTATTTTGGCTTAGTGGGCCGCTTTCTTTGATTTCGCTTAGCACTTTAGTCACGTCAGACACTATATCGCCCGAAACACTTAACTCGACATCGTATGTAGCTATCCCAGTATAGTTACCTTGAACCCAATTGCGGAGGCTGTATGTACCGAGGCACACTAAGATAATAATAGTCAGCATGGTAGCGCGTCGCGCGATCAGACCCATCGCGGGTCGATGTCGATGCAGCCCAAAAAATGTACTGAGCAACCGGACGTTCATCGCGGGCTGTTCATTTTTCGCATTTGATGCAGGATTCTTAGCCATTGTGTATTGTCGTGTGCTAAAAGTGTGGGTAGTAACCTCAATGAGAGATTACTGCTGGGGAAATATTTTAATAAAACCAACAAACCTTATAAGGTAGCATGGTTTCGCCATATCGCACATGGGCTAAAAGAGAATGATTTTATTTTTAAGCAACCCAAAATACCGAACCACTAAGGTGGTGGCATTCGTGGTTTTCTTTGACGTTTATTGCTGGAATATTGTCTAAAAACCTGTTGGTTTCAATAAAAATAAATGTGTTTGTGCTCGAATAAACAATATAGCCTTATAGCTAGGCTCAGTTTTTCAAGTCACGGCACAATTTTACTCTTGCAAGCCATGCATCGAGAGTAATTCCAGCACCCGAATGTGCCTCTCGGAATCAATTCCCGCGAGTTCCTCAAACTCATCCGAGAGTCTGCGAATCTCACTCTATTTAAACGATTCACCAATCAATGAATCACTATTCATGCGTACATCAGATCCGTCTCGCATGTTGATTTTATCGTGTTATCTAAATTGACACATAAAACCAGAACGGAAGAGCGGGCACTAGGCTCGTTCTTCGGTTCTGGACTGTATGGCAGGGGCGGAGGGACTTGAACCCGCAACCGCTGGTTTTGGAAACCAGTGCTCTGCCAATTGAGCTACACCCCTGTAAAAATCCTACCGACTAAGTTTAGTCGATAATCTTTGTAACCACACCGGAGCCAACTGTACGACCACCTTCGCGAATTGCGAAACGTACGCCGTCATCCATAGCGATTTTCTTATGAAGTTCAACGGTGACTTTCACATTATCGCCAGGCATACACATTTCTGCACCTACGAGGTCAGCAGTACCGGTTACATCTGTAGTACGAAAATAGAACTGTGGACGGTATCCACTGAAAAATGGTGTGTGACGACCACCTTCATCTTTGGATAGACAATACACTTCTGCTTCGAATTTGGAGTGAGGACTGATGCTACCAGGAGCAGCAAGTACTTGCCCACGTTCGATATCTTCGCGTTTCATTCCTCGAAGAAGGCAACCGACGTTATCGCCCGCCATCCCCTTATCGAGCAATTTGCGGAACATTTCTACACCAGTAACGGTTGTGGTAGCAGTATCTTTAAGTCCGATGATCTCGATTTCGTCACCAACGTTGATAACGCCTCGTTCAATACGACCTGTAGCAACAGTTCCACGACCTTCGATCGAGAACACATCTTCTACAGCCATCAAAAACGGTTTGTCTTCGTCACGCTCTGGTTCCGGAATATTTGCATCAATAGCATCCATGAGTGCTGAGATACATGCGGCTGCTTCCGGATCGGATGGATTGTTGTAAGCGGGCAATGCAGCACCTTGAACGATGACAGCATTGTCGCCATCAAAATCATACTTGCTAAGCAGGTCCCGAACTTCGATTTCAACAAGTTCCAACAATTCTTCATCATCAACAAGATCGCATTTGTTCATGAAGACGACAAGAGCGGGCACATCAACCTGGCGAGCAAGGAGTACATGTTCCTTGGTCTGAGGCATAGGTCCGTCTGCTGCGGAAACAACAAGAATAGCACCGTCCATTTGGGCAGCACCAGTAATCATGTTTTTAATAAAGTCAGCGTGACCTGGGCAGTCGATGTGAGCATAGTGTCGAGTGTCAGTTTCATACTCGACATGAGCAACAGCAATTGTCACTGTTTTCGTTGCATCACGAACGGTACCGCCCTTTGCGATTTCGGAATACTCTTTGTGCTCGGCAAGTCCCTTGGCAGCTTGCACTGCTAGGATTGCACCGGTTGTCGTAGTTTTCCCGTGGTCAATGTGGCCGATAGTACCCACGTTCACGTGGGGTTTTGTGCGGTTGAAAGTCTCCTTCGCCATGTCCTTAACACCTATTCTAATTGAACTTGATGATGTGGCCGTTTCCGACCATGTAGTAAACAATGCTCAAAACTGTAACAATTTCGCTTCACCGTTGTTGATCAAATGTTATTGACCAACCGCTGCTCGGCTTTGTCATTTCAGTTTTACTTCATTACGTCTGTTATTTTGCATCGACTGCAGCCACACCCAAAAGTGTGAAAGCAACCAAAGCTGCTGATGGGACTTGAACCCATGACCTCGTCCTTACCAAGGACGCGCTCTACCACTGAGCTACAGCAGCAATTTGCTACCACGACTCTTAGAGCGGTTCCTTTTAAAGGTTGCCCTCTATTTTTGCCCTACATACCACTGTTTCCAATGGGATAAGGGCATCAATGGTAAAAGCGGGTGAAGGGTATCGAACCCTCGTCTTCAGCTTGGAAGGCTGTGGCTCTACCATTGAGCTACACCCGCAATAATCACAGTTGGTATGTACTGTGAAATACAATGTGCAGCAATCCTCTATTTTTACGCAAAAAAGGCATTTTTGGTAAGTGGCTTTTCGCCAAGTTTCCAAAAAATAAATACGAAGTTCTATTTACAGCAAATCGCTATTAAGTAGCACTTTGGTCTTTGTTGCCTCAAACGCATCGACTTTTGGACAGCTGAAACATTAAGTGGTGGGTGAAGGATTCGAACCTTCGAAGGCAATGCCATCAGATTTACAGTCTGACTCCTTTGACCGCTCGGAAAACCCACCTGTGTTGTATTAAAATTGTGTAGTTATCAATAAAAAACAAGAGCCAGCGAAGGGACTCGAACCCTTGACCTGCTGATTACAAATCAGCTGCTCTGCCAATTGAGCTACGCTGGCTAAACCAGTGTTTCACCACTGAATTCACGAACAAATACGCGAGTCGTGTAAATATACCTAATAACAGGTAAACCGCAATACACGATTAACGGTATTTCAATCCCTAGCAGATAAACAAGGCCCTCGAAAAGGAAACCTCGGATGAACACTGCGTGCGTGTCGCGTGTTCTAGTAATGTTTGTCGGTGAACGTGCTATCCAACAACGATAAACAAATTGCAGGAGTGCCTTGATTTTGGACCTGGGTCAACTTAGGCCAGAAATACGACAGTGAGTTTTATCAATTCTGCATTAAACGTCTTCGATCAATTCAAGATGACGTTCATCAGCATTGAGGCGCAATTTTTTTAGTGCTTTGGCTTGAATCTGACGAACTCTTTCTTTTGTCACACCCATCTCGACTCCAACTTGTTGCAGCGTTTGAGGTTCGCGTTGTGGATCGAGGCCGAAGCGACGGATAATAATTTGTTGTTCGCGGGCGTCAAGATTACTCAGCATCGCGGTCACTTCGGATTTACGCAGCAAGTCATCGCGTTCTAAGTTCAGTTGATTTGTTTTCCCATCGGATTGAAAGGCAAACATTTCGTCCAAACTGGTGCGGAAGCGATCGCGATGTTTGAATTCGTTGGGAATTGTTCGCGCAAAGTTTTTCATGATTGCCCAGGAGGCGTATGTCGAAAATTTATTGCCGAGGGAATAGTTGAATTTCTCGGCAGCGCGAATCAGCGACATGTTCCCATCACTGACGAGCGTGAAGAAATCATCGGTTGCCTTCATGTGCCGTTTAGCGATAGAAACAACGAGTCGTAGATTACATTGCACAATCATTTGCTTGAGTTGTACAGCTTGATCGTACCACGACTCAATTTCATCCATTTCTGCGCAAGTCGGTTTATTCGTATTGAGTTGTTGCCTTAATTTGTCAGCACGGAATTTGGTGTAATTATATTTTCGAAATAAGTGTTGTTCTTGTTCGCGAGTCAACAGCGTTACTTCATATAGGCTAGTCAAGTAAGAAGGCAGTCCTTTTGGTGCTCGCGTACGACGGGTCTTGGTTTCTGGCTCAGGAATCGGCGCCATGATTCTTTTTTCGGCACCGCGATAGCTGAATTCCGCATTGGGCATGAAGTCCAAGGGCAATTCAAATATTTGAGTTGCTCGCATTTCGTTGATAATGCGGTGCACGGTAGATGACGTGCGATTGAATTGTCTCGCTAGCATGGAAATACTTGTACCCAATCGGTACCGCTGGAAAATACTGCGTTTGGAATCTTCAGACAGTTTCCCACGTGCTCGAGGAAAGATCGCTGCGGCTGGATTCTTCTTGTCATGCCGTTTCAAAGTGTAGCGAACTGTTTCGATACTGCGGCTGAAATGATTAGCCAATCGTTTGGCTACTTCTGATGGACAAGCTCCGGCAGCTGCGAGCTTGCGAGCTTGGTCGAGGATATCCATTTTTTCGGATTTGGATAATTGGCTGAATCGTTCACCGCGTTCAACACGATGTCGATTTTGAGCAACGAAGCGATCGACGGTGGATGCTAGGAATGCGACCCGTTTACGACCATCAATGATGATTTTGCGGCTGACTAATCCATTATTGCGCCAGCGTGAAATTGTTTTACTCGAAACTTGCAAATACGTTCCTAATGTTTTGACGGTGTAGACTGGTTCTATGACTTCGTCAGAATTAACGTTAGCAGTGTCGGTGAAATCTTCGACGAGCAAACGTAAATCGTGTTGCAGAACCTGTCCATTTAATTGTTCGTTTAAATTTGTAGAATCACATTTATCTGCACAGCCGATGAGTCTTTGCGAGATACGGCCGAAGGCCATCGCTTCATTGGTGGGCAATTCGCTTATCAGCTTTTCAGCTCGATCAGCAACTGCGATTAGTTGTTCCCGCGTGGCGTTGGCAAGTTGTTGGTCGCACAAATTGCGCAACAGCGTACTCTTGTAAGATGAGTTCATAGGATGGTCCCTTCTCTAATGTTCTCCCAACTGGTGTTCCGTGTGTTATTAAACAAAGCAACGTTTTCAACAGCCAGCTGCAACATAACCCTTCCCAAGGTTTTGTTGCCCAGACCGATCAAATTTAGACAATATCTAATTTCACCCAGTTCGGGTTTTTTTTAAGTCACATCCGCTCTCGCCCCTGAGACAAACGGTGCTAGCAATATTTGTGATCTCAATAGGAAACCACTTACCAGTCGTTCTAACGAAGTGACTAACATCTATTATACAGGTGATGTCAAGCTTTTTATGTAATACGCACGTTAAACGCCCGTTGTTTGCTCTATTTAAGCCAATATTAGCGATAATTTATTATAGTTTTTCTGATAGTTTGAAGTCCGTGTTGCCTATAGTTTTACGTTTTTCCGGTGTTTCGTAGCCTAAATGGAGTTTTTTCTCATAAAACAACACCCTGCGACTGGAAAAAGGGGTTTCTTTACAGCCAACAAAGGTCAAAAGCGGACTTTGGTTTAAACAAATCTGGCTTGAATTGTCGAATTAACGACTAGGTGTCTGTGTATATAAAGTACGCAGTTCATCTATATAGTACATGTCGCATATATAAGAGGCATACAATTTTAAGGCGAAGGACTTCGATACAAGAGGTTACGAAGAGATGTTTGTTCAGTTTGAACACAAACGAATCAATAACAAAATGACTATGTTGATCATGGTTATCGCGTTGTCCCTTGCGCATTGTGCATGCATTGCTGCACAAGATATTTCGTTTGCTTCTACAGTTCAGCCGCAACTCGATAATGTCGAAGTGAATGTTCAAGTTACTGGTGTGATCAAAGTCAGATCATCACGCGTTGGCATTGTACAGCAACCTGTAGTTGTCAGTGGTCAATTGCAATACGAGCAGTGGTTGAGTCACCCAAAGAGTACCGAGTTGATTCGCAGCATTCGTTATTATCACAACGTCGCAACACAAATAAAGATCGCTCAAAATACAATTTCAGGCAGCCTACGAAAAAATAGGCGATTAATCATTGACCAGCTGCAACTAGATGACCATCTACTGTATTGTCCACAAGGATCGTTGACGCGTGATGAGCTGGATATGCTTAACGTCCAACTAAGCCCCACAACTCTACGACGACTACTGCCGACAGATCCGCTAACTGTCGGTTCGACTTGGAAAATCAAGTTTGCGACTTTAGCACCAATTCTAGTTATTGATGCCATTTCAAAACACGAGGTTATTGGTACATTGCTTTCCGTTAAAGATGACCTCGCTCAACTGCGGTTTCAAGGCAATGTCGAAGGCGCTATTGACGGAGTTGGCACAGCTATCGATTTGCAGATTACTGCGGAATACGATTTGCAACGTCAACGATTCCTACAGGCTAAATTATCGATGTCGGAAAAACGTGAAATTGGAGATGTTCAACCGGGCTTAGACGTTACGGCCACAATAGATCTACAACTTGAACCAGTCACTGAACTTTCAGTGGTAACCCCTGCCGTTGTTGAACACTGGAATCATTCATTGCCCGTTGGAGCGGAACGAATATTAGTGAGCCCAAACGGAACGCCGATTAATTTATTGGTTGATCGAAATTGGCACGTTATGATCGACCAACGTGAGTTGTTTATGATGCGTTGTGTCGAACAAGGTGAATTGATTGCGCAGTGTAGTGTCGTGCATTTGCCTCCGCCCACCAGTGGGGAAACAATGACACTAACGCGTTTCCAGCAACAAATTCAGTCGTCTCTTGGTGAGCGATTTAATCGGGTTGCGGCAGCTACAAAATCAACACATGAATCAGGTGGACGACTATACCGCATTGTGGTGGTTGGCCTAGCCAACGAGATTCCCTTTCAATGGATTTATTATCACATCACCGATCCACAAGGAAGTCAGTCGGCTAT
>JABJJO010000020.1 GCA_018660825.1 Planctomycetaceae bacterium | reverse complement strand
TACTTAGCCGAAGGCAAGAAACGCGAACGACATTGGAAAAGTTTAGCGACCCATCTTGGGAATCTTGGAGTTGCTGAAGCGACGATTCAGCACTTACGGAATCAAAACAAACCGGAAACCGTGGCTCACTTTATTGCTAACCTCGCAAAAAAGCGATGAAATAATCGATACCATGGCAAAAAACTATTGGACGTTCGGTACAGCTGGGCAACTTGTGTTTGGTCGCGGTTGTTTACAGCAAATATCGGATATCGCTCGTCGATGCCAATGGCAGCGGGTTCTTATTGTGACGGACACGAACATCGAAGCAGCTGGTTTAGTGGAAAGGGTATATGCACCGTTGGCTGAAGCTGCTTGTGAGATCGACGTCTTTACGGCGGGTGAAGCGGAACCATCGATAGCTACAGCGGTTAAAAGCCTGGCTTTCGCGAAGGAATGTGCTCCCGATGTTGTGATTGGGTTGGGCGGTGGCAGTAATATGGATTTGTCGAAGAACACGGCAGCCGCGCTAACCCATGCTATGAAGCCGCAGGATTGTTTTGGGTTTGATAATGTACCTGGGCCGATCATGCCGCTTGTTTGCATCCCGACCACAGCCGGTACTGGTAGTGAAGTTTCGCATTCCATGGTGCTGACCGATACTGAAAATCAGATCAAAGTATCAGGGCAGAGCGAACACTTTAGGCCTGATTTTGCACTCGTCGATCCCGCGTTGACTGATAATTGTCCACAGCAAGTGACCGCTGACAGTGGTATCGATGCGTTAACACATGCTATTGAAGCGATTACCGCTGTGGATTACGACAAGTTGGAAATTCCCACGGGCGAAACCTGTGCTTATGATGGGCGGTTTTTATTGTCGGAAAGTTTGGCTCAACGAGCGATTGAATTGTGTGGTGCGCACCTTGAGACGGCAGTAGAGACGGGGGATAACACGGTTGCTCGCGATGGCATGGCGTTGGCTGCAACCCTCGCCGGAATGGCATTTTCAAATAGCGGTGTCGCGTTGGTGCATGCGATTGAATATCCGTTGGGTGGTGTGTTGCATTGCTCACATGGCCTAGGCAATGGATTACTATTGCCGTACGTCATGCGATTCAATTTGCGGGAACGTATTGAAACGATGTCTAAGATTGCGAGTTGGTTAGGTATCGATATAACAGGGTTGGATGCCGCAGAAGCGGCAATTGCAGGGATTGAACGGATTGAAAAAATTCGAAAGTCGATTGGGATTCCACATCGACTTCGTGACATTGGTGCCACTCGAGATCAGCTTGAGATGTTTGCCGATAAGACAATGCCGATTCAGCGATTGTTTTGGTTGAATCCTCGCCGTGCCACGAAAGATGATATTTTGGAGATTCTTAACGATGCGTTTTAGTCGAGTCGTCTTTTCTGTTTTAGCACTGAGCGTAGTTGGTGTAGTGGCCAGTCAGTGTGGGATTGTTAGTCGCCATATTATGGCCTTAGATTACCAAGCACCCGCAGCCGGTGTTGATGTGTCGAGTGTTCCAGCGGATCTTGTTGTTCCGGAAATGGAGGAAGCGAAACCGACGGCTGGCAAACGCGTACGCCAGACATTGCCTAGTTATCGGAATACAGATGTTTATCATTCACTCTATTTGCCGAAGAAATGGCAGTCAAAAAAATCAGATATTTCTACAAGCAAGTTGCCTGTGATCGTAGAATTTGCGGGAAACGGCCCGTATAAAAATGTGTTTGGTGATGTCAGTACTGGGAAAGTGGAACACAGCAAACTTGGATTTGGGATATCGGCAGGTGAGGGATTTATTTGGATTTGCATGCCGTTATTGAATGCCGCCGGAACCAAAAATGTGACGAAATGGTGGGGCGATGCTCCCGATTACAATCCACGGCCGACTGTTGAGTATTGTCAGAAAACAGTAAAATGGGTGTGTGAACATTACGGTGGTGATTTAGATCGTGTTTTGCTAACCGGTTTTTCCCGAGGGGCAATTGCGTGTAATTACATTGGCTTGCATGACGAAAAAATTGCTAGCTTCTGGCGGGCGATGGTCGTTTACAGTCATTATGATGGTGTGTTGAAGTGGGGCTTTCCGTTTTCTGATCGAGCAGCAGCGGTCAAACGTTTGCAACGGCTAGGGGATTGTCCTCAATTTATT
>JABJJO010000022.1 GCA_018660825.1 Planctomycetaceae bacterium | reverse complement strand
GGGGACGTCATGGCCGGCTGTTAAAATTGATGTAAACATTGGAACAGCAAAGGGCCCGGTGCCCATAACAATAATACGCATATGTGACCTCCCTTTCATATTTACAAATGGTTGACAAAATGTCTCATAGGCGATTACGTGCGTTGCGTGCAGAATTTATCTTCCCACATTGCCAGCTTTGCAAAGATCACTTCGTCACTTTCAATAATGTCACCCTCTCGCTGACTGGCAAACTCTAACTCAAATTCTTGCAAATCCGCTTCCAACGCTCTTAGGCTGAGCGGATTCATGCGGTCGAGGAACATGATTCCATCTAAATGATCCGTTTCGTGTTGTACGACACGAGCAAGCAAACCATCGAGATCTGCACTGATGGCATTGCCTTGTAGTCCAAATGCTTCGACATGGATCGTACGCGAGCGGTTTACCGGGCCATAAACGCTTGGCAAGCTTAAACACCCTTCGTCTTCGATCTCACTTCCCTTTCCCTTGCTGAGTACGGGATTAATGAATACGAGCTCCTCACCTTCTTCGGCATTTGAGGAAGTGTTGACGATAAACAATCGCAAAGGCAGGTTGACTTGATTTGCAGCTAGCCCCACACCTTTGGCTGCATACATCAATTCAAACATTTCGGTAACGATGTCCCGTAGTTCAGAATTGATCCGCTGAATCGTTTTTGATTTATAGCTCAGCGTTGGATGTGGATGTGTAATGATTTCCATAAGCCAATGTGCATTGATAATAGTTTATGTTTTAATGAGTATATATTATGTGGATAGGCATCCGTTATGGGTACCCGTTCAAGCGTAAAACGAGCTATGAATCTATCCACGGCAGACAAATGACCAAGAATGTTTAACAATAATTTTGAATGGCTATGAATGCGTGTTGAAAACCCACCAGACAATTCAGATATGTCGAACGTGGACGCCATTCCGATTTGCGGACCTGTGGGTAATAGCCAACACGATTTTATGGAACATCTCTCGTCGACGGATGATCTGTTTTATTATCAATCAACAAACCAGTCAGCCATGTTGGGTAGTCTCGTTTTGCATACTGTCATTATTGTTTTAGCGCTACTGACATTCACTTCGACGACATTTCACGGCGCGGCTCAGGAAGAGGTGCGGTCGGGTGGCATTGTTTTAGTTGAACAAATTGGTGACAAACCCGAGTACTTTCAAGATGTAACCACCGATCCGCAAGATGTAGAGTTGCAAGAACAAACGCTGGCTGAACAACCGTTACTTAAAAATAGCACGGCTAAAGACCAAAACTCTCAGGGAGCCGCCGTTGATTTACTGGGCGGGTTGCCCAATTTGGCAATGCCTGGATTAGATGGCAGTGGAGGTGCTGAGGTAGAATTGCCTTCCTTGGATGATCTAACGGGTAGTCGGACTCAGAAAGATGGCAAATTTGGAGCTGTGCAGACAGGTGTGTTCGGAACGAAAGGTACGGGTTCGCGCTTTATTTATGTTTTTGATCGTTCCGGATCGATGTCAGGTTACGGGGGTCGCCCAATGGCGGCTGCCAAACAACAGTTGATGCTAAGCGTGCGGGATTTGCAAGAGAACCATCAGTTCCAAATGATTTTTTATAATGAGCAACCTGTTGTACTAAATCCGCTGTCTCCCGCGCCGCCTAAGTTGCTGTATGGCACACCGGAAAACCGTGAATATGCGATGAACTTTGTACAGCAAATAAAACCGGATGGTCGCACGAATCACGTTGCCGCATTGGATCTAGCCTTAAACATGAATCCCGATATTATTTTCTTTCTAACGGATGCTGATGAACCTCAATTGACAACTGGCGAACTCAATCGAATTTCACGAAAAAACGCCTCAATACGCGCTTCTATCAATACAATTCAATTTGGTGTTGGTCGTCGGACGGGCCAGCAAAATTTCCTCCGACAATTAGCAAGTGAAAATGGTGGGCAATACGCTTATGTCGACTTGAGGGATTTAGCGCCAATACGTTAACCTTGCCTCGGTGCGATCTTTTACTTGGAATTTTTTATGCTCCGCAATCTTCATTATTACGAT
>JABJJO010000023.1 GCA_018660825.1 Planctomycetaceae bacterium | reverse complement strand
ACGAACCATTATTGCCTCGGACTCGACTGGTAGACTCACACTCAACTCTCCACTGCCAACCTCGATGAGCGGGCAGTCTTATGAAATTCGGACTGAATTGTCAGCGCCCATTATTGGGATTCATCACGTATTAGGTATTCCTCTTAACGAATCACTCCCGCCTATCAATCTACGACTCGGCACCACGCGTGGTACCAATGCGCTGTTAACTCGCACCGGATCCAAAACCGCACTCGTAACAACACTCGGATTCAAAGACCTACTTGAAATCGGAAACCAAAACCGGCCTAAGTTATTTGAATTAAACATACAAAAAACCATTCCGCTAATCACGACTTCCATTGAGATAAGTGAACGCATCGACACGTATGGCAATATTTTACAATCCATCGATCCAGATCAAGTACGGCTTCAGCTAGCTAAGTTATTTGCCGAGGGAATTGAGTCGCTGGCCGTTTGTTTACTCAATAGTTTTGTTAATCCAGAACACGAACGAGTGATCGCTAAAATCGCCAATGAATTTCCGTTCGCATCGGTCTCTATTTCATCCCGTGTAAGTCCTCTCATAAAGATGGTTCCCCGCGCAGATACGACCGTACTTGACGCTTATTTGAATCCTGTGCTAAACCACTATCTCGAACAACTTCGAACAAACCTTCATCTTGATTCTAAGGTGCGTTTACTGACTTCCGCTGGTGGTCTCATCGCAGCAGATCTATTCAGTGGCAAAGATAGCATTCTCTCCGGACCAGCGGGTGGTGTTGTTGGATTTAGTCAAGCTGCTAAAAGGGCGGGATACCAGCAGGCGATCGGATTTGACATGGGCGGTACCAGTACCGACGTATCACGGTTTGAGGGAACTTATGAATACGAATATGAAACGATAAAGTCTGGTGTTCGAATTGTCACTCCCACAATGGCTATTGAGACGGTTGCAGCTGGCGGAGGATCGATCTGCAGTTTTGATGGAATAAAACTAACCGTTGGTCCCGGCAGCGCTGGTGCAGATCCCGGTCCCGCCTGTTACGGGAAACAAGGACCATTGACGGTCACGGATTTAAATTTAATCCTAGGAAAACTACCCGTCGCTGAATTCCCTATCCCGCTTGATAAAGATGCGGCGCTGGACAAGTTAAAAGAATTGCGCAATACCATCGAACTTGAAACGTGCTCCCAGCATGACCCCATCGAACTTGCCGAAGGGTATTTAGAAATCGCAAATACCAATATGGCCCAAGCAATCCGCACTGTTTCAATCGCTCGGGGATACGCACCCGAACAGTATCTATTAGTTAGTTTTGGAGGGGCTGGGTCTCAACATGCCTGTAGCATCGCTGATTCACTAGGCATGAAAACCATTCTAATTCATCCAGAAGCAGGAATACTCTCCGCCGTCGGAATCGGACACGCGGAAATAACTCATCAATGCCAAAAAGGAATATATGAAACACTCAATGACGAGTTGCTCAACGATATTTCCAATTCGATACAGGAATTGGCAAGCCAAGCAATTAAAACAGTCAACGAAGCTGATCATTTGGAGCACCGTATCGAAGTTACTATTAGCTGTGAAATACGTTTTGCTGGCGTTGATCAAGCGATAGTGATCCCGCTGGTAACCTACGCGGCACCCGATACGTTTACAAATATCCTCTCAGCAAACGACCTCATTTCTCAGTTTCATATTCGGCACAAACAACGATATGGATATACGCATCCACATAAATCACTGGAATTAGCAACTATCCGCATTACCGCCTGTGGCAAATCACCGCTACCTAACATGCCATCGAACAAAGTAGCGCCCGTTGCAGTTAATCCTATTGAGTTACAACGAGTTCGATTTGACGGACACTGGATCGATACACCACTGTTTCGCCGCGTTGACTTACCAGTAGGAGCGGTCGTCACAGGACCCGCGATAATCAGTGATTCACATTGCACGACGGTCGTAAATCCCAACTGGATCGCAACACAATTGAACCAAGGAGATTTGTTACTAGAGTCTCAAGTAAGTCCGAATAGCTCGCAAATTGTGTCGATGGCACCGGAAACAGATATAGAACCCAACCCGATTCAACTTGAAATATTCAACAATCATTTTGCTGCCATCGCCAAACAAATGGGCATCACATTGCAGAATACTTCCAGCAGTGTCAATGTCCGTGAAAGACTCGATTTTTCATGTGCTATCTTCACATCCAATGGCGAACTAGTCGTCAACGCTCCACACATACCTGTGCATTTAGGGGCCATGGGCGAGACGGTGCGAGCGATCATTGCCGAGCAACTCGCTGACTCCCAGGGTATTCAAGCAGGGGACGTATTTATTACAAACGATCCGTACCGAGGAGGATCTCATTTACCGGATATAACAGTGGTCACACCAGTGTTCAATGATGATGAATTATTGTTTTTTACTGCAAGCCGCGCGCATCACAGCGAGATTGGTGGTATTACACCAGGTTCTATGCCACCGTTTTCAACAACTCTGGCTGAAGAGGGAGTGTTAATCCGCTCGTTTAAGCTGCTAACCGCTGGTCAGTCACACGAAGATGAATTACTACAAATTCTCGGCAACCATCCATTTCCGTCACGCACACCAGAGGTAAATTTGGTGGACATTCGCGCACAAGTTGCAGCAAACCAACAAGGTGTCAATGATCTACAGCAACTGCTAGACGCTACTGGTCAACAACGCGTTTTAGCGTATATGCAATTCATACAAAATGCGGCTGAATTGAAAACGCGGCAAGCCATTGGAATCTTGGCCAATGGAGTGTATAGCCATTTGGATTTTTTAGATGAGCATGCTGCTGGTCACCATGAAGCGCAAATTAAAGTCACTATTACCGTTGAATGGGACAACATCACCTTCGATTTTACGGGGACATCGGACGTGCTGCCATCGAACCTAAACGCCAATTCCGCAATTGTCACTGCCGCCGTGATGTATGTGATGCGCTGCTTGATTAACGAAGATATTCCTT
>JABJJO010000166.1 GCA_018660825.1 Planctomycetaceae bacterium | reverse complement strand
TTTTTTATGTAGCAGTTCCAAGGTCGGGCCACACTGTCCAACGAGGTTCGCTTCCACTTCGAGACCAAACGTCAGGCCATTGCGGTCGCACAATTCAGCGATATCACCTAACTGATCAACGACCTGATCGACGTAGTCATAGGGACTTTCTCCACGAGGGTGATAAAAAGCAAAGCCCCGCATAAGTTTCGCGCCAAAATCATTTGCTAAATCACAGGCTCGCTGAACATCGTTCTTAAGATATTTTTTAAATGGAATGTATTGGTTATGGGTCCCATCATCTACGTCAAGCAATTTCACTTTACCAATGGGACTTCCCAACGACGACACGCCGAGACCATATTCGTCCTGTTTTTTCTTGACGTGTTTCACTTCACGTTTGTTCAGTAACATCACATTCTTTACTCCATTGCCGGCGTCGATAAACCGGATGGTGTAGTACTGTAAACCTAGGGCAGCAAATGCCGAGAACTGCTGGTCGACTGTTTTTTGATTGGCTGCTTCATCTGCAAAGCCCGATAATATTACACTTGGGTTGTCACTCATATATACTCTTAGAACCTGTTGATTAAAATAACTTAGGTAAGGTGAATGTTCATTTTGGAAAACAGTACCCCACCGTGCAAGAGGGTGCAAATCGGCTTAGAATAAAAGATGCCACTATTCGCGGCGATATGTAAAACTTTGGGTATCTTTTAGCAGAAACGATGGAAATGAGTCCGGCAATGGTAGAAATTCAGAAACTTCACGGCGGTATGGTCGGTATGGGGATGATCTTCGAAGAGACATACCGTCCATTCTTCGAAAACGCATACCAACACGGAATTCATGATTCTCGAACCGGCATCATTTCGCTCGACATCGCAGCCGTGGCTAGCCGTACTGGAAAACGTGCCGCTCAATACAAAGAATCCGCTGGCGATCGCATCAACAACTTCACTAGCTACGTCGAACCCGACAGTATGCAACAACTATTAGCGCATGACATAGATTTTGTTTGTGTCGCCACTCCCGATGACCGACATTTCGATGCGGCAATGGCTGCCATCGCTGCTGGCAAGCATGTCCTGATCGAAAAACCATCCGTCCTCTCTCTACAACAACTTGACCAGATCATCGCTGCCGCGCAATCCGCAGGCGTTATTTGCAAAGTCGTCTATCACAAATTGTTTGACCCTGATCATAAAAAACTACGCACCCTAGTTCATGACAACATCTTGCAACACGTCAACAACGGGTATTGCACACTTTTGGAACCTAAAGAAATATCTGGCTCTCAATTCGCCGAGTGGATTCAAGGTCGTAATCCTGGCACTTACGTCGCCGTACATTACATCAAGCTCATCGATTTTACATTTGGTGGGAAATTGAAAAGTGTGAGTTGTACTGGGCAACGAGGTCTCGTCGGCGAAGCACATGGCAATACGTGGGACAGTGTTCAGCTACAAATGATTTATGAATACGAAAGTGGCCGCGAAGCAGCCTTTGATATTCATACCAGTTGGGTCACGCCAGATAATTTTCCAGGCTACGTAGAGCAAGAAGTGCAATTTCGCTTTGACAACGGAGTGTGGAATGGACACAGCCGTAAACGTGGCGTGGAATGTACGGTCGAGGAAAAAACCCCACACGCCATGAAGAACTCGATGAACAATCATTACAACGGTACATTTGTCGAACCCAATGGAAGCCGCAGTCAACGTGGTTACGGCATCGAAGTATTAGAGCAATTTGCGAGAGAAGTTGCATTTGTTAAGAATTCGGCAGATTCCAACGATCTGGCTATACGGCTGAAAGAAATTCAAGCACTGACCTACAATGATATTTCAGCCGACCGACAAACCGTGGCGACAGTCCAAGCGATGGAAGCTATCCTCGAAGAACACGCCGCCGGCAATCCCAACTGTATTGTTAACGTAAACGATCCACAAGGTGGACTCGTCATGTACACGCCTGGTATCAGCCAAGGGAAAGTACTTTACGACGGACGAGTTTAACGGCTACTGTACACTCATTAAACCATCATTCAAAACATCCACTTACTACCGCCCCCTAGAAATAAATCATGAAACCTGCTCAACCTATTCAATTTGATAACGAACCTCAAAGCAATGAAGTCCGCGCTCAGATTTTGGACCAAGAACCCTACGCGATCCGTACATTTACGCCGAGCCAATGTGTTATTAGCTACAGCGCCGGGAGTTATCATTACACTCCCGAAGGTCGTAAACTTGCTGACTTCACATCTGGCGTCTTAGTTGCAAATCTAGGTCACAATCCAGTTTCTTGGTGGAACCGCATCCAAGAATATCTTGGGTTAAACGCACTGACCGCTGGTGGCGAATATGCAAAGTGTGTTCCACTCACCGCTTACAATGCCATCACAGAGATAGAAGCGGCCGCGAACCAACGGCTAATCGCAAGCCTGCAATCCGCTCCAGGCGGTTCACGCATTAACCAAATCATGTGGTCCGCAAGTGGTAGCGAAGCGGTACAAAAAGCACTGTGGGCTGCCATGAAAAGAACTCCAGGCAAAGACATGATCATCGCCACACGTGGTGGCTTCCACGGTAAGAAAGGCTTAGCTGGCGCAGTCACAGGTAGTGAACAAGATAAAGAACGCGACGAACGAGTACGATTCTTGAGTTTTCCCAAGGCTGAATGCATTGATATTGAATCTCGCAAACAGCCACTCAACCTGACGTCGTATCAAGCCGAACTTGATGCACTCTGGAATGAATGTGGCGACCGACTATGTTGCATCATTACCGAACCCTACCTCGGAGGCGGCGGTTCTCTGCATCCACAAAAAGAATACCTGCAATTGCTACAACAATTTTGTCGCGATCATGACTTGCTATTTATCCTAGATGAAATTCAAGCAAATTTTGGACGGACTGGGCCAATGTATGCCTTCACACATTACGAAGTCGAACCAGATATCGTATTGCTAGGAAAAGGACTCGCCAATGGTGTTCCTGCAAGTGCGGCTGTCGGGCGAAGTGACGTTTTTGAATGTCTGGATTATGGCGAGGCCTCTGATACCTGGAGTGCAAATCCACTTTCATCGGCCGCAGTCTTGGCGACACTCGATGAATTTGAACAAAACAACGTGATTGCCAAAGGCCTCGAATTGTCTGCTGTAATCGAAGCAGGTTTAGTTCGACTAAAAGAGACTCGCGTCATCGCTCATGTCCGCGGTGAGGGTTGTGTTTGGGGTATTGAATGTGCCGACATCGGCGACAAGCCAAGTGACGATGTTGCCAATGATGTTATCCGCGCTTGCTATGAGGGTAACGCGGACGGGCAGGCTATTCATTTACTTGGAGCCTTAGCTGGTAACGTGATCCGCATCAGTCCGCCCCTAACCATGAACCTCGAAGAATGCCAACACTATCTCGATGTGATGTTTGACATCTGCCAAAACTTGGTGGAATAGCCGACAGGCGCTCACGTACTAGAAGTTTTTATTTACCGCTGATGCGAGTGGCTACTTTGACGTTGACCTTATATGGTTTGCTATTCCGCAATAGCAGCAGCGAAACCTCGCGACCAATTGGAGTCAGGCTGACTAAATTCGCTAGATGATCATCGTCTTCGATCATAGTTCCGCTATAACTCAACAATACATCATCCGCTTGTAATCCCGCTCGGTTAGCAGGTGAACCATTAGTGATTCCCGTCACCCGCACGCCGCGGGCATGGCTTAATCCTAATTTTGCAGCCGTCGCATCCGTAAAATCATGATCCATACGTATGCCGAGGTATGCATTGGCGATCGTACCGCCAGATTCCAAACGACGAGCAATCACCATAGCCATGTTGACTGGAATAGTGAAACCGATCCCTTCACTTCCACCGGAGCTACTAGCTATCGCCGTGTTGATGCCAATCACCTCACCACGTAGGTTCACTAACGGCCCTCCACTATTACCCGGATTAATCGAAGCATCCGTTTGCATGAAATCCTGAACCATCACACCGTCAGTGCCCAACTTTAGGTCCCGCCGACCTTTCGCCGAAACGATACCATAAGTGATAGAATAACTCAGGCCAAACGGACTTCCGATCGCCACAACAAAATCCCCGATCTCCATCTTGCTGCTATTGCCGACTCGAGCAGAAATCAATAAATGCGATTCCTTAACGGTGACCAATGCTATATCACTCGCTGGATCGGAAGCAATTTTGATGGGCGTTAACATGCGGCCATCTTCGAGTGATATTTTAACTCCATCAAGCACAGCCGGAAAAACTACGTGGCGGTTGGTCAAAATATATTTTTTCGAATCAATCTCAATCGCGAACCCGGACCCCGCTTCTTCAACAGTGCGGCGAGAATTTTTGTCCACCAATTTGCGCGTCTGTATATGAACGACGCTCGGCTTCGCCAGTCTCACAACTTGCTTGAGGATATTGCGCTGATCAAAGGCAGCGGCATCTTTGGCAAGTTGCTCGAACAACCGTGCACGAGCATTGAGTGTCACCGAAACAGGTTGCTCTTGAGCTGATATAAAGCCGAGGTTGGTTAGGCTCAGCACTACACATAGAGTTACAGCGTGACCCCAGCAGCTAATTAATACAGGTAAACCTAGGCTGCCCGCCAGGTTCCCACCCCCCCATTTTTTCATGTATTCAATCTTCTTCGGTAGTGCAGGCTATTTACTGCAGACGCTCAAACAAACCAACACTTAACTGCCGCTACTGATAAACTTCCGAATTTTCGTCAATGCCCCAATCCTCGCCATACATTTCTTTTTTCGTCTGACAATCGATACAATTCGTCGCGTAGGGCAGTGCTTGCAAACGAGCTAGCGGAATATTTTTTTCGCAGATTTCACAGAGCCCAAAACTTCCGGCTTGCATCTTCTCTAACGCAATCTCAATTTGACCTAACTCGCGATTTTCAACCTCAGCAAGTTGCGAATTGAGCTCATTCTGAGCTGAATCGAGAGCCACATCGACAGCATCGCCTGATGTTTCGCGGAGATCGTTGAGATCGGTAAAGTCACCAGCAAGCGCTTTGCGCATAGCATCACGACGTTTTTCGAGTACTTTTTTAAGGTTTTTTATGGCATCTTTACGGGCCATTTGATTTCCCTCTTTCAAACAGGTGCTTAAACAAAAAACTAGGCAAAAACTGTGTCATATCAGCGTACTATTGCAGTACAAGCTATCATGCGCGCAAAATCGCCAAGATAAGACGTAGTTCCGATTATTCCGGTTGTAGTGGAATAATCGACATTTAAGACCCGTCCAAAATAGGTTTTTTCGACAGTTTTTAAGCGGAGTTTTCCCGACCACGTCAGCTCCGATTTGAAGAAGACCCCATTTTTTCCTATATCGTGGTCAAAATCCCAATTGCGGATCCAGATATCGTAAAATAGCTTGTTTTACTGCAGTTACATCGATCACTCGGGCAACTTCCATGTTATTGGGCCACTGACGTTTACTGCGCTGATCGAACAACGTCGCACCTCGAGATAGTTCCCCGCCTACTTCGACCTGGCCAGCCATTGAAACCAGCTCGAACAACTCGGGTTCCAGTAACTGCATTAATGCGACAACGTCGTGAATATGAACACTTTCCTGCCCCAATCGTTGCCGATAGTTGCGATACAAATGTGGTAAAATCTTTCTCAGAAAACGTCCTATTCTTGATGTTTTATCCGGCAGCTCTCGTAAGAAATCAAGCGTGAAATGTACTTGCATCGTGATATCTAACGGTATTAATATTTTCTGCACCGGCGCGTCAAATACTTGCTGCGCGCTTTCAGGATCGCAATAGATGTTAAACTCTGCCGCTGTCGTAATATTCCCAATACCAGCGACACTGCCCCCCATCATGATAAGTTGGTCAACATTTTCAATAAACGCCACATCACGTTGCATTGCGCGCGCTATATTCGTTAACGGCCCTAAACACAAGATGCTAATATTGCCCGGATCGGCTTTGACCTCGTCACAGATGATCTTTTCGGATGGCTTGCGCTGGTGGTGCGAAGACGTTTCAAATCCTATTTCACCCAGACCATCTTTGCCGTGCACAAAGCGCGCGTCACGATAGTCCAAATTGTCACAGGGTGAAGCGCATCCAATGCGCGGGATTTTAGGGGGATCGAGACGTTCAATAATTGTCTGTACATTTGTACTAGCCATTTCTGCAGGCACGTTGCCTTCAACGGCAGTAACAGCCACAATGTCCAAAGCAGGTGCAAACAATCCAACGCATAGTGCGACCGCATCGTCAATTCCTGGATCACAGTCGATTATTAAACGTCGTGACATAATGAATACCTAAAAAACACAAAGCTATTATCATTGGTTATCGGTTGTAATAACGAATAAGTCAAATATTCAATATCGTCAATCGCACGTTATAATGAAAAGACGTTTTTCGACACATCTGATAAACCACTGTTTCTAAGAATTCACACCATGCTTACCGATACCATTGAACAAATCGAGTCCGGCACAGACTTGTCCCAACAGAAAATGGCAACGATGATCGATCTAATAATGCAGGGAGTGTGTGCTGAAGATGATATTCGAGCATTCCTACTTGCGCTGGTGGCCAAAGGAGAAACGGTCGAGGAAATTGCCGGTGCTGCCGCAGCCATGCGAACACACATGACGATTTTGCAGTCTTCCCGAGACGACCTCGTAGATACCTGTGGCACGGGTGGAGATGGCTCAGGGACTTTCAACATTTCCACGGCGGCGGCGATTGTAGCAGCGGGATCTGGTATTGCCGTCGCTAAGCACGGAAACCGCAGCATCACCAGCAAAACGGGTTCCGCGGATGTGCTCATTGAACTCGGCGTCAATATCGAAGCGTCGGTCGATGTCATGCAACAATCTCTCGAGGAGGCAGGAATTTGTTTTTGCTTTGCACCGTTGTTCCATCCAGCCATGCGACATGTGGGAGCAGTGCGACGTAGTATCGAAGTTCCCACTATTTTCAACCTGCTCGGCCCCCTCTGCAATCCCGCTAGGGCACCCTATCAACTACTCGGTGTCGGCAAGCCCGTCCTGCGAACACGCCTTTCCGCGGCCCTCGCTTTACTAGAAACAAAACGTGCTTTTGTCGTCTGCGGCGAAGATGGGCTCGATGAAATTACGCTCGAGGGCACTACTTTCGTGACCGAGGTCACTGGCTCAACCACTCGAGAATTAGCATGGCGCCCAACAGACTTTGGTCTGACATCACAATCCCTTGCTACAATGAATGTCGAAAATCCAACAGAGAGTGCAGCCTGTATTATGAACATACTTCAGGGCGAACAAGGCGCTGCTCGAGATATTGTCGTTATCAATGCCGCAGCAGCTATCTCGCTTGCTCGACCCCATTCGTCATTACCAGAATGTGCAAACCAGGCAGTTGAAGCAATTGATTCCGGGGCTGCCTTAAAGTCACTTAAGCAATTTAGTAACATCACGCGACAATAACTAATCTAATGAATAACACTGTATTAACTAATCAAGCAGTTCCACAGCAATCAACATCATGAATCCACAAAACCACGTTGCAATCGGAATCGACCTAGGGACAACGTACTCGGCCGTCGCGATCTTAGATGAACATGGGCAACCACGAACGCTCGAAAATAGTGAAGGTGACAAGATCACACCGAGCGTTTTGTTGTTTGAAGGTGACGATGTTATTGTGGGTAAAGAAGCCGTCAAAGCAAAGGCTACTCATAACGATGCTGTCGCCGAACATAGCAAACGCTATCTTGGGCACCGTAGTTTTGAACAACAATTTGGCGGTCAACAATATCCCCCGGAAGCACTGCAAGCATACATACTAAAAAAACTCCGCGACGATGTTCAACAGCGCATCGGCGATTTCAAATACGCCGTTATCACTGTACCCGCTTATTTTGACGAAGCTCGTCGTAAAGCGACGCAAGATGCTGGGTATATGGCAGGCATTGATGTTCTTGATATTATCAACGAACCCACGGCGGCAGCCATTGCTTATGGCGCTCAACAATCCTCCGACCCTGACTCACAAACTGCCCCGCAAATCATCTTAGTCTATGACCTTGGGGGTGGCACGTTTGACGTTAGTATCGTAAAAATTGACGGCTGTGAATTTGTTACACTCGCGACCGATGGTGATGTGCAGTTGGGCGGAATTGACTGGGACCAGCGGATTGTTGATATAATTGCTAACAAATTTATCGCTGAACACGGCAGTGACCCGCGGGACGACCCCAATACTCTAGGAAGAATTTGGCGGGAAGCCCAAGATGCCAAACATACACTGACCGCCCGCCAAGAATGCACTTTGACATGCGACTATCAAGGTAACGCAATTAGCTTTACTTTGACGCGTGATGAATTTGCTACGATGACCAGCGACTTGGTAGAGCGGACGAAATTTACGACAATACAAACTCTCATGGCAGCACAATTAGAATGGGATGCGATCGATCGCATATTGCTTGTGGGTGGGTCAACTCGGATGCCTACGATTAACGATATGTTAACGCAACTAAGCAATCGACCGCTCGATCAATCGGTATCACCGGACGAAGCCGTCGCTCACGGCGCCGCCTTGCACGCAGCCATTTGCTTAAGTGAACGCGCTGGAGAATCAGCTCGGTTTACCGTCAAAAATGTCAACTCGCACAGTCTAGGTGTGATTGGTGTCGAGCCTGCCACGGGTCGACCACGGACTGGGCACATCATCCCTCGTAATAGTCCTTTGCCTATTACGGCGCGGAGGCAGTTTCGACTAAGGAAGGGTCAAACATCGATTATGTTGAAAGTTGTTGAAGGTGAAAGCAAGTCGCCAGATGCATGTATTTTGATCGGGCACTGTGACATCAGTGGGATCCCCAGTGACTTGCCTGAGAAGTCCAAACTCGAAGTCCGTTTTCGCTACCGCAGCGATGGCCGCTTGTCGATGCGATTTTTGATTGAAGGAACGGATATCAAACTTGATCATGAATTTAAACGTGAAAATTCACTAACACAAGAACAACTCGTTGCTTGGCACGATAGGATCTGCGGGACAGACAACTCGGCTCCTGCTTAGTAACACACAATTCAATATTTCGTCATTCAATCTACCTTCGATGAACGAATCAAATATCCCCAAACCTACCGATGTCCGAATGAAAGGCTTTGCAAAACGAAGCTCAGTCGGCGCGTGCATACATTGGATCGACGAACATCTTTCTCGATTGCCAGCGGAACAAGTTTCGCTCGAAGATGCTCACCAACGTGTGCTGGCCTCGGATATCATTAGTTCACAGGACGTGCCGCAATTTATCCGCTCAATGATGGATGGTTTTGCCGTCCAAGCAGCCGATACTGCCGCCGCGAGTAACTACCAACCTCAACGACTCACCGTGCTGGGAGAATCCGTTCCTGGTAAACCATTTAACGGTAGTGTGACTCAAGGAACTGCGGTACGGATAATGACCGGCGCGCCACTGCCTGACGGCGCTGATAGTGTGCTACCTGCCGAGCAAGTGCAAATCTATGCGGACTTTATTTTGGCGGAAGGCCAAGTCGCACCGCAAAAACATGTTGGCTTCCCCGGTGAAGATATTCAACAAGGAACGACCGTGCTCACTGCCGCAAGAATATTACGTCCCCAAGATCTCGGCGTGTTATCATCTATTGGCTTATCTGAAATACCTGTGCATTGCCAACCAAAAGTACGAATTATTGTCACAGGAAATGAATTGCTGCCGCCTGGATCAGCAACCACTCCGTTCTGTATCGCCGATGCGAATAGCCCCATGCTCTCCGCCCTCATATCTCGCGATGGAGGTCATGTCATTCACCCAGGTATCCTGCCGGACGATCCGAGCAGTATCCGTGATGCATTACTTAATCCAGACGCCGACATTATTATTGTCGCAGGCGGATCGAGCGTCGGACAAGAAGACTACGCTCCTAGTTTGCTGGCGGAACTTGGCTCGCTTGATATTCACGGCATCGCTATGCGACCCAGTAGCCCCACTGGCATGGGGCGGCTCGACGGGCGGCTGGTGTTTTTACTACCGGGTAACCCCGTCTCCTGTTTGTGCGCCTATGATTTTTTTGCGGGGCGAGCAATCCGTCAAATGTCTGGCTTGCCGGCACAATGGCCATATCCTAGCGAAAAATTACCACTTGCTCGGAAACTAGTTTCGGCAATCGGTCGTACTGATTATGCTCGAGTAATAATTATTGACGGCCAGGTACATCCACTTGCAATTGGCGGTGCTAGCGTCTTGAGTAGTACCACTACAGCGGATGGTTTTGTAGTCATTAATGAAAACCTTGAAGGTTATGCGGGCGATTGCAAGGTTACCGTTTTTCGGTACAACTAAATCATGGCCGAACAAAAACAATTTCTCGACGTGATTGATCGTGATACTGCTCAAGAGTTATTTCACCAAGCAATTGATCTGCAACCCTTGGAATGTGAGATCGTACCACTCGCCGAGGCACTTGGCAGAGTGCTCGCGATTGACGTCATCTCTCAACATAACGTGCCATCCTTTGACCGGTCCAATTACGATGGGTTCGCTGTTCGTGCCGAAGACACACACGGCGCGAGTGAAACCAACCCGATTCGCTTGCAACAATTACCCGAATCCATTGCTACGGCGGTTGTTCCTCAAATGGAAGTGACGGCGGCAGCGACCATTCCAATTGCAACCGGTGGAATGATACCACGAGGTGCCGATGCAGTGCTCATGGTGGAACATAGCGGAACGGAAAATGATCAGGTACTCGTTTACCGCAATATCCATAGTGGTTTTGGGGTGGCATATGCGGGGACTGATATCACCGTTGGTGAGATGGTTCTGCGACAAGGCCAGATACTGACAAGTCGCGAAACCGGAGTCTTGGCGGCGATCGGAGAGGCGGATATCTCAGTCGTTCGAAAACCCAAAGTCGCCATAGTCTCAACCGGTGACGAAATCATTGCGCCTGGCGAACCGATGCAAGTCGCCATGGTATACGATTCGAACGCTCGTATTCTCGCCGACGCTGTCCGTGAATGTGGCGGCGCGCCCGTTTACCAAGGGATTGTACGTGACGACGAAGATGAACTGCAGGCAATCGTTGATAAGTCCCTAGCAGAGTGTGATGTTGTATTGCTCTCGGGGGGCACGAGCAAAGGCGAAGGAGATCTGTGTTGTAACGTTGTTGAAAAACTGGACGACCCAGGAATCGTCGCCCACGGTGTTGCCTTGAAACCAGGCAAACCTATTTGCTTAGCTGGATCCGGTGGCAAACCGATAGTTATTTTGCCGGGATTTCCTACGTCCGCCATTTTTACATTTCACGAATTCGTGGCACCGGTTATTCGCAGGTTAGCGGGAAGCACAATGAAAAGCCCCGCAACTGTCGCAGCAAAAATGGCTGTCAAAGTAAACTCAGAGATTGGGCGAATGGAATTTCTGTTAGTCGGACTCGTTGAAGCAAACGAAGCTTTTGTTGCCTACCCCATGGGGAAAGGTTCTGGTAGTGTCACCACGTTTAGCCATGCAGACGGTTTCGTGACGATTGACCGACACCATGAAATTGTTGCAGCCAATGAAGATATTAATGTCACCCTGCTCGGTCGTAATTTACAGATCGCCGACCTTGTAGTCATTGGCAGTCATTGCACAGGCATCGATCTATTGCTTGCCGAACTACAACGTCAAGGTGTTAACAGTAAGCTGATTAGCGTCGGCTCGACTGCGGGGGTGGCAGCCGCACGGCGGGGAGAATGTGATATTGCACCATGTCATTTACTGGATCCCGTGACCGGCATCTACAACGAATCACTCGTCGACAAGTCGATTCAACTCGTACCGGGTTACCGACGCACGCAAGGCATCGTCTTTCGTAAGGGTGACACTCGGTTTGAAAATCAATCACTCGAGATGGTACTAGCAACAATTGCCTCGGATAGCTCGCTACGTATGGTAAATCGCAATACGGGTTCCGGCACAAGAATTTTAATCGATGACTTGTTGCAAGAACTTCGTCCGGCTGGTTACTCGTTTCTCTCGCGTAGTCATCATGCCGTGGCAACCACAGTCAAACATGCGACCGCGGATTGGGGTGTCGCCATTAAAAGTGTCGTAAACGATGAGCTAGGATTTTTGCCACTAACAGATGAACAATACGATTTTTTTATCCCAGTCAACCGTTTTCATAAACCGGCCGTAGAGAAGTTTATGGCAATTTTGGAAAGCGAATCGTTTCAAAGCCAATTGGCCGCCGCTGGGTTGAGCGGGAATCATCCTGCATAATTCATAGGCATTTGTATTCGTTCGAGGGTGAGGATGCCCATCAGGACACTCTTAACAACACCTCGCCGCGGCCACCATCTATCATGTCACCATGGTGTAAATCATAAGTCGAATCAACGACACTAGTTGGAACAGGAAACCCGAGGTTTTGAAGATTACGCAACAACAACTGCATGAATTCAGGTTGGTACCGACAAGAATATTTAAAACTTGGCAATAACGGCGGATGGTCTGCTCCCATAAATACAATGCTTCCCCGACGCATCGCGGCTCCATGACGAATCCCCGACGCGCCAAACAACATAATCGTCCCAGCGCGCATGTTAAACCCAATCAAATCGCCCGCCTTACCGCCAACCGCAATCAATCCCCGCCGCATCGTTAATCCAAGTTCATTCCCCACGTCACCGTGAACTAAAATCGTGCCGCGATTCATTCCGGTAGAGCTGCCGCGATAGCCTGCACCAACTTGGTGTCCTGCGTCACCCTTAATATAAATCAAACCACCACGCATTTCGGCACCTACCCAATCACTGGCACTGCCCTGCACAGTAATTGTTCCTGACGTCATTTCACTGCCGAGATGCCGGCCACAGTTTCCCCTGATCGCTATCGAGCCCGACTCCATTTTTGAACCAATCCAGTGTACTCCTGACAAGTCACCAGACAAACGCATCTGCTCATCTGAGAGATCACCCGATATCTTAAAGAAATCTGCTAAGGAAACAATTTCTTTCCCATGGTAGATCTCCATCCCTTCAATTTCAGACAACGACAAGTCACGAAGCCGACAAGGTGTCACACCCTGCAGCTCCACGGGAATCGTCGTATCGCCAATGTATTCAAGTTCCAACGTCATTAGTCAATTACCTATCTTTACTTTCTACCTTCCGTTACTATTTGTTTACGACCGTATTCAGGATAACACTATGACAGACACTCCCGTATCCACCGTTGCCGGCATCGTCCTCTGCGGCGGCCAAAGCCAACGTATGGGAACCGACAAAGCCTTGCTGCCTTTCGGCGACGAGACCATGATTGAACGGGTCATTCGCATCCTCAATCGTGTTGTTTCTCCAATTGTCGTCGTAGCTGGTCCCGCTACAAAACTGCCGCCGTTATCAGATTCCATCATCGTTACTCATGACCGCCAGCCTAACCAAGGTCCACTCGAAGGCATTCGGATGGGCTTGGCCGCCGTCGAACACACAGCAACAGCAGCATTTGTAACTGGTTGTGATGTTCCTTTGTTAGTTCCCGGTTTTATTCAAACATTAATTGACCAACTTGATGCTGACGAGGAACATGACGTTGCCGTCGCCAGCGAAGATGGTTTTCTGCATCCTTTGGCTGCCGTATACCGCACTCATTTGATTCCTGTGATCGACGAACTCTTAACCGCACAACGTCGGCGGCCATTGTTTTTGTATGACCAAGTTACTACAAATCCGGTATCCACGGATCTCCTTAAAAAATCCGACCCGCAACTGACAAGTCTGGCGAATCTCAATCAAGCGGACGACTATTTTGCGGCTATAAAACAAGCCGGTTTAATTGCCCAACCACACATCATTGAAATGTTACAGAATTCGGGTTAATAACACTGCAGCCCATCTCGCAGACCACTTCTTTTTTTAAGACTCCTTCTCGTGACAGTCAACTAATTCTGAATCGTGCACATAATCATCCGATATCGGATAGTTACGAAACTGGACGCTGTAATATTGTTCAAACCAATCAGCGATGTCGGCTTCCACTTCAACATCGTAAGCCGGTGCGACGTTAAATGTTTTGCCGAAGGTTTGTTGTTTTAATTCGCATTCATCAATCAGTATTTCGCCTGATTTGATAACGTAGCGTGGCATTTCAAACATCACTTCTTTGTTCTCGTGGGGCGAGTAAATCGTAATGTCCGCATCCGCACCAACGCCTAAATGGCCTTTGTGTTTCAAGCCTAATATTTTCGCGGGCCCCGCTCGCGTGATAATGCAAATTTCATTTAACGTATACTCTCGGTCAATATCCCCCAACACACACCGACTCATTACATCCGGATGAACGCTTCTTAAAACATCATTGCGATACGTGGCATCCATCAACAAACGGATAATCTGTGGATAAGCCATAAACGAACCACCATTTGGATGGTCGGTACTCATAACAACTCGCCAGGGATCTTCCACTAACAAGTACCATTCCAAACCAATCGCCCATTGCAATGCGTGAACAAGACTCTTGTTGCGATATTCAATCGGCGCGATGCCACATCCTGATTCCATTTCCGTATCAACGCTCAGCCATTTCCCGCCGTAAACGTTATGCAAAAAATAACCCAGCGGCCCATCGCCCGTCATGCTGGTCGTTTTCCCAAACATAACTTGCCCCACATCCACCGTCAGATTGTCATGGGTGTTAATATAGTCTGCGAGCTCAGTCGTTTTAGAACAAAAAGATTCTTCCGAACCTTCGCCACCACCATAACTATGGAATTGAATATGAGTTAAATGGCCTTTAAAGCCATTGAGAGCATCCATGGTATTAAGCGTGGTGCTCCAATTCCCAGGCATACCGAGGTTATTACAATGGATGTGCACCGGATGGGGTAATCCAAGTTCATTTGTTGCGCGGGCAACTTCGCTGATGATTTGCCGCGGTGTGACTTCGTAATGGTCGACTATTTGATCAATGGTGTCGACGTTGCCCGCAGGATGATGCTTCCATACTTCTACACCACCAGGATTCACCAACTTAGGTGCGTATGCTTTTGTAGCGCCAAGTAACCAGGCAATAAATGCCTTTAGTTGTTTCGGGTTTTCTTCTGAAATCGACTTCATCATGAAGTGATTATTGCCCATGAGGACATAGAACCCTTTATCGATGGCGGGCGTATCCGCAAACTCTTCGTGGGCATGACGTGCTGACAATGGCGGAACAGCCGCATCAAAAGCTGAGGTATATCCCAATCCGATATATTTAAAACCTGTCGCAAACGTGCTCGGCACACTACCCAGTGTCCCACTGTGGGTGGTTAACGTGCGCGGGATAACTTCGCCTTGACGTTTTTCTTCCGGGCGCATCTTGCGACCCATATTGACCTTAGGCCCAGCAATATGACAATGCATATCAACACCACCGGGCATCACCACATAACCGGCCGCATCTAGCGTGCGATCCGCGCGGATCCCAGCAACCGGAGCTGGAACAATTCGTCCATCTTGAACCCAAATATCCTGTACTTGACCATCCACTCCATTTAATGGATCGTAAACATAACCGCCGGAGATTTTAAAATAAGGTTTAGACATGCCGTTTTCACTAATCTTGTTTTTCGGTACTACTGATTAATATTTGTTGCGGTATGTTACCGTTTGATACTAAAAGCAACCAGTTGGGGATCTTAAATAATGTCAGATGCAATTAAACTTCAAATGGCCATTGATCAAATCACAACCGCTCGAGCGTATACCATGACGCTGCTTGATGATATCGACCATGATCAGTGGTTTCAACAGGCGGATCTGTTGGATCAACCCAATGCAGCGGCAACTCATGTTGCTTGGCAAGTTGGTCATTTGGCTATGGCCCAATACGGTTTGTTGTTGTTCCGGCAGCGCGGACGTAGTTTGGACGACAGCAACCTGATGTCGTCGTCGTTCCGCAAGAAGTTTTCGCGGGGAACCACCGTCTCTAGTGATCCCGAGTTTTATCCGTCGGTCGATGTTATTTTGAGTGTGTTTCATGCAATCTATGACCAATCCATGTCGGAACTGGCTGAATATCCGCTGGATCAACTCAACGATCCTGTCGACGATCCATACGCTGCTTACCCAACGAAGTTGGGTTGTCTGTTGTTTTGTATTCACCATGAAATGCTCCATGCAGGCCAAATCGGCCTACTCCGCCGCTTGCTTTCAAAAGAGCCTATTCGCTAGAGCCGAATTCGTCTCGAGCTGGCCGCAAACTCTCATTTTTAGATTGTGCTATTGCATTCTTCATGTTTAGTTTTTGCACCTGTTTCTCGATCCCTTTGAGTATTTCGAGGTCGCTTGGATGATGACATTCGAGTGCGGGGCGCAGGGAAATCGGAACATCGTCCATACGATACACGGTCCCTGGTACGTTGATGCCATAGGTGGCCACCGTAAACGCCACTTCAGCCGCACGCGTCGTCGGTGTCTCTTTGGGGTCAAACGCAATATAGGGAATCGATTTAAGATGGTCGCGTGCTGGCTGGCTAAAATTAGCCATGGGGTCCGCGGCGATGATCATTGCGGCATCTGCTTCTTGTCGAGCTAGAATATCCGAAGCGGTATATTCACCTGGATTAAACCGCGGGTACCCACGCATCAAATTAACTCCAAACGGATAACCGGTCCGCCAAGCCATCACATTGTCTGCGCCGGTGACATTACCATGGCCGCGGTTTGGCTTGCAAATAAAACGAGTGTGCTTGTTCATGTCACGGGCCAATGCCAGCAGCGCTTCAGCGTTGGCATGCTTGCCTCGAGTCATCGTTAAACCCATACCAAAGAAAATCGCGCCAAACTTTGCCGCTTTCATACGTGTCATTAAGTCCTGCCACACCGATAGTTCAATACCGGTGTCATGCAATACTTGATTCGCATCTAACTCCACATCATTGGCCAACGCGCGTAAGGCCCACAGTGCTTCAAAATCGCTACGCGGTTTAACTGGAATAAAAATATCAGCAGCATTGGCGGATTTGGTTTTACGAACATCAACCACCACACACGTGCGATCTTTACGACCATTCGGTAAAAACATTCCTTTGGGCGTCAGACTATATCGAGTAAAGTGTCGTGGATGACTTTCAGCGGGATTTGCGCCCCAAAAAATAATCATGTCCCCTCGATTGCGTACTTCTCCCAATGATGCGGTAACCTCCCCGACACCTTGCAAGGCCATACCTGTCGGGCCATGACATACTGAACTGGTCGTGTCAATATTCGCACCAACCCAGTCGGCAATTCCCACCGCTGTTCGTTGCGATTCCGAAGTCGTATCGCTCAAACCATAGATTAACGGATAGCGTGCCGAAACCAACAACTCTGCTGCCCGCTCGATACCCGCTTCGACGGAAGCTGCTTGACCTTGAATTAGACACGACGGACGATCATCCGCTGTATGATTCAAGAACCACGCTTTGCCCAAGACACAAGCACGTTTCGCTTTTATTATGTGATCTCCGTCGACCGTAAGATCGATATCATCACAAACGCAACCACAAAAAGTACAGGTTGCATCAGTGATGACCTTTAGCTCATGTTCTGACGACGCATCAGGAGTAACAGTAGCCATTATTGGCACCCTCCACTGCTGCGTGCGATTCAGTGCTCGTTTTAAGTACTTCCAAAATCTCGCCAGACCTTAAATGGTCTCACATTTTGGTGCGCACGTTAGTAACTTAAACGACGGGAGAGCTTAACGCCTCCAGTTTTTTGCTGTAGAACTTTGATCTACAATCAATGACTAGCAGCTAGCTTGGTGTAGCTATTGGCTGCATGGTTACATCAAATCCTTTACTTGTCGGCATCCCCGTGCCGTGAGTTTCCCCTCCCATGAGTCGACTCGATAAATCGCCATAGGGAATAAACAGTAAACCCGATGGAAGTTCATCTTGACGCGCTGTTTTAACGGCAACCTCGATTTGGCCAAATTCACTTTCAAGCCGTACCCAATCGCCATCAGTTAGTCCACGGGAAATCATATCTTCGCTCGCCACCTGCAAACAGGTAATTTCGCTTTGATATGTTTCACCAAACTTACCTTCACTGATTCCCACACCTTGTTTACTGGTACGACCCGGAATCAAAATATATGTTTCTATCATTTTGAAACTGATCAACTAAGAAGACGTGTTTGTAATTTATACCGCAGTGCTTCTTCGTATTAAATCGACTTTTTACGAGGAGTTATTCATGTATTTTGGATTGAACGACCGTTTTCCGCTAGGGGGGAAATCCAGCGAACGGTTGCGTTGACCCTGCACTCTAAGGTCATTAGTCTTCATATGAGGTTTGATGTACACTAAGCTACTTAATATTAAATACCCCTATCACATTACAATAGTGAATAACCCATGTTGGATTTGTTTGACAAAATAGAAGAAGCAGTACAGGCCATCCGCAACCAATGGAATAAGGCACCCCATGCTGGAATTATACTCGGCACTGGGCTCGGCAGCCTAGTCGAAGAAATCGATGTCGAAGTAACCTTGGATTACGCTGATATTCCACACTTTCCTCAATCCACCGCTGTCAGTCATGCCGGCCGACTAGTCTGTGGCACTCTCAAGGGACTGCCCGTCATGGCAATGGAAGGTCGGATGCATATGTATGAAGGCTATCCACTTAAGTTGATCACTTTGCCAGTGCGGGTGATGCAAGCAATGGGTGCTGAACTACTTGTGGTGTCCAATGCCTGTGGCGGCATGAATCCAACCTATCGCTGTGGTGACATCATGATCATCGAAGATCAAATTAATTTAATGGGTGACAATCCACTAATTGGAGTCAATGATGACCGACTCGGACCACGCTTCCCAGACATGTGTGAACCCTACGAACTGGCCCTAGTCGACCGCGCCCTCGCCGTCGCACGCAATGCCGATATCGTGGCACACCGCGGTGTGTTTGTTGCGGTCGCTGGACCTAATTTAGAAACTCGCGCCGAATACCGATTCTTACGAACCATCGGCGCTGACGTCGTCGGCATGTCCACCGTTCCAGAAATCCTTGTCGCGGTGCATTGTGGTATGCGTTGTGTTGGATTCTCTGTTATTACCGATATGTGTCTGGCTGACGCATTAAAACCGGCTAACGTCGAGGAAATCATCGCCGTCGCCAACGAAGCAGAACCACGATTGACAACTTTGGTGAAAGGCGTACTAGCCTTAGAGCAATCTTAGGCAGAGTTTAAACAACCGCCATAAACCGCATGAACAACAGATGTATGTTAGATTCTCAGCGAATTCAAGAAGCATATGCTTACGTGCAGCAACGCACCAAACAAACACCTCGTGTTGCGCTCATTCTAGGCACCGGCTTAGGGCAGTTTGCCGACCGAATCGAAACTCCAGTCGCCATCTCCTACACCGACATACCACACTTTCCTCACTCCTCAGCGCCCGATCATAAAGGACAACTAGTATCCGGGTCGATCAAAGGGGTTCCGCTGATTGCCATGCAAGGGCGATTCCACTTATATGAAGGACACCCGATCAATGCTGCTGTCTTGCCTCTACATGTCATGCACAAATTAGGAGCCGATATTCTAATCGTTTCCAATGCCAGTGGTGGTGTAAATACAAATCTATCCGGTGGCGATATTCTCGTCATGAATAATCACATCAATCTCACTTTCCGAGTGAACCCGCAATTGGCTGCGTTCACTCAAAATCACAACCATATTAAATCGCCAATCTATGATCCGCAGCTAATCGAAGACGCTCTGGAAACTGGACGTCGCGAAGGTTTCTATTTACAGCAAGGGTGTTACGTCGCACTCACGGGGCCAAATTATGAAACTCGCAGCGAATATCGAATGGTTCGCAAAATCGGTGGTGACGTCGTCGGAATGTCGACGGTACCCGAAGTGTTAGTCGCTCACGCCTTGGGGATGCGAATCTTGGCGTTGTCCGCGGTTACCAATGTCGCCAAGCCTGATGCATTGATTGAAACCACTGCCGCAGGTGTAATTGATATCGCACAACTCGCCGAACCCAAACTGCATGCGATCGTCATGACCGTTTTGGATAATATTAACCGCGAGTAATATTATCTGCCGCCCACTATATCGTTGCGCAACACAGCAAATTCTGCTCGCAATTGTTGCAATTCCAACTGAAGTTCATTAAACATATCAACCGTCACCAATTCGGGGGTCGAAATCTCCGGTGGGGAAAAGATTGGAAGCTGAGCGTCTTGGTCGTTATTATCCATCTTAATTACTCGATTCAGTGCCGGTTGTTGTTTGTTGAATGTTGTTTATTGTTCTTGCCATTGCCAGTGGACAGGAACCTGTAATTCCATTTCTGCCATTCGGGCCCAGGGAGTCCCTGAATGCTCGGTCTTCACACGCTCTAAATACTGCACCGCTCGTTCTCCAATCTTCTTAATCACACTTCCCACTTCTGTATCCATCGATGGCACTAACACCCAAGTTGTACTCGTCTCATTTTCAAATGTTTTGCCGCGCTTCATTAATGCCAACATCGCGTTGTAACCTTCCACACGAGAACGCGCAGCTAGCAATCGACCCATCGCCAAATCATATCCAGCTTGCCAACGCAAGTTCGTCAACTTGCTGCGGTCAGATTCGCCAAGCCGCAATATTTCATAAGCTTGCAACAGCGCTGGTTCTAGTTGCGCCGCCGTCAGTTGCGATTGGCTCAAATCACGACTGAACCCTGCTTCATCGCGCTTCACAAAATCCCGTTTGGGATTATTCAGCACTGGGATCGTTTCCAGCTTGGATACTTGAATCAAAGCAGCTAACGCTTTGTTTTCTTGAATTTTGGCCTCATACTCTGCCTGGCTAATATAATCAGGAGCGTATTTCTGCAGCGACGAACGCTTGTATGAACCAATCAACGCCACCGGACGGCTACCCGGTCGGTTCAACATCGATGAGGTGTAACCAGGCGCTCGCAAGGCTAGAAAGGAGCCACCGCTGATACGGCAAATGTATTCCCATGCAAATGGACCAAAACCGCTATCAACAGTTTCCGTTACCATCGAAGCTGTTGGATATTCCATCAATAATTGTTCTGTATCACGCGTCTCGGGGCCTTGATTGATAAACATCCGACCAGCGGCCCCATCCACCCCAGCCTCAACATGTTCTGGTAAAATTGCGCGTTTCCCAAAGGGCGCGTGCACACCAACAACGTATACGGGAATTACGTACTTTGCTAAATCACTCCGCAACAACTCCGCCTGATCCTGGTCATCACCTGCTTCATCAGTTACAACGACTAAAAACACTTCGTATCCTTGCTTACGGCGAAAATCCAATACGTCGTCTGTCGCCTGTCGTACAGCGGCAAATGAATTTTCCACACCAGAGGAATCGATCGAAATTTGCGTAAACGCTGCGGTCACCGCTTTGAAATCACCGGACGCTGCTAAATGCCGTTCCGTTGACTCACCAAAAGAATAAACGGAGGTCAATAATTGTGTTTGCTCCGTCAACGCTTCTTCCGAATTCGTTTCCGTTTGTTGTTCTTCTTCAATGACCAAACCATCATAAAAATACTGCGTTTGCATCTTGACTGCATCCACCATATTTGCCGCACTCTTAGTACGGTCCACGATCCATACAACCAACGTTGGAGCGTCATCTTTGGACTGTTTGAACCTTTCCAAAAGCTGGTTGACTTCAGGATGAATTGCCGTAGCCGGACGAACCGTTTGTTGTGACGGAGGTTCAATCTCGAGATTTAAGCTTGGCTTAGGCTGCTCTCGTTTCGGGCGTGCTTTGGCAGTGCCCGTTAAAGGAGCATTCACCCCAGGTATCACTTTTTTGGTTTTCACCTGTGCCGGAGATTCCGGCTCTGATTCTGCTCCGCATCCAATCGTCAAAACCAAAAAACCGATCGCCAGTAATAATCCACATAGTCTTAATCCCATCCTGATTCCCATTTCTATTCTACATTTGCACGTCTATTCTGATGATCGTCGAGCCATTTGAATTTTGCAGCGGGAGCGACCTTTCTTGTTCCAGCTTTATTGTATAGGTAAACCCGCCTATGATAGAAGAGACGTCAAACACAAAGGACCCAACCAATGACATTTGCCCACTTCACTATTGCCACTCGTGATGTTGCGACGAGCAGCCTATTTTTTCAAAACACGTTAGGTTGGACACCTATTTCCAAGCCAAATAACATCAACCGCACCGCGGACTGGCTCAATATTACTGAAAATCAACAACTACATTTATTGTTGGTAGAAGGATTTGAACCATCTCCGTTTGAAGCGGAATTTGGTAGACACTTCGCCATCTTTCAACCAGGCAGCGGATTTTCTGACCTTAAACAAAGGCTTGTCGAACACGGCGCTACGCTCATCGATCCCCTACGGGACACGCCATTCGAACGCTTCTTCTTTCAGGATCCCAACGGTTATGTATTTGAAGTTATCGATCAAGATGGCTATCAGGAAGAGTAAAATCTACGGACGCGGTTATTGCTGGGCGTTTTCCACGACCCACACATTCCTAAATCGCACTGGACACCCATGATCCTGTAAATATACCGGTCCGGCTTCCGGACCAGCACCCAGCGGCGCGGCTGTTGTATTCCGATCGCCTGGCAATTCCAGCTTGTCGTGTATCTTCACTCCATTGTGAAGAACCGTCATCTGCGGATTGGTCATTAATTTACCAGCATTATCATATCGGGCAGCTGTGTAATAAATATCGTACGTTTGCCAAACTAAAGGCGGCAAACACATGTTAATCGGAGTATCGGAAACAGAATATACTCCCCCACATTCGTTCATTTTTCCAACAAGCCCAAATGAATCGAGCATCTGAACTTCATATCGACCTTGAACATAAATACCAGCATTGCCCCGCGCTTGACCTCGATCTAACGGTTGATACGGTAAACGAAATTCGACATGCACATAATGATCTTGAAAACGCGCCTTGCTTGTCTGGCCTGTCATTAATAGACCATCCTTCGTCATTTTTCCGTCTTTCCAAGCATCAACGTTTTTGCCATTAAACAAAATCACGGCGCCCGCTGGGGGGGTTTTTCCTAAAGTCGGACTCTTGCGGTTTACTTTTGCAAGCGACAGTCCGCCTTGACCTGCCAAATCATATAACTCTAACCGGCCGTCATTGAGAACGGCCGCGCCAAGCTCTTTGTGCTGAAAACGCACTTGACCATCTTTTAACTCACCATCCGCTCGTGCAATCGTCGACTTATCATTTTTAAACCCAGCACCTGGCAAACCGCCGGGATAAAAGGCAAGACGAAATTTGCCATTTCCACTAGCAATCACTTGAGCACCCGCTTTGACAATATTACCATCCTCGTCTTCATAATTTCCTGAGTACTCGCCTTGTAGTGCATAGTCTGAATCAACTTTGGAGGGATCCGAAATTTTTGGCCCCGCCCCAACCGAAATTGATCCTGCGGCAACTACAAACAGGAAGCACGCCATTCCTAAAACCATTTGAGACAATTTACCCATGAGAATCCTACCCTAAAAAATCGTTTATTTATGGCTTGCGCGAACGAACGGGGCCATCGTTGATTGTGAATATTCTACATTCCGCATACGATATGCGTATGACTATATTCTCATGCGTCACACCCACAAGTGCAAGTAACACTAAATTATTTTTCCGCGGATCCACAGTGAATGTTTGTTACGATCGAATATTTTGGAGTGCCCCGACAAAAGACAGGCATCAGTTCGGATTCGCTTTCATTTACCAGTGCTCCGATATCGCTCGCCGACGTACTTACCGAAATTGCGCGACGGCATACTACGTTTGGCGAACAATGCTTAACTGGAAACGAATTATCTCGCGAAACAATCATTAATCTCAACGGAGAGCAATTTGTAAGGTCGTTGGATACCCAAGTTGTTAACGGCGACCATATTTTGATTCTCTCGACCGATGCAGGAGGATGATGTGAATCGCTGCGGATATCATGGCGCCTACATCAGCGTCGATGCGACGACAGGCACCAGCAGTCAATCTTCGCTCACCGAGTCAATACTTCGTCGATTCCCTGGCGGCTCAGCACTCGGCACTCACCTGTTGCTCGAACATCACGCGTGGCAACACGACCCCTTGAGTGCTGAATCTTCGTTGGTCTTCGCGTTTAGCCCCTTAGTAGGAAGTCCGTTAACCACAAGCGCTAAATTTGCCGTTGTCAGCCGCAGTCCTCTAACCGGACGTCTCAACGATTCTCTAGCCAGCAGTACTTTTGCACTCGCTGGAAAAAGAAGCGGTAACGATGCTATTCTAATCACTGGCAAATCGAAAACACCTTGCATCCTCGTAATCGACGACCAACAAACACGTAAACTTCCCGCTGATCATCTGTGGGGGCTATCTGCCGAAGATGCCGAGGCTCGCTTAAAAAAACAATTCGACGGGGGGCACCATTTTGCGGTAATTGGCCCTGCCGGTGAACAACAGGTATCCTACGCTACGATTTCGCACAACGGTCGACACGCCGGTCGCGGCGGTAGCGGCGCTGTTCTCGGTGCGAAAAACGTAAAAGCGGTCGTCGTCGCCGGCAACCAACGCACTGCCTGGGCAAATACCGACGGGTTAGTGAAGCGCGCCAAGCAGTTATCCGATCTGTCATTTGGCCCCGCGACCGAAAAATACCGCGAGCTTGGTACTGCGGCCAATCTGCTCGTCTTTAATCGTCTGCATTGCCTGCCCACGCGAAACTTTCAACGCGGATCTTTCGCCAATAGTGATCAGTTCTCACCAGAAGCACTGGGAGCTGCTCGAAATAAAACACGCACAAGCTGTGCGGCCTGTACAATCGGATGTACGCACCTCTATTCCACCAACTCCCCTACATCCAATCGCAACGTACGCATTGAATATGAAAACATCTATGCACTCGGCCCGTTGTGTGACGTACAAGATCCGGAGGCGGTACTACAAGCTTCTCAACGCTGTGACGAATTGGGAATCGACACGATCAGTACGGGCGGAACCATCGCCTTTGCAATGGAATGTGTGGAACGTGGTTTCCTCAATGAAACTTGGCTACGCTTTGGCGACGGTGCAGCACTACTCGAGGCGATCCATTTAATCGGTACCGGCGCAGGACTGGGTAAACTACTGCGGCAAGGCAGCCGCGCGATGGCAAATATTATTGGTCACAACAGTATCGAATTCGCGCCGCAGGTTAAGGGCTTGGAGATACCGGGCTATGAACCGCGTGCGTTACAAACAATGGCGCTGGGATTCGCCGTCGGTACCCGTGGTGCCGATCACAATCGTAGTGGCGCCTATGAAATCGACTTTTCCGATGCCGCGGATCGCCGCAACGGTACTGCCGCAGCCGCCCGACTTGCCGTCGACACCGAAGACAAAGCCGCCATCATGGACTCGCTGATCCTCTGTAAATTTCTCCGCGGAGTATTCACTGACTACTTCACCGAAACCGCCGAACTCCTGAACCTTATTACAGGCTGGGACCTCGACCAAACCGCAATGCAAAACATGGCTCGCGGGATTATTGATGCTAAAAAGGAATTCAATATTCGCTGTGGTTGGACACCCGTCGAAGACACGCTACCGCACCGGATGCTCAATTCCGCCTTACAGGATGACGCTGCAGCGCAGCTAAACACGCAAACACTACAAACGATGATTACTGCCTACAACTTAAAACGAGGCTGGACCGCGGACGGCTATTTAGATGGGATATCGTCCAAATAACTCCGCCACAAAACCTCACCCACCACTCAAAAATTCGATAATCGACCCGATTGCCGTATCCCAGTTCTCTGTTTGTGTCACTCCAGACCGCTGCCGTGGTTTGAAGCTATGATCCCCATCATTTAGCCAACGGACTTTAATTTTTCGTGGCAAACGATATCCTCGAACTTCTTCTCGGGTTCCAAAGTTATCCCGTTCACCTTGTAAGATTATCGTAGGCACTTTGATATCCGCCAGGTGTTCTATCCGTAACTTATCCTTCTTCGCTGGCGGGTGAAATGGATAGCCCAAACAAACTAAAGCGTCGACACCATCGTGCTGGGTGGACATCGAAGCAATACGACCACCCATTGATTTGCCGCCGATTGCCAACCGTTGGTCGCTAGCCAATCGCGCGCGAACTCGCTCGATTATCTCTTGCCAAGCAGCCAATAATTCAGGTGCTCGATCGGGCGGGCGCCGCCGTTGGGTCGCGATCGCTTTCACCATATACGGGAAATTAAACCGTCCTACTTGGATGCCCTGATTTGCTAATCGCTGAGCAAAGTATTGCATGTATTCAGAGTGCAGTGGAGCACCGGCGCCATGAGCCAGTATTAAAGTCCAAGTCGCCTGCGGTGAACCATCCCAAATAAGATCCATGATGCTTATCCGTGATTACTCTTTTTTGCTAATCCCGGGCGCGGCCACAAAACTGATTAGGCTTTTACCATCCTCCGCATTCCAAATTTGAATATCGCCATTAAACCCACCACTAGCAACTCGCTTGGTGTCCGAATGGTGCGCGGATGACAACGCCCAATCGCCATGCCCGGCGTATTTTCGCACTTCTTTTTGGGACGCCGCATCGAGTTGTCTCACCGATTTATCAGCCGACGCCGCAAAAATAAATGCGCCCGTTTGTTGTAATTTGAAAACCTCACCACCTAATGCCAACTCACCACTCTTTTTACCGTCGGCCTTATTCCACCAGTGGATTTTATTGTCTTTACCGCTGCTATATACAAGTTCATCGTTAGGGTGAAAGACAACACCTTGGACCGGTTGTGAGTGTCCGCCGTAAGTCACCAATAACTCTCCCGTTTCCACATCAAACACCTTGGCCGTTTTATCTCTACTTGCCGACGCAATTTGAGTTCCGTCGGCATTCCAAGCAACAGCCATAACCCAATCTGAATGACTGGTGATCGTACGTACTGCTTTAGCGTCGGACAGATTAAATATCTGTACCGCGCCGTCCGCACCAGCCACTGCTAATTTATCTCCGCTGGGGTTCAACTGCACGTCTAAAACGACATCCGAGGTTGTTCCCAATACCTGTTGCAATTCTCCAGTTTCCGCGTCAAACAACCGAGCTTCCCCAATTTGTCCCGGCGATCCGCCTCCAGCAATGATCGTCTTGCCATCGTTGCTGAAACGAATTGCGAACGTACGTTGTGCCATATTCTTGATACGACGGACAAGCGAACCATCGGCAACGTTCCAAATCGTAAGCTCGTAATAACCACCGGCAACGAGTTGACTTCCCGCTGGATTAAATGCAACAGCAGTTACCGGTACGCTGCGTGGATAGGTCTCTGGTGGATCGGGATACGTCGGTGCGGGCACAATACTTGCCAGCACCGCCTGCGGATCGTCGGCGTCGTATTTTGCGCCTTCTTTGATCCATTGGGTAATCAATGCAATTTGGTCGACGGATAACGGGTCACCTTCTAACGGCATCCGAAAACAATCATCCTCCGCAATAATTCGCTGTAACGATTCACTCTCCTCAAGATTGCCTGCGGTAATCGCCGCCGCTTCCGAGTCACCCGCTGTCAAAAAACGCTCATAGCTATCAACACGATAGCCGCCTTCTGCTTTCTTGGGCCCATGACAAGCAAGACAATTATCGATCAAAATAGGCGCAATCCCACTCTTGAAGCTGACTTCCTCGGCCTGCAAACTCAAGCACAGTGTGCCCAAAAGAATGCCCGCCACTAACTGTATTCCTGATTTATTCATAATTTTCAATTCGCTATGCATTGACCAATAAAGATAGCACCCCAAAATCGCTATCACTCATTATCTAACTAAATTTAATGTTGGAACAAAAATTCATTTGTGTTCAAAATCGCCCAACAAATATCTTCTAACGCCTCGACGCGATTTTCCTTGGAAACCAAATGATCCAAACTCGCCTGCAATTCCGTTTCACTTGGTAATCGACAAACGGCTCGCTGATACAACTGAGAAATAATCTCCGTATCATTTTTCCCCGCTTCAATCATTTTTCGGAAGCTGTTCTTTTCGTCTCGCAATTTTCCATATACGAGTGGCCCATTAAAGAACTGAATCGCCATACTTAAATTTGATTCACTGGTGCGCTCACAGGCACACACCGTTTGACGATCCGGTTGACCAAATATTTTAAGGAAATCATTTTTCACTAGGTCCGGTGCGGGCAATTGAGTCGCTTTGGTTCCAACCGGTAATCCACTAAAGATCTCGGGAATATCCGTGACGTGACAAATAGCATCCAGCAATTGTTCAGCACCTAATAAACGCGGCTGGTAGTGTGAAAAGTACTTCACATCATCTGTATTAAAGTCGTTGGGTTGATAGCTTGCTTGATACGCTCGACTTTTGAGCATCGTCGCCAAGATTGCTTTTCGGTCGTAGCCGCTTTCAACAAACTCACTCGCGAGCCGGTCAAGCAATGCAGCATTACTTGGTGGATTGGTGTCACGAAAGTCATCGGGGGGGTCAACAATCCCTCGACCAAACACGTGGCTCCAAATACGGTTGACCTCAATCTTAGCAAAAAACGGATTGTCTGCTTGGGTCAACCATCGTGCAAAGTCCCTCCGCGAATCATGTTTATCGGGATCTGTAATCTCGCCTTGACCTGGCACCCACGGGGTCATCTTTTGACCCGTTCGAGGTTGAGTGACATCGCCGCTGTCCGCAACCCAAATAAACATCTCATTGGTACGCTTCGTATTCTTGCGTTGAATTCGATTAAAAAACGCGGCCATACCGTAGTAGTTGTCTTGAGTCCAACGCTCAAATGGATGATTATGACATTTCGCACACTGCAGACGTGCGCCCATAAAGACTTGTGAGATCGTCTCCACACAATCATTCATATCTTTTGCCGTGCGATAGAAATTCCCAGCAGGGTTAGTCAACGTACTACCACTCGCCGTCAACAACTCCATCGCAAATTGGTCGTATGGCTTGTTTTCACGTAGTGACCGCTCTACCCAGCGATAATACTTATGAACTCCTTCGGGGGTCACTTGACCACTCGTCAAACGCAATAAATCGCCCCATTTCAAAGCCCAAAATTTGGCGTACTCTGGCCGCTGTAACAATGCATCTACGAGCACATCGCGTTTGTTGGCGGAATTGTTTTCAGCGAACTTCTGGACTTCATCTAGAGCAGGCAAGATACCAATCACATCTAAATATAACCGACGAATAAATTCTTCATCGGTACATAGGTTAGAAGCCAAGTATTGCAGTTGCTGCAGCTTTTCATCGACCAACGTATCGACATAGTTGTGCACTGGTGGATCGTTCCATTGAAATCCTTCAATCTCTTCGGTAAAGGTTAGAAAGCATGATTCGATAAATTCTAGGTACCGTACGATCACCGCGATTTCACCACGTCTCGCGCCATTCACTAAACCCGTACGATCAACATCGGCAACTTCTACATCCGAACTCGTATAGACGGCCATCTTGGTAACATCACGAACACTTCCATCGCTGTAATGTGCCCAAACACTGATCTGCTGCCCAAACGCTGGTTTTTCAAGAATTCGCCCCGATTTTGGATAGACTTCAATACTAACGGGTTGTGGGGCATCCGCGGCATCCATCTTGCAACCTTCCGCAATCCAATCTCGTATCACAGCGTAAGCTGGATCGTCCGAGCGAATTTGTCGACCTCCACCGTGTGCCACTTTCATCAAGGGTTTTAGCAACAGCAAACTATTATCAGCATCTAATGAATTCGTACGTCTGCCAAAATCTTCCCGGATCAATGTTAGTTCGTCAAGTTTTGGGTCAAAGGCCCGTAATGACAAACGGAATCCCGCTTTACCACTTGGTGACCCATGGCAAGCACCCGCGTTACAGTTGTTTTTACTCAAGGCGGCAAGCGTATCGTATAGAAACGAAACAGGCTGTGGTTTATCTTGATTGGAAACCGAGACCGTTGTCGAAATCTTTTTACCTGTCACTTTAATATTGATGTCCGCGGAGCCATTGCCAACTGGGACGACAACCGACCCTTGCAGCGCTGCCACTTGCTCGTTGGTAGAAGTTAGTTCTGCTTCCCGAGTTAAATCTCGAATCGAACCATCACTATAGTGCCCCGTAATGACCAGTTGCGATTCTTCGCGCACGCCGTCCAAAACAATCGCGGGCGGAAATACCTCAACCTGTAATAGCTTGACCTTTTTGGCCGCCGAGGCTGGCGCGGACGCTAAACACAACACTATTAAAATGGCGAACCCTCGCCATTGAGAAATAAATTTCATTCGTTTTTCCATAATCATTCTGCGGCCTTTATTTGGACAACAATTTTGTTGCTGTTGGCCTGGACATCCTTACCAGCATATTTTGTTTTGGCAATCACGAGCACATCTTGGGTTGCTGCGATTTCAGCGTTTGCGGCTGCCTTGATTTCCACTTCAATTTCTGATTTGTCTGCCGCAATCGTGAGTTCCTTGGGAACCGTCACGTTTTCGGGTAACCCTTGTACTGCTACTGTTACGGCAGCGGCCTTCGAACCAGGGCCCCTCACAATGACCACTTTCATTTTCTGACTTTGGCCAACAGCAATTGCTGCCGCCAATTCCAATGATACCGTAACAGGATCAATCACTTCAATCGCTACCTTACGAGATACCATTTGACCTCGACCAGCGTGTTCAGCGAACGCATGAACGGTGAATGATTTTTCCTTAGCTTGCTCCGACGTGAGGTCTTCAGCAACGGTAACCGTAATGGTATGAGTGCCTTTATTATCTTTGCCCGCCACGGTCATTCCTTCGGATATGTCACCATAAAATGGCACCATCGCACCCTTGAAGGCTTCCAATTTGCTTTTCGTTATCATCGTCAGAGTCGTTGTTTTGGAACCCCGCGGGACATAGGCGACTGCGGGTGTAAACGCCGGCTCAAAGAACTCAGCAACCGTTTCCACGGTCGCATATTGAAACAATCGATTTAGATAAGAAGGAGGGTGACTCATCATTGTAAATTGCGTGCGAATCCACTCGCGAGACATTAGCGGAATTTGCACCAACTGACCATCAATCTCAGCTTCACCCACAATGTGGAAATTGACTAACGCGCCTGCTTTGATGTCCGACGGGAATCGTACAATAACCGTTGCGGCGTTAGCACCCTTGGCAATAACGTTTCTATGCCACTGCAAACCTGCAATATCGTTCGTTGTTGTTATCGTTATCGGTCCATCATAACCATCGCGAACAACAGTTACTGGAAAACTAATTGCGCCGAGTTTGGCATCGACTAGATATTTGTTTTTGGTCGCTTTGTCATTTTTAAGTGACAACGAAAACGAGTTGCCCTGCTCTGCGGTAATGAGATAGCCAAAGTTGTTTCCACCTCGACGCAATAAATCAACTGCTTCTAATAGGTACTCGCCTGTTTCCGGAGCAATCCATGACAACACAAATTCATCTTCATCGGTGACGGCCGCTGCCGCTAATTGTGTGCCATCAACTTTAAGCACACGATATTTTACGATGGCTGGTGATCCTAAACTGCGTGAGTATCCACGAAACCGCAAACGCTTGCCCTTCTCCGCTTGAAACTTAAAGAGATCAACATCACCCGCTTGGCCCAACAAACCACTCGCACCACCGGGTAGACTAATCTGCGTTGCCTGTTTGAATTCATCGTTAGGCTCTTGTTCAACAGCCTGTGCACCCCCTGCAGCAATCGCCAGTGCCATACCTGAAGCATTACTGTTAGCAGTTCGGGCTGAAACTGCCATTAACGTCCCCGCTGCATTTCCATTTTCATAAATCGATGAGACCTGAGCTTCATCCCTCGAGGGACCCGTAAAGCCGACAGTTGCTTCTACCCCTTGTTGTATTCCCAACGGAAACGCGGTTGTCACGTTTGGAAAATTTCCGATTCGCAGTGCATAGGGTTGGCCAGATTTATATCCGCTATCAGCAACTTCGATGATGTACGTTCCCGCTGTTACAAATTGATGACGAAATCGACAATCCGTATTCAGGCCATCACTGTCATCCGCATAGGCCAGTTCATTGCCAACCGCTGTCAGCAACCTCAATACGGGATCCATTGAAGACCCGATGCGGCTGGCATATACATCGAAGCTAATAAGTTCGCCGGCCTTCGCTTGAAAACTATAGTAATCGTGTGTCGTTCCACTGCTCGTTCCGATGATGTTCGTCGGTTGGTCCACCCCCTGCGCAGTACCGGCAGTATTGTTTTTGCCACCGTCAGTTGTAGCGGGCAAATCATCGACCATTACCAGAAACAGTTGTGAGACACCTGTAGCACTGGAAACCACTAACCCACCCACACCTACCGCCGATTTGTCTGTCAATGTAATCGCCAATTTTGCCGTCTTACTGTCATCTGTTCCTTCCGCAGCAGCTAACACTTTGACATCCGCTGCGAAAGTAGTCCAAACATTTAACGGCGACGTTAATTCCGTTCCAACGAGCGTGACTTCCGTAGTTTGAGCAGGGCGAATGGACCGTGGAGTAACACTGGAGATAACCGGCGCAGCCCAAGTAGTCGAAAAACAAGCCGTCAGAACAATAATAGAAAATGCTGTTTTTATTAAATTCAATGTCTGCGATAGGGTTGGACAGCATTTCATTGGCAAGGGTCTATTTTCTTTGGAAGGCATAAACAGGTAGGATAAACAGCGAAGGGATTTACTAAATGCCCTTATGATTATGACTACAGTATAGTTTGTCTAAAACCATGCCGTCAAACATGCTGTGCTGTTTCTGTCTCCTTTTTTGGACCTCTGTGAAATTACTAATATGCCTCGCTACAAGCTAATACTAAAAACCATCTTCACCGCACTGCTGTGCTACTTTCCGCTGCAAAGCAATCTCGCTCAAAAGAAGGTAAAAGTCTTGATTACCAGCACCGTCGATCAAACTCAGCAGCCCTGTTACGTCATTTTGCCCCGTGGCTACGAGAAGTCCAACGATGTCGACAAAAGACCATTACTCATATCACTTCATAGCTGGAGTGCGGGGTTAGAACAAGTCAAACCCGAACTCGAGAAACAGGCGGCTAAGCTTGGATGGATCTACGTGTTTCCCCATTTTCGCGGGCCCAATCAAACTCCGGCGGCGTGCGGCAGTGAACTGGCACAACAAGATATTCTCGACGCCGTCATTTGGGCCAAACAAAACTATCGCATTGACCATTCCCGCATCTATCTTACCGGCGCCTCTGGTGGCGGACATATGACGATGTTGATGGTGAGTCGTCATCCAGAAGTTTGGACGGCCGCCAGTGCGTGGGTTGGAATTAGTGACCTCGCCGCGTGGTACGCATTGCATGAAAAATCAAGGTACGGGGCCATGCTGCGAAAAAGTTGTGGTGGTGCACCGGGCGACAGCGCCCAAGTGGATGCCCAATACCGCCAACGATCGCCGCTACCATTCCTAAAAAACTCGAGCAAGGTCCCACTTGATATCGCCGCCGGCATTCACGATGGACATACCGGCAGCGTGCCCATTTTTCATTCATTACTAGCCTTCAATGAAATTGCCAAAGCGACTGGTGATCGTCTGATTACCGCAAATGAAATAAAACAACTAAGTATCCCACAAGGGCGGCTAAAAAATCCGCTGCCACTAGACCAAGAGCAAGATACTGCCTTGGGTCGCGAAATATATTTGCGCCGCTACGCCGGTCAAAGTCGAGTGACTATATTTGAAGGGGGTCATGAGGGAATTACCGCGGCAGCGCTAGATTGGCTGAAGCGTTTTCACCGACTAGAAGATGGCAATATTTACGATGGAAGCAAACAAAAATGAGTCGAAGATTAAAGCAAAATTTAGAAGTCGAACAAGCACTAGCGCGAGAACACAATCGCAAGGCTTGGGATAAAATGGTCGTCGGTAAACGGTGCTTCACGAAGCCCGCCAAAGATGAAGATCTCCACAATCCATTAGGCGTAATCGATGCACAAGGCTGGCTCGGCGGGGATATTGCCAATCAACAAGTGCTCTGTTTGGCAGCTGGTGGCGGTCGGCAAAGTGCAATTTATGCCGCGGCCGGCGCAAACGTAACGGTTGTCGATATTTCACCTGCGATGCTTGAACTTGACCGTCAAGTCGCGCAGCAACGAGGTTTTGAGTTGCGCATCGTCGAAGCTTCCATGGACGATCTTTCTGTTTTTTCTAACGCTGAATTTGACATCGTCATCCAACCGGTCAGCACCTGCTATTTACCAAACATTGCTCCAATTTTTATGGAAGTAGCTCGGGTCCTACGCTCCGGTGGAATCTATATCAGTCAACATAAACAACCCACCAGCTTACAAACAAGTTTACAACGTAGTGAAAATGGCTGGACATTGGATCAACCCTATTATCGTACTGGTCCATTGCCGATGTTACCGCTGAATCAAGGTCAGGGTTCTCGGCTCCGCGAAGAAGGGACTCACGAATATCTCCACCGCTGGGAAGACATCCTCGGCGGTATGTGCCGAACAGGTTTTGTGATTGAAGATTTCATCGAACCCTTTCACGCGGACCCAGATGCTGATCGCAGTAGCTTTGGCGACCGTTGTCACTTTACCGCTCCCTACATGCGCATCAAGGCCCGCCGTAGCAGTCAAGTCACACGAAGTAACAACAAACCCCAGCTCGTCATTCCAGATTGATTTTGGACCTATACATGTTCAGCGATTTGAGACGTAGTTTGCAATTGCAGAAACACGTGTGCTGCGCCACAATACTAACAGTAGACGAAGCAACGGAACAAGCTTGCAGATAACATTGAATGAATACGAGCAGAGAGGATATCGCGGTGGTGGATAAACCTATTCAGGACATTGTTAGTTGTATGGGGAACCCGGTCGCCGGAAATCCCAGTCAATTCATGATGGAACGTGCTTTTGCTGCTGGCAATCTTGATTGGCGGTATTTAACACTACAAGTTCCCGAGGGAAATCTTGGTGATGCCATGGCAGGCTTCCGCGCGATGTCGTTTCGCGGCGGTAATTTCACGATCCCGCATAAAGTTGCCGTGCTTGAATACCTCGATGACCTCAGCGATGCCGCTCGATTAATGGGCGCCGTCAACTGCGTCAATGTGGTCGACGGGAAACTGATCGGTGAGAATACCGATGGCAAAGGTTTTGTGCAGTCATTAAGTGAAGTCATCGATCCTGCTGGAGCAAAAATTGTCATTATGGGCGCTGGCGGCGCAGCTCGAGCGATTGCGGTCGAACTGGGGCTTGCCGGAGCCGCTAGTATTACAATTGTGAACCGCACAGAGTCCCGAGGCCAAGCACTTCTTACTGTGCTGCAGCAAATCGTTAACTGCCGCTCCAATTTGGTCACGCTCGACGGTGATTTTGAAGTCGATGAAGATGTCCAAGTCGTAATTAACGCTACCAGCATTGGCTTAGGCGATGCCGAAGCGAAGGTGCCCTTGGATGTTGAAACACTGCTGCCGTCGATGGTTGTAGCCGACGTTGTCTTCAACCCACCCCAAACACGGCTGTTACGCGATGCGAAACAACGCGATTGCCAGACACTCGATGGGTTAGCTATGCTCGTAAATCAGGCTGTAATTGGATTCAAAATCTGGACCAAAATCGACCCAGATCCCAATGTGATGCGGGAAGCTCTCGAAGAATATCTCGAACTCTGACAAACTCATGACTCGTGCTACCCCAGGTCTATTTATTACAGGTACCAACACAGAAGTTGGGAAAACCTATATTGCCTCGCTTATCATCCAAGCGTTAGTTCGTAGCGGAATCCGCGTGGGCGTCTATAAACCAGCTGCTAGTGATTGCCCACTCGAAAACGGATCGCACTTTAGCGCGGACGCCCAACAATTATGGGCCGCCGCCGGACAGCCTGGTTCATTGGAGCAAGTTTGTCCACAACAATTTGTTGCACCATTGGCCCCACACCTAGCTGCTAAAGCAGAAGGCCGCCAAATCGATGCCCAATTACTACGGACTGGATTGAGCTACTGGCAAGATAACTATGACTTTGTTGTTGTCGAAGGTATTGGCGGTTTAATGTCGCCTGTCAGTGATGAAGATTATGTAGCCGATCTGGCCTATGAGTTTGGCTATCCACTACTCGTCGTCACGAGTAACGAACTCGGGTGCATAAACCAAACGCTACAAACACTTATTACCGCCGCTGCCTTCGAAGATGGCCTGCCCGTGGCGGGAACCGTTTTAAATAACCAGCAGGCGTTACCTATAGATGATATCAGCCAAGCCACTAATTTTGACGAGATCACGAGGTGTAGTTTTCCTCCCGTACTCGCTAGCGTATCCTATCAAGGCTCGTTAGATCCCGATATTAATTGGTATGCACTTGGCCAGTGTGGTAACTAAAGCCATCCTAGCCAATAGATATTTTGTTCAAATCAACACAAATGCCGGACTAGCTGAGCCCGTTGTTCACCTAAATCCAATAGAATAATGTCATGCAAGTTGCACAAGTCATCGAATTACTCGACTCGCCCAAAGCCGCTCATGCTTGGTTAGCCAATCTAGGTGTAACGGACACCACAGCCGCATCCCACTCATTGCTAGCGTTAAACGAAGCGGGCATGACAATTGACCTAGTGAGCGTCACGCTGACTCAACTCGAACAAATTCTGCCAACCCTCGCACAGCCGGAACAAGTACTTCACGCGCTAGCACAATTTATTAGTGTCTCTCGAAATCCAATTTCGCTAGGGGCTTTGTGGGAACGAGATACTGAAGCGCTCATTACGCTGCTTACTATTTTCTCGGCCAGTCAGCATCTTAGCCAACTCTTGATTGACGAACCGGAGTGTTATGACTTGTTGCGGATAACGGACGGCCAGCGTGTCGATCGCGGGATCATCCTCGATGAAATTCTTAACGAAGTACTAAGTGTTTCCGGTGATGTCGCTGTGGAGCGTCAATTGCAACGCATCCTGCACCGCGAGTGGCTACGAATTACATACGGTGATCTCGTGCGAAAACAAAATCCGGATACGGTGCTAGAACAAACCAGTTATTTATATGAAGGATTGCTAGCCGCAGCATTCCAGGTTGCGGTGCGTAGTACCGCCGCAACAAATAACTCCACCCTAACAGACCAATTCGCCGTGATCGCCATCGGAGACCTCGCGGCCAATCAAATGTGTTATGGCGACACTGTCAAAATCATGGTGGTGTATGACGAGCCAAAAGTATCAACTGCGAATTCACACAACAGTGCTTTTGCTAATCTTCTTAATAAAGTGTTGGCCAAGACACTGGCGTTGTTAACTTCAGCCACCGGCAAACCGCTTTTTACTGTTGATGTCAGTTTTCCATTATCCAATAACGATTCCTCACCAGCAACTAATCTCAATGCTGCCGTTCGTTATCTCGATTTTTCCGGCCGGACATGGCAGCGTTGCGCACTCATCGGGGCACGACCCTGTGTTGGTAATGCTGCATTAGGGGCGGAATTTTTGCGGCGTATCGACAAATGGATTTATCGTCGCTATCTAAGTCGAGCCGACATGACTGGGCTGCGATCACAAAAACGTCGGCTCTACCGAGCCGACCTAACCGCCAGCGTAGCGTTGGATTTGCAGGCTACGCCTGGAGCCACAGCCGACATCGTCGCAATCGTACAGTTTATTCAATTACTCAATGGCGCCGCTTTTACAAACATCCGTGTTGCCGGAACGATTAATGCCATCGCAGCCCTGCACCACAACAAATTGCTTACCGCTGAAGAACACAATGCGCTCCGCGATTCATATTTGACGCTGAAACACATCCAACATCGACTTCAGGTTATCACAGATTCCAGTGCCACGGCCTTGCCCCAAAACTCCAAACGTCTCCAGCATCTCGCTAGCAGTCTGGGGTATACCGACGACGAACAAAATGACCGATTGACCAACGATGTGCGGCATGCCGTCACACTAAGCCGTAAGATCCTGAACCGGTTGTTGGATGAATCTTTCGTTGACCAAGAGGCCGACACGCCATCTGAGATGGATATTGTGCTCGATCCTCACCCTTCGGATCAACGCTTAAATGAAGTGCTCGGCAAGCATAACTTCCGCAATGTCCAACTCACACATCAATATTTAACGGACCTTGCAACTGAACGCATTTCGTTCTTATCCACTCGCCGCTGCCGCCATTTTCTGGCTTTAATTGCACCCCAGTTGCTAGCAGCAATCGCTCAAACGCCGAATCCAGATGCCACTTTGGCCAATTTATGTGCCGTTAGTGAATCACTGGGGGGCAAAGGAGTCCTCTGGGAATTGTTTCAACTAAATCCCCCGACGCTACAATTATATGTGCAGTTGTGTTCGACAAGTCCATACCTAACGGGAATTTTAACGAGCTATCCGGGGATGATCGATGAACTGATGGATTCATTGATTCTAGATCAACTACCAAACAAAGAATCGTTGCAAAATATTCTTCGCGAGTTAACAAAAAGCGCGTCACTCGGTGGGTCGCTGCTCATCGATGTATTGCGGACTTTTAAGCATGCTCAACACTTGCGAGTAGGCGTCCGAGACATCCTTGGCAAAGACAGTTTATCCGCTGCACATCAATCATTATCAGACATCATGGATGTTTGTTTAGAGGAAGTCGCCAGGGAAAATTATGAACAATTAGTGGCCAAGTATGGTATTCCGACGATCGAAAGCGGGCCACATACAGGGCAGACCGCGGCCTTTCTCATGCTGGCTATTGGAAAGCTTGGTGGCCGCGAACCAAATTTTCATAGCGATGCCGAAATCCTATTTTTGTATGATGCTAACGGCACCACCGTCGCTCGAGACCGACATCATCGCAACAAACCGACATCCAATCACCATTTCTTTAATGAGCTCGCTAAACGTATCCTCAAAGCGGTAACTCGCTCTGGGCCTCACGGTCGACTGTTTGAAATGAATAGCCAACTGCGGGCAACGACGCCTACTGGATCTTTAGCCGTCGAAAATTCCGAATTTATTAAATTCCTTGGCAGTGACAAAGCGAAGATCAGTCATTTTTTACGGCTCTGTAATTCACGAGTCGTTTACCAATCAAGTGATTTAACAAACAGCAGCGAATCGCTCATCGCGCAAATTCATCAAACCATTATCTCGATGCCGCGGGAAAACAATTGGCAACAGGAGATTTATAAACTAAGGATCGAATCTGAACAGGGCGCTGCCGAACATAACTTAAAGCGATATCTTGGCGGGACAATGGACGTCGAAACCATTGTGCAAATGTTGCAACTCAAACACGCATCGCAACATCCCGAGATCCTCCAAGTCGGAACATTGGCAGCAATGAAACAACTTGCTGCCCAAGGGTGCCTGAGCAGCGAAGACGCAGAAGCACTTAGCCAATCGTACATTTTCCTGCGCGAAATCGAAGCCGGCTTGCGTTTGATGGATACCTCAGCCCGGCATGATCTACCCAAAGATCCGCTGGCACTCACAACGCTGGCATCACTATTGGGTTATGAAAGTCCCCAAGCACTCGTCACCATCTGCCGCCGCTTCCGACAAGACAACCGCCGCCGTTTTAATACGATCTTAAAAACGGTGTAAGGGTCCATCACACTAATCGAGGAATCCGACTAGTTCTTGGCTACGGCTTGGTTGTTGTAGTTTCCGCACTGCCTTGGCTTCGATTTGGCGTATACGTTCGCGAGTCACCTTGAAAATATGGCCCACTTCTTCCAGTGTATAGCTGTATCCGTCACCAAGCCCATAACGAAGTTTGATAATTTCTCGTTCGCGATAGCTCAATGTTTTCAGAACATTCCCGATTCGATTGCGCAACATTTCCTGAGCAGCACCAGACGCGGGACTTTCCGCTCCGCCATCAGGCAGTAAATCACCAAATTGGCTATCTTCGCTATTACCTACAGGTCGATCGAGTGATATTGGATAACGACTCATCGCCAATACACGACGAGCTTCATCTACCGTGGTTTCACTGCGACGTGCGGTTTCTTCAAGTGTCGGCTCACGACCGAGTTCTTGCAACAATTGTCGCGAACAGTTTCGCACGCGCGACATCGTTTCCACCATGTGTACGGGAATACGAATCGTACGACTTTGATCCGCGACTGCACGAGTAATCGCTTGGCGAATCCACCAAGTTGCATACGTACAGAACTTGAAGCCGCGGCGATACTCAAACTTATCAACCGCCCGCATCAAACCAGCGTTGCCTTCTTGAATGAGATCTAAGAAACTCAATCCACGGTTGCGATATTTCTTGGCAATCGAGACGACCAAACGCAAGTTACCTTCAGACAATTCTCGTTTGACCTGCTGGTAGTTTGAGTAAACACGTTTGATGTATTTCACACGATTCCGCAAACTGGTTGGCGTTTCTTGGATCGCTAACAAAATATTTCGATACTGACCCAGCAAATCCCGCTTGGCCTGGCGATCTTTGTTCTCGCGTGCTTGTTCAATGTCTTGCTGTAATTGATCAATACAACTGCTAAAATCTTCGAGCGTTTGAATCATTGGTTCGATGCGATGTGTACGCAAGCCAAGTTCTTCAACAAGGCGAACACAACGACGGCGGCGGCGACCTAGGTTCTGCCAAGCCTGCCTGCGTTCTTCAGCGGTACATTTTTTATTGACTGCTACGTGGAAGTCACGTTTGTTGAGTCGTGATAATTTTCCTAGCGTCGTAAGGTTACCGGGCAGGCGCCCAATAATTTGTTCTTTTTCTAGCCGATCGGTAACGGACACTTGGACAGTTCGGTCAAAGGGCAATTCACCACGATGTACTCGACCGAGCACTTTAAAGGCCATTTGAAAAACGTAATCACTTTCTAAAAGCTTAGCGCGAAAGTCTCTGCGCGTGTCTTCAATGCGTTTTGCCAGTCGAATTTCTTCGACGCGAGTCAATAATGGAATTTCTCCCATTTGAGTCAAATACATACGAACTGGATCGTCCGACCAAGATTCCTGTTGATCGACAGTCGTCGTTTCTTCAACTATTTCAGTAGTTGTTGACGACGGCGTTGCCGATTTACTATCAGTTGACCCTGGCGTACCATTCTGAAAACCACTACTTCCGGTAGTGGTTGATTGTGCTGGATCTTCTTCAAAATCATCCAAAGGTGAAGAATACGAATTCATACTTTTAATTCCTGGCAGATTAAAGTGTGGTTGGATTGTTGGTTGGATTTTGTTCTCGTCGAAAGAACAAAATGGGTACTGAAATACCTTCTAGGTCCGTATGTAGCCATCATTTACTAATAACGATGGAAAGTAATAAATTTTGGGTAACGTATTTAAGGTAATCTTTAAGAGGCTGCTGAATCGATATTTGGCTCAATTTCAGTTGCAGCACCTTGAATGGCTCATTGGTTCGAAGCATGTGGCATTGGCGTTTCGCCATTGGCTCACTGTGAACACGGATAAATGTACCATCGGGTTTTTACGAGTGTCGACTAGACGTTTAATTTCCAGCTGAATTGTTGCCCTTGAGATTCAAGTGTGACCGTAACAACACGACCAGTCAAACCAATTTGACATTCAACCCCTCCCAAAAAATCCCAATGCTGAACAACTGCCCAATATTGTGTTCTTGCCTAGTCGACACAGTTTCCCTGATACAACTAAGGTTCGCTCTTTCATATCCTCATAAAAAAACGCTGGAGTTCCTACCTACTACAGTCATGTAGCAAGTCTAGTTAACACCTGTACTTGCACGTATCTGCTTTGTACTTGGTTAATTTTACCTACCAATGGCGTTGGGTCTAGTATCAAAACAAATGAATTCCTGATAATCCAAGTAGATAAACAAAAAAACTAATCTACTCTGAACGATGCCCCTAGTTCATTACGTATCCTTAAATAACTCCTTCCTATACCTTTACTACGTTTTTACGAGCGCAATCCGCCACCAAAAACAACTTTTATTTTGGCTTTGTCGCATTCACGTCAAATTAAAAAATAAAGAGCACATTTTCCCCGCAAATAAAGACACTTTGATTGATAAAAAATAACAACTCTTCCCGCAGCGTTTACTTTTAGATGGCATACTTTAAACGGATACTATGTAATGCGTACCTGATCCAATCCTTTTATGTAAACCTACTAAACTCACAATAATAATGGTCGACACAACTCTCAACAATCAAACAGTCATCGTTACCGGCGCAAGTTTAGGAATCGGGCGAGCAACCGCTTTGGCATTCGGCGAATGCGGGGCCAATGTGGTAGTTAATTACCGCTCAAGTGAAGACGCTGCCCAAACAGTCGTCGCTCAGATCGAAGCGGCGGGAGGGCAGGCTGTAGCACATCATGCGGACATGGCTGACCAAGAGGCTGTCGAGTCTTTAATTCAGCGTGGTGTCGATGAGTTCGGTCGAGTTGATATTGCCGTCAGCAATGCGGCCTACAGTGATCGAGACTACTTTTATCAAGCGGATATGGAAGGATTTCGCCGCACCGTCGACGTAACGATGTGGGGAGCATTCTATCTTACCCGCGCTGCTACACAACAAATGATTTCACAAGGTGATGGCGGTATTATTACACTTGTCAGTTCCCCCCATGCGTTTATTCCAGCCCCTAAGGCGATGGCCTACAACATGGCAAAAGCAGCGCTTGAGCATATGGCTCGGACAGCTGCCATTGAAGTAGCGGAGCATCGTATCCGCATCAACATGATCCAGCCTGGTTGGATTGACACTCCCGGCGAGCGCAAATTTGCCAGCGAAGAAACACTCGAAACTGGCGGAGCAAAAATTCCCCTAGGCCGATTAGGAACGCCGGAAGAAATCGCTCGAGCAATTATATTTCTGAGCGATCCAGCCAACCCTTACATGACCGGCGCAACACTGCTCGTTGATGGCGGTATCAGTTTACCATGGTGGGCCGCGCGCGGTTCAGCGGCCCCTTCCGAATGAACCTGTCACTAATTTCAATAACACACTACAACCCCTCATGAATTTTCTATGTCCACTTATCTATTAACATGCGAATGCGGGCTCGACATGCCAGTGCAAGTTGCCCAAGCGGGCGATCAACTCACTTGTTCATGTGGTGCGCCTATCACCGTGCCAAATTTGCGTGACGTAAAACAATTGCCACTTGCCGACGACCCGCTCGACAAACCCAAGGATCAATGGAATGCAATTGGCGGATCTATATTCGCCATAGCAATTGTATTTATTGCTGTGGGCCTAACGGTCGCTGTATATAACTACTCTGTTGGTAATAAAATAATCACCACCGACACAACGGATGAGGCAAACGAATATGGCAATATTGTCATCGATCAGATGCCGCCATTTGAATCCATCGAGATTTTTGCCGTCATCGCTGGCCGTGGACTTGGGGAACAACAAACCGTTGATTTTTTAGTTGAACAAAAAAAACAAGAGGCCTTCTTTAATCGGGCCAAGGGTGGCCTGATTATCTGTGTCATCGGTTTGCTGCTCGTCTGCGTGACCGTCGTACTAAATCGTAAAGACTGACTGACTTTTGACGATTGCATAGTCATCTGGGAACGTGTGAAACGCTTGCACCAACAAACGATTTTGCCGCGTTTCTATATTGATATAACTCAACGCTCCGGTTTGCACTCGGTTACTGTTGTTAAACGCGTGTACCATCCCCTGGAGTTTGCTATCACGAGCCAATTCCTGTTGAAAGCTCCAAAAAATATCTGGGGACACTTCCTCCAACTGGAAGCTCGTTTGATAATGAACGCCCCCTTTGCATGACAATGATTCACAATGCTCACCTGTAAGTTTACGTGACAACAATCGTCGTCGACGCGGGAGGGGTTGGGTACTGGCGGCAGCCACCTCGGCCAACACCATATTATTATGCTCAAACGTGATCACATGGCCATCGCGAGTAATCGCAATTGTTACTTTATAATTGCCGCGTTCAATGGAACGAATCTCAAAGATATCAAATAATTCTGGATGCAATGAACGGCCATAGAGTTGGAAAGCAAGTTCAGCAACTTTTGGTCTTACGGAGAGCACGTTTGAGATCCTATTTGATTCAATGAGACAGTGGTTAACTATGACAGGTGCTCGTCATTATAGGATTTGTGGCAATCAAAAACAAAGCCAGTCTACGAAAATTTTTCATTCGCTGTCATTTGCGGTTTGTTTTTCCAAGGCCGCCTGAAAGACCTTCAACTTACGACTCATAGCCTGACTCGCTGGGTCTAACTCCACCGCCTTGCTTTGCCACAACACCGCCTCTTCAAACTTCCCCGCGCCGTAGTACGCATGGCCCAACGTATCAAGATATCCAGATAATGTCCAACCTCGGAGATCCAGCGACTTGCGACTGAATTTAATCGCCTGCTCAAAATCACCGACCGTATTCCCGACGACCCAAGCGTATTGGTTATAGGCGCGCGCCAAATCATAACCCATTTGAGCTTTTGCGGTACGATCCAATGTGGTTTTGATTTTTTTCTCTAGTTGTTCAACTTCTTTTGCATAATGCTCTGCGGCTCCCGCAATATTCGCGAGGGTATCCTGCCGCCACTTATCATCCGCTTGGGTATACCTAAACGCTGCGATAAGTACGTCACCATCATACCGATCGAGGCTCAACGCCTTTTCCAATAATGTTTTTTGCTGTGCAAAATCTTCGCGCCTCGCCGCTGCACTCGCTTGGTAATAGATGTAACGCGATTCCAATGCAGCAAAACTCGGATAAAATCGCTTCACGGCCATCACAACAGCATTGTTGTCTCGTTGTTTTATAACCTCAGCCAAGCCCTCAGCCGCTTCCGCATCCCGCGACAAATCATGAAACAACTCAGCCAATATAATCCGCACGCGCACACCCATATCCGATTCAACGGTTGCTTGCTCCGTACATTGTTGATACTCCGCTATCGCCCAATCATAAAAATGGTGTTTGGTTAACCACGTTGCCATGGTGGTATGAGCGACGATATCTTCTGGTTTTATTGCAACAGCCCGCCGAACCGCCTTGTCCGCTAGTGCTTGGTTCTCTGCATACAAGTGAGCTTCCGCCAGTCGATACAACAGTTCCGGTAATTCTCCAAATTCTATCGGGAACCGGTCGGCGATTAGCTCGGCATATTCCCAACTTTCTTGACTGGCAAACCAATCAATCGCTTCGATAAGTTGCTCACGAGAACCATCCAATAGATTAACGCTGCGCCGGGCAACGTGTCCTGCGGCTGCCTCGTCACCTAAGCCCCTCAGTAATTGAAATTGCCATCTCAATAAATTTCGTAGCAAGAGGCGACTAGATTGATTAGGGAACGTAGCTAATAACACTTCTTCGTCACGAGTAATTTTATCCCAAGTGGCTACTGATTCCTGGGGAGATTTTAGCGACAACGCGTAGGCCCGCACCCACCGTGCCCCCACTCGACTGCTCTCACCAAACAAGCCGTTTAATTCTGCCGCTAGGTCTTTGGTGCGGGCAACATCTGCCGGGACTACTTGGTTCATGATTAACAACGCGGCAAAGCGCGACAGACGATTTGATGATTCATAGCGCACCATACGACTCAACGCTGCTATGCCAAGGTAATCATCCAACGCCGCTAAACGTTGCATGTGACTCTTGCGATCTTCGCTATTTTTGTCTGCGTATCCACTCAGGATTACCCGCACTTCGGGTCCGTCCGTGCGCACAGTCCAGGGAATACGAATACTGCCAATCAGAAACATCGCGCGTTTGGATATCTCAATGTCATCATGATGTTGAGCGACATGTAATTGATCAAAAGCGTATAACCCATGTTCCAGCAATTTGTCTTGGGCAACTTCTCGAGTCGTGAAATCATCATTGCCTAATTGTTCAATCAAAACCGCGATACGTTTTTGTCGCGATGTGGGGCTGCCTTGAGCGGCGTAAACCGTTTTTGAGCAAAGCACGAATATCGATGTAAACAATGCAAAGCAAAGCAAGAACAATAAAAATCTACGGCGATTATCGCGGTGGACAAGCGGGGCTTGGTTGGCAGAGATGGATCTGGTAACTGGCATAACACGCTCTTCTTCAGGTTTTGATTTGGCGAACGAGAGAATGGGGCAAACGTGCAATTCCGACTTCGCAGCAAATCTACTGTTCCATCTCCTCGATATACTTGCGTAATCGCTCGACTTCGTCAGTGACATCTTTTAATTTTAACATGTTCTCCACTCGTTTTAACAGCTCAACTTGATTGACTGGCTTAGACAAAAAATCATCCGTGCCCGCCTTCACTGCACGTTCAATATCACCCCGTTCATTCAAGGCTGTCACCATCAGGACCATAATCGCAGCCGTGGAAGGAGTCGATTTGATCTGCTCACAAACTTCAAATCCATTGAATTTGGGCATCATTACGTCTAGTAATATCAAATCTGGATTAAACGACACAACCTTATTGAGCGTATCCTGTCCATCGACGGCAAAATCAATCTCGCAATCCAATTCAGACAAATAGGCGTCTAGCAATTCGCAATTTGCTTGGTTGTCGTCGGCAATTAAAATTCTATTCTTTTCTGACATCGCTTACTTGGTTACCCTATTTATAATTACCTTGTGAGTTTCGACGGCCATCGTTGAAGAACCTCAAACCGCTTAATACATTATAAGCATGTGGCCAACTATCCGACCGGTCGTTCTACATATATCGTACAACAATTGTTAGGAAACCAAAAATGCTCTTCTATATTATGCTGAGATTACCTGTCTTCAGGAACTGGGAACTGCTCGCATAACTCGCGAATCTGTTGGTGAATTGATAGATGCAGCGAAGTATCTTCCGGAGCTTGCAAGCCGCTTATCATCCAACCAGCAATGGAATTCATTTCATCGGTGCCCATTTTTCGAGTCGTTAACGCTGGCGTACCAATACGGATTCCAGATGGGTCATTCGGTTTTCGTTCGTCAAAGGGGATCATATTCTTGTTCACCGTAATTCCACATTGATCCAATACGGCCTCGGCAAGTTTACCGCCCATTCCTAACGACTGAGATACATCGAGCAACATCAAGTGGTTATCCGTGCCACCACTGACCAACGTCATACCGCCAGCTTGTAATGCCGCCGCGAGTGTTTTCGCATTGTCGACAGTCTGTTGGCCATATTGTTTAAATTCATCAGTTAACGCCTCGCCAAAACAAATCGCTTTACCGGCAATGATGTGCATCAACGGCCCACCTTGCAAACCAGGGAAAATGCTGCGATTGATCGCCTTGGTGTGTTCGTCTTTACACATCACCATCCCGCCCCGCGGACCTCGTAAAGTCTTGTGTGTCGTCGTGGTCACAAAGTCTGCACACTCAACGGGATTATGATGGACGCCCGCCGCGACAAGTCCCGCATAATGGGCCATATCCACGAACAACAATGCTCCAACATCTTCCGCAATCTGTGCAAATGCCTCATGCGGCATTTCTCGCGGATAAGCGCTGGCACCAGCCACAATCAATTTTGGTTTACGCTCTTTCGCTAACTTTGCCACTTGATCCAGATCTAAACGATGCGTCTCGGGGTCTACTCCGTAACTCACAAAATCGTAAAGAATGCCCGAAATATTGAGATGCATACCGTGCGTCAAGTGACCGCCGTGCGCTAGGTCCAAGCCCATCACACAATCGCCATACTCTAAACACGACAAGTAAACGGCCGTATTGGCTTGGGAGCCCGAGTGCGCTTGAACGTTGACTGAATCGCTGCCAAACAATTGCTTAGCTCGGTCAATCGCGATAGATTCCGTTGTATCAACATGTTCACAGCCTCCGTAATAACGCCGGCCTGGATATCCTTCTGCGTATTTATTAGTCAAAACACTGCCGCACGCTTCCATTACTGCGCGACTCGTGTAATTCTCGCTAGCAATCATCTCCAATCCAAATCGTTGGCGATTGCGCTCCTGTTCAATGCTCTGGAAAACGGCGGGGTCTTGCGTTTGCATTACGCTCATTCGTTTATTCACTTCCTACTTGTTTGCGTCCAACGGGTAAATTGTATGCAGTTTCAAATGCGTTAAATAAATTGTTTTATGGTCAATTAAAAATTGTGGAAGCCCAGCACTGTCTCGTCAATCAGGCCGCGCTAGAAATGGTGCCTAATCTGTTATTTGCTGCACAGTTACTTGCAATGTGCCTTCATTCGCAGCAAGTTCAGACGGTGAATCGTTTACTCGAAAATAAAGCACTCCGTCCGACGGGATCATAATATCTCCACCTGCACCAACCGGACCATAATTAGATAAGCCAGTTTCGCCAAGTTGTTGTGGTTCATCGAGTGCAATCAATAATTTTCCCAACGGCTGCCCCCGATGATAACGTAGCGTAATCCCACCCGCTTCGCTTTCCCATGGTATACCCTGTGGCTGGTTTTCTGATTCCTCACGATGAATAACAAATCGACCGGTGGCCGTAATTGCCAATTTCATTCCTGCCGTAACCCGCAACCCCGTAGACTGCCAACCACGATCGGCACGAACAGGAATTACTTCGGCCGCTAATTCAAGTGGCCGAACCTCAACAACATCAATGGATTCTCGTGCAATATCAAATCCATATTCAATATTCATCACAAAGACTTGCCACTGTTGGCGAACCTGAAACCATTGCTCGCCATAGGCCTTGACTAGGTCGAGCGAAAACTCAGGCGAACTGTCTCCGATGTTCTTCAAATGTTCCCGAAACGTCTTTTGAAAGGCGGGATGAGTATCTAGAAAACTACAGGCCGCCCAACTCCAAGCGTAAGCATCTAAGCGCAACTGAGCATCACTACCAAAATTCATAATCTCTTGGATCATCAACCCTTTTTTCTCAGCAACTTGGTCTTTGATGATCTTAATTCTGCCCCAATAAGGAACGTCTTCTTTAGTTTTTGGCATTTGCCGCAGCTGAAGTTGTGTGCCATCCCAAGTATGCGTGGCTAAGAATTCAGCCATGCCTTCCATGCACCAAGGTGGGCCTGCGCTAGAAAAATTTTCGAACATAAACGCATGCGTAGCCTCGTGCAGCAGTAAGTGACGGCGGTAGTAGGCACTCGGTTGTTCATTGATAAACAATCTGTTGCCAAACGCGTATCCATGTTCAAAGCTGGGCAATGTTGCGGGAATCAAGCCAGCCGCATCAAACTTCTGGCGCTCTTGTATTAAACAAACCGAGACTTTCCACGCGGCCATTTTCTCGGGAGCAACGTGGAAATACTCGCACCATTGTGGAATCGCCAATTCAAGGATTTTAGGCAAACTCTGAATATCCGCGTTCGTGGGCATGTCGGTGTAGAGAGTTAGATGTTGGCCTTGTATCGTTCGAATACCCTGCGCGCGGATCTTCTCCGGGTCCAACGGATTTTTGCGCGCTGCGGCTGCGGGCCCGTCGATCTGTATTGGCAACGGCTGCATCGCCGGTTGGGTTTGTGTGTTAGGGCTTACGACAACTGGGGCTGGAGGTTGAGCCGGTTGCTGCATACGCTTCGTTGACGTTGTACCCTTTTGTTTCGCCACCGGATTGTCGGATTGGGCGGCTTCACGCGACGAGCAACTCACCAATAATAAGCAACACCAAGCCACAGAACCCATGCTGAATCTATTCTGTGAACCACTACACATCATTATAATCTCCGGCGATGTTTCGCGGGCCCTCGACCACGCATCGCCGCAACCGCAGCGACCCGTTCTTTTTTATACTCAACCGGTGTTTCAACTTTTAATTCAAAGCCTTCCATCGCGTCGGGTTCCAACAAGCGATTGATTCTCACCTCAATCTTCGTCAACAACTCACCTTCATCATCCGAGACGAACGTATAGGCCACACCTTCACGGCCCATGCGGCCAGTTCGACCAATGCGATGTACATAGTCATCACAGTCTTCAGGTGTATCAAAATTGATGATGTGCGAAATACTGGTTACGTCGATACCTCGGCCGACAACATCTGTTGCAACCAATACCTTTAGCGTTTCATCGCGAAATTTTTTCATCACTCGATCACGCACTGACTGATTCATATCACCATGAATACAACCCACATTGTCAAAGGTCTCTGACAGTTGCTGGGCAATACGATCCGTCCCTCGTTTAGTGCGACAAAAAACAATCGCCTGATGAGGTTGTTCACGTTGTATTAAACGTTTCAACAAAGCAAATTTTCGTTTGCGATCCACCGTAAAATAGAATTGATCGATTGTGTCGGCCGATACGTTCGTATTCGAAAAATCCAACATAATCGGTTCGTACATATATTGCGTCGACAAGCGTTTAATCGAAGGCGGAACCGTCGCGCTGAGCAATAATGTCTGACGGTCTTTGCGCGTGACTGCGCGAAGTATCTTTTCAATATCCGGACGAAACCCAATATCAAGCATGCGGTCTGCTTCATCAAGCACAACACACCATGCCTCATGTAGATTCAATGTGCCTCGGTTGATATGGTCGATCACACGACCAGGTGTTCCTACCACAACCTGCACGCCATTCTTCAACACTTCGATTTGCTTCTTAATCGGATGGCCACCGTAAATAGCGGTCGTTTTGATATCCATGTAGTAAGCAAGTTTTTCAAATTCTTCGCGAACCTGTCCGGCTAACTCTCTTGTCGGTACCAATATAATGGCTTGCACACCCGCTATATCTTTTGGCGAAGCCAGTTGCTCAAGAATGGGGATTGCAAATGAAGCGGTTTTACCCGTACCCGTTTGCGCTTGCCCCATTACATCATATCCATCCAGCGCCGGTGGAATAACGCCCGCTTGAACCGGAGATGGCTCTTCATAACCAGCTCGCTCTAGCGAACGCCGCATGTCGCGACTAAGATCCATATCAGCAAAACCTATTTGCTGCTCGCCTTCATTACTTTCGCTGCTGTCGTTGATTGCACTTGCCACTTCGTTTGTCTGGTCCGTCTGCGAACCGCCATCAATATCCATTCTAAACCTGATTTCTTTTACTGTTTTCGTTTCTTTAGCTATCCATAAACTAACCGTTTCGACCAGTTCTGTTAACGGCAAACTCTAAAAGTCGTTCCGAACAAGCGCATATATTTCGTTTTGAATCGACTCGACCCCATTACCTACGGCAACAAGAACACCTTGGCGGTTAATTAAGAAGGCTCGGGGAATAGTATTTACATCAAACTCATAGCTCAAACGCCCCGAATCCACTCCATAAATATTGTCCCAAACCTGACTGTGTTTGCTCAAAAACTCCTCTAAAACCGGACGAGTATCACTGCTCACACCAATAACCACAAAGTCATCATGCTGCAGGTCCGTATAAATACGCTGCACATGTGGCATCTCTTCAAGACAATAATGACAATAGGTCGCCCAAAAATTGATGAGCACAACTTTCCCGCGATGTGATTCAAGGTCAAAAACCCTAATCTCGGAATCCGTGCTCAAGCTAACACCTCGAAATGTAATTTGCTGCCCCATAAACTTCGACGTTACTGGCTGGGGAGCAAACATTATCACCATGACCAGCAACACAATCATCAACCCAGCCAGATAGTACAGCGTCCGACGAATTCCTAATTCGTTCGACGGAGGCGGTTGTGCTGTCGAAGATGCGGGTGACAAATCAGACGGTGTCATCGCTATTACTTTCTAGAGCGGTTTCCCGTTGGGAATCTAATTCCGGATTAAATGTCGCTAATAACTTTCGACCTTTGTAAATATTGTACGCATCTTGGGCTGTTAAGGGTCGCTGAGGGTTTTGTTGAGCAAACCAAACATCATCTGCGGCATCAACAACTACGATTCCCGATACCCCGTCGCGTGCGGCTTCGGCCGACAACACACGATCTCCAAAGAAAAACCCCAACTGAATCAATTTTATCTGCTCATATCCTCGATCGTGCGCACGCCGTTGTAACCGCACAATGTCGATTTCCGCTTGGCTATCTAAGTCGTCCGCATCCATCTCAAATATTTCATCATGCGTAACTCCTTCCGCTGCAAACAATGCATAAATATCTTCGGGGCTACAGTGCGTCAGATCCGCCGTAACGCTTTGAACCTCGGGAGCGGCGATCGCGATATTCATCAACGGTTCAGCACCTAGCAGATATTCATAACGAAACAAAAAACAAGTTTGCTGCGCATCAAATCCTGGCCAATACATCTCCACTTTGTCGTATAATTCCAACCGAGCGGGAGGCATACCCATGATGTGAGGTTGTGCGAGATACAGTGCTAGCTCACCCTCAGCTCGAGCAGTCGGCGTTGTATATTGCGCAGCGACCTCATCGATGACTGATAATTCTTCGGCATATTTCAACACTCGGATACGAATAGCCGGTTCCTCTGCTAACGTTACCAACCGCTGTCTCCCTGCGTCCTGTTCGAGTTTTATCAGAGCTGCTGCCGCTTCAACCTGGATCCGCCGATGACTGAGATTCATCGCTTGAAAGACCGCTGATGATAATTCAGGATCACCCACGAGGGCCAACGCATCGCACAGCGAAACGGCCAATGAAACACCCTGATTGACCTGTTCGGAAATTTCTGGGGCTGTTAAATCGCCGCGGTGCTTCATGATGGAGCCATCCTCAATCATGCTTAATTGTTCGACGACACCGGTTAACAGTTGAACCAATTGAGTACTAATTGGAGTGGCTGCGTGAGGTGTTAATTTGGAATTCCGACACAAGTAATTTGCGAGATCAAGCACTGCCGCAGCGGCAATGGGATGTCGTAGTGCCTGAAACAACGCCGGGAACAACAGATCCCAATTCGTGTCACGTTGTAAATAAGGACTCAACGCAATCGCAAAACCCGTAACTTCTAGCGGTGGATCGTTAATCAACAACGAAACGACCGCTTCCGTACTAGCATCATCGGCACGCATTGCCAGCAACAGTAGTATCTGGTGACGAATACGACTCTCCGTACCCAAGAAACTATAAAGCTCTATCAAATCCTGACGCTCAGGCAATTCTTTGAGCTCTTGTGATAAATCAGCGCCTGCAAGTACCGACGACCTCCGTTGTAAATCAATAAACTGTTCGAGCAGCTTGCCCCACGCAGTTTGAGAACCTTCGTCTAGTGGTACCTTGAGTTGCAATAATTCCTGAAATAACAAACTCATCTCAGCCGCGTCACAATAATAGAACCACGAATCCACGGCCACCGGCCAACTCTGTGTGGCGGGTGATTGTTGGACGGCTTGCTTTAGTATCGTTATTAATGCTTGAACTTCGTTGCTCACGGTTACTCTCAGTTATTCTAATTATATTCCTTGATAGTCCATTTAATAACACAGCCGTTGACTACTCGCAATGAGCAGCAACGGCTGGGGTCATTTACCATGTCACAATTAGTCACAGGTTGGCTTATTTTGCCAAATGTTGCTCAATCAATTTCACTAACTCAGCGGAATCTGGTTGCACTTTTCCATCGAACCGAGCAATCACTGTACCGGAACGATCGATTAAGAATTTTTCAAAATTCCACGAAACCTTACCAGCTGCTTTTGGCGAAGTGTTTTGAGCCGTTAAGTGCTTGTAGAACCCATGGGCTTGGTCGCCATTCACATTGACTTTCGAAAATAAATCGAAAGCGACGGAATATTTAGCGCTACAGAATTCTTTGATCTCAGCATTTGTACCTGGTTCTTGAAGCCCAAACTGATTACAAGGAAATCCTAAAATCGAAAGGCCTTTGCTATTATATTTAGCATGAAGTGCCTGCAACTGCAGGTATTGTTTAGTACGACCTCAGCGACTTGCCAAATTGACAACTAACAGCACGCGCCCTTCATATTTCTCAAGCTTCACGTCTTGGCCATCGATGTCTTTGGCTGTGTGATTTAATGCAGTGGGCACTTTATCTGCTCCTCGAACTTCTTGGTCAATATGACACGCAAAACAAATCGTTACGGCCAGCGCCGTTAATACCGATTTACCATATTTATTCAACATTTGAAAATTCCTTTCTTAATAGTAATTGGATGCTCTTCGCCAACTTGCTTTATTGTATCCTGTAGAGATTGCCGCTGATATAGGCTGAACAACCTAGACGTTATTTTTCGATGGGTACCCCGTATGCGACTTCGATTTTGTATTATCTTGTTCTTATTGCTATCGCAATCAATTTTTATCTCTGCCCAAGACCGTACTATAAAGATCGAAGCTGGCTTATATGACCGAATTGGGGTACCGGTGCAGGCGCCAATTCCGGACAGCATTCCCAACCGCCACCCGTTCATTCTTATCTCCAATGACACTAATAAACGCGTGGCTACTCAATTCGATTACAGTGGCGACGTCCCGGTCGTCCGCTGGATGCTAGAGCAGCCACTGTATTCCGGACAATCTCGTAGCTATCGCTTCGTCCTTGTTGATGGATTTCCCAAACGGATTCCGCGGGTCCGAGCCACCAATACCAACGACGCTATCAAAATCACCGTCGGAGAATTACCGGTGCTGGAATACAACATGGCAATTCGCCCGAGTCCTGACGAAACCAAACCGTACTACGCTCGTTCTGGATTTATCCATCCCATCTTCGACCCACGAGGCAATGTTCTAACGGACGACTTTCCACCAGATCACATGCATCAACATGGTGTTATGTTCCCCTATACAAAGACCACGTTTCGAGGGCAGGCAGTGGATTTTTGGAATCAGGCTGCCAAACAGGGTAATGTAACTCATGCAAATTTAGTAGGAACTGTTACCGGACCTGTGTTCGGAGGTTTTATCGCCGAGCTACATCACGTTGCCTTGCTAGACACTGATAAAACCACCGCCGCGCTCACAGAAATATGGCAGGTTGTTGTCTACCAACAAAACGAGTTATTTTTGATTGATTTCACTTCAACTCAGAAATGCGCGACCGACGATCCTTTAGTATTGCAAGAATATCATTACGGAGGTTGGGCAATCCGCGGACGCCGGAACTGGGTGAAAGCTACCACCGGTGCTGGGTTTCTGACAAGCGAAGGCAAAGATCGTGACACAGGAAATCACACACGACCCAAATGGGTTAATATTCACGGTCCAGTCTCGAATGGCAAACATGCAGGAATTACCGTACTCAATCACCCAGATAACTATCGTTTCCCACAGCCCGTCCGTTTACACCCATCCATGCCTTATTTTTGTTGGGCACCAATGGTCTTAGGTGACTACAAAATCAAACCTGACAAACCCCTCGTCACCAAGTATCGAATGGTGGTGCATCAAGGGGAAGCCAACGCCGCGAAGATGACTGAACTGTACAACGATTTTACCCACCCCGCAGTGGGTAGTACGAAAAAATAAGGCCGGTTAATTTGTCGTCAGGATTTCGCTGATAACTCTGGCTTCTTCAACACCGGTCAAACGATCCTTGAGCCCATTGCGCTCGAAGTACAGGTGCTCATATTCCAAACCTAGTTGGTGCAAGATCGTAGCATGCCAATCAGCAACCGTAATCCGATTTTCGACGGCGGCAAATCCTAGATCGTCAGTCGCGCCAACTGTTACACCACCCTGTACTCCCCCACCGGCCATCCAAGTGATCATGGCGTTCTTATTATGATCCCGCCCAGCATTTGCGACATTTTTGTCGCCCGGCAATTGAGCAATTGGCAAGCGACCAAATTCACCTCCCCAGACCACTAACGTCGAATCCAGCAAGCCCCGTTGTTTCAAATCTTTAAGCAACCCAGCAATCGGTAAATCAGTCCGCCCACATGCTGTGCGACAGCCCTGCTCTAGTCCTGTATGATTATCCCAAATCTGAAAATTAATAAACAGCTGAACAAATCGAACTCCTCGTTCTACCAATCGTCGTGCATACAAGCACCGCCGACCATAGGAATCGGTCGGTTCCTCGCCAATACCATACATCGCTAAAGTGGCCTTGGTCTCGTGGGTAATGTCCAATACATCCGTTGCCGCCAATTGCATTCTGGCGGCTAATTCGTAACTCGCAATCCGCGCGTCAAGTTGCAATTGTCCCGGTCGATTTTCCAAGTGAATGCGATCTAATCCAGCAATTAAATCTCGTTCCAACTCCGTTATATTGTCCGGTTCCTCAAACGCTCGCTCAAGATTCAACACGGGCGATCCGGTGCTACGAAAACGAGTGCCTTGAAAAGTCGGTGGTAAATACCCAGCCTGCCAATTTTGTGTTTGGTTTACCGGCAGGCCCAGTGGATCATCCAACACGATGTACGCGGGCAAGTTTTGATTTTCGGTTCCAAGTCCATAAGACACCCAGGATCCCATGGCGGGCAATCCCGGTATTTCTTTCCCACCATGGATTTTAAACAACGCCGGCTCATGCGTTAGATTGGTCGTATACATAGACTTGATAACAGCTAAATCATCCGCACACGTCGATAAATGCGGCAGGACATTTGAAATCCAGTGCCCCGCTTCACCATGTTGCGCAAAGCGATAGGGTGTCTTCATCAAAGCGCCTGCCGCCGCTGGGCTTTCCACTTCGCTAGCTAGTTCATTAAAATACGATTCGCCGTGGCGTTTGCTCAACTCTGGCTTCGGATCAAATAGATCCATTTGACTGGGGCCACCGTTCATAAACAGATGAATCACCGATTGAGCCGGAGCATCCCGCTGCGCCGCACGTTGCTGCTGACCAAGGGGGCCACGATATTTGACTCTGTTTTGCGCCTGCTCGCCATAAAGCTCGCCTGAAAAAATGCTCGTCAGCGCAGCAGCCTTGAGGCCAGCAGCAGTGCGTTGCATCCAGTTTCGGCGAGTAATTGGCTGCTTGATCATCTATCCATCTATTCTCATAAAATTAAACGTTCTTAATCAACATACAAAAAAGCGGCCGAATTAATCAATGCATGGCAAAGATTCACCAGTGCTTTATCCGCTGCGTCAGCGGCTTGTTCGTTTTGCCACTGTTCTGTCAATTTTTCCATGAACAAAACGGCCACTTTCATTTCTGTATCAGTGGGATCACGTCCAGTCGCACACAAATATGCATAGGTGATTCGCCGTGCAGTATCATTTCCCGCAGATGCTTGTACGCGCCCGGCAAACAACTCCGTCCAGAGATGTACCTGTTTGTCGTTCATCAGGTGTAGCGCCTGGGGTGCTACTGTTGAATCGGTTCGTTCAACACAATTGGGACTCATCCGCGGCCGATCAAAATTCACCAGCAATGTTGGCATCGCTGTCCGCCGATGCAACACGTAGATACTACGTCGCCATCCACCCTGAGTGTCCTTAGAGACAACCAGTCCGTCCGCTCTGGGTGTCACACCATCAGCTGGCCCAAAGGGTTGCAGCGATAACACGTCCGCTATTGCCAGCAGGCTATCCCGTACCATTTCGGCATCTAGTCGTCTCATCGGCATCCGTGCTAACCATATGTTCTCGGGATCTTGTGCGAGATGCTGGTCGTTTATGCCCGACGATTGTTGATATGTACGGCTCGTTACTATCAGGTAATGAATACGTTTGACACTCCACCCGTTTTCCATAAACTCGGCAGACAGCCAATCCAACAGTTGAGGATGTGAGGGCCGAGCACCAGCCAGCCCAAAGTTTTCCAGAGTTGTTACTAAACCCTTCGCAAAATGATGCTTCCAGATTCGATTCACCATGACACGTGCCGTCAGTGGATGCTCGCGTTGAACGGTCCAGCGTGCCAGGGCTAAGCGACGGCCAGTACTAGTAGTACGTTTATCATCAGAGTCACCTGTCGTCAACGGCTGCACAACAAATTCCGTCTCACCATCAGTCAACACGGCTGGCACTCCCGGACCGACACGCCGTGTCGGAGTTAGGTAATTGCCGCGGGTTAATATATAAGTCGCCGACGGGTCACCATCATCCCACAAGGCTCGTATTTTAGTAGGCAACTTTAATTTGGCCTTCAGCGACTGTATGGCTTTAGTTTGGTTCTCTCGATATTCAGCGAAGACCTTGTCAACTAGTTCAACATCATCCGTTGTCACGGTCAAATATGCTTCGAAGCGTGCGGCCAGATAGGTTTGAATCTTATTTCTCTGATCTTTGGCGATGTCGATCATTTTTTCCACGTCCATTCGAATACTCGCAGGAACCTCCAACAGCCTGGCGGCAACAACTTTGGAAATCTCTATCTCTTCGCGACTTGTTAACGTACGTTGCAATGCGTCTATTTCCGACTGCACAGTTTTATTATTTGCCTGCAATGCTAAGCGATCTGGGGTCTTCATCACCGGCAAGTACCTCGCCGGCTTATGACGGCCGGTACCCCTTTCCAGAGGTGCATACCAGTGGTTTTCATCAAGTGCACCCTTGAAGACATCGAGTAACCGATAAAAATCCCGCTGAGGTATCGGGTCGAATTTATGCGAATGACAACGAGCACACTTGATCGTTAACCCGAGAATGGCTGAACTATAAACTTCTATAACGCTATTGATATAACGCTGGCGGTCAGGCACAAACCCCGTAATATTAGAGAACGTCCCGTCGGAACTTTGTCGCAGGAATCCCGTAGCGACGAGATTATCAAACACTTCAGTCGTGATATTATCGGCATCCGAATAATCTCCCAATTCATCACCTGCTAATTGTTGAGTGACGAAATCCGAGTATGGTTTATCTTGGTTAAAGCTACTGATGACATAATCACGATAAAGGTAATTCCATGGCCGCGGGGGATCCGATTCTTGGATGCCTTCGCTGTCTGCATAGCCAGCCAAGTCGAGCCATAAGCCACCCCAACGTTCGCCGTAGGCCGGCGAAGCCAGGACTTCATCAACCAATCGCTCATAGGCCATTGGGTCAGCGTCATTGACAAATTCAAGGATTTGTTGCGGAGAAGGAGGAACACCTAACAAATCTAGATAGAGACGACGGATAAGTGTAGTGCGTGGCGCTCGCTCAGAAAAACCAAGATCGCGATGCGTCAATTGCTGCTGGATATACGCATCAATTGGATTGTGTAACGTTACATTTTCCTGAGTTACAGAATCCGGTGGGGGAACAGCCGGCGCTGGCACAGCGGGACGTTTAACCGCACCAAACGACCAAAACTGCCGATCTTCATTGGTGACTAATCTATCACCAGCCAAACTTGCGGTATCAGCCTTAACTTTATCGACGATCGCTCCTTGTTCAATCCATTGCTCGAGCAACTTTATCTCACTGGCGGTAATTACCTGAACACTAACTTCCACAATCCGCCGCTTAGGAGGCATTTCACCCGTATGAATTTTTTTAAGCAACAAACTGGTATTCGGTTTTCCTGGAACTAACGCGGGCCCCGATTTACCCCCCATTAACATTGAATCAAGAGACCGCAAGTCCAAGCCGCCCTCTTGCAACCGCTTACCATGGCAGACCGTGCAGCGCAACTCTAAAATCGGCAACACCTGCGAAACGCTGACACGTTGGAGCTGCCGGCGATGTATCAGCTCATCTGACTTGAGCCATTTCCACAATGTCTGTTTTTCAGCGGTGGTCAACTGCGGAGAATCTTCCGGGGGCATTGTTTCGCTATCCACCATTTCCCACAACAAGGAATTAGCTGCATCTTCATCGATCGCCAAGCCCGACTCACCACCGGCAAGGACACCTGCTAGGGTTGATAGATCCAGCTCAGCCTTAGGATTCTTGGGATGATGGCAACTACCACATTTTGTCCGCAAGATCTTTAGTGCCGCCGCTGATTCGTCTGCGCCAGCGGCGCTGCTACAAGCGTGACCGAATAAGAGAGCCGCGATCATAATGATCGCCACGGTTTTCGAGTTTTGGTCAAGCGTATTCATTACTGGATATGCATACTTTTTAAAGCGTCAAAAATTACCTTCGTCGCTGCTGCATCAATTCACTGTACCGCTTCAACGTTTGGCGTTGGCGCGCCGAAAGACTAGATTCACCGCGCTGGTGTACTTGTTCTAATATTTTTTCACCTCGATCAATTAACTGCTGATCGGCACTAAGCTCATCTGGGACTGGCTTATGTATTTTAAGTTTCGTTTTTGGCTTAGTCTTGCCCCAACCGCCAAACTTCCATCCCAATTTAAAGTACAGCGCGGCAAAAGCCGCACCTCCTAGATGAGCCTGCCAAGCGATTCCTGCCGATTCGCCTGTAGAAGATTGCACTCCCAAATAAATGTCATAGCCAACATAAATAAGGCCGGCAATCCAAGCATCTACAGGGATAATCATCATCATTAATAATTTGGTTTTTGGATATAAAAAACAATACAGGATAACAACGGATACAACACCGCCCGATGCACCTACCGCTCGGACAACAGGTACTCCCTCAGGCAATGCCAAAAAATAATAACTCACCACAAAGATCAAACTGCTCACGATAATCGCCAACAGATAGAATCTGAAAAACTCTTTAGCGCCATACCGCTGTTCAACAAACCGGCCGAACATCCACAAGCCGAACATATTAAACGCGATGTGCATAACGCCCAAGTTGTTGTGCGTCCCCCAAGCAGCTGCATGCATAAAGCCGGCGGTGATTAACCGCCATATTTGCCACGGGTGTGTAAAAAACGACGAGTCGATCGCTAAGACGTCATAGATTTTAGCGTTCACCACTTGATTACTATTGCCTGCTAGCCAGCACAGAATATAGACAACAATATTGGCCACGACTAATTTGTTCGTCATAGACATGTTGCTGACAGAGCGCATCATGCCCGGCGCTGATGAATTCGCGTCTTCGCGACAGTAATCTCGATCGTAGATACCCATAACAACAATTTTACTACAGCGCGTAGCAAATATAGAGTCGCTAACGCAGTTTATTCAAGAGATTATTGCTTTGAATTAACGCTCGCGGCAGCAGCCGTTTTGGCATTTATTTCCGCTTCAAGGGCGGCTTGATCCTTGGCTAGCTGTTCCGCATAGCCCTGATTGCGTTGGAAAATAGCTGCTAACTGTGCAGTCAACTTAATGACTTCCGAAGACAACAGGCCGGCATACTCACCCGCTTCTACTTCATCTCGACGAAACAACTCTAAATCCAATTCCAACCGCTTTTTTTCTTGCTTCCGAAACAAGACTTGAATCGCTGCTTTGTTGTGTGATTCCGTAATGTGTGAGATATCGTGCAAGGCACTGTCGTTGGTGTAATTGAGAGAAGCAACCCGCGTTAGATAGCCATGAAAAATATCGGTGAAGTTATGCACGGGGCGGACATAGTATTCCGTCCGTTTTTCGGCAACCGGCTCAACACCTTCGGCTCCCGTCACCAAAATAGATGCCGGGACAATCCGAGTGTCTTGTACGATTTTTTCTGCCGCCGCAATAAAAATAATCTCGTCTTCTTGGAACGTGATTGAATCGGCTTTGCTGCCTGGGGTCAGGCTTGTTTCTTGCGATACATTATCGTAACTCACAACGCTCGGCGTGCGATGATACAACATTGGTACGACCGCTTCACCTGCTCGGAAATCACTGCCTACAATATTGGCTTGGATGTCGTCGCCATTCACCTTTTGATTCAATGTGTGATTTTGTGTAAAGCGAATTTTATACCAAATATTTCGTGGATTTGCTTCTCGGCCCAACAGCGGTGAACCATCTGCTTTAAATCGATCTCGCATTGCCGATAAATCATACGCCTGCAATTGCTGCTGTAGAGGATTAATGACTGTATTAAACACCAGGTCGATATGAGCAGGGTCCATTGTTCCAAACATCGGATTTGTGTTGTCTTCAAAACTCGAGGCTTGCTGCTTGTATTTGTTCTCTGGTTTCACCGCAAAGGGAGCATGTGCGTCCGTTGGCATTTTCTCGTACATCGAAACTGGCGCACCAGCAACCATGACTTGTGGGTTGAAAATAGTTGGTGCAAACACATTCTTGAGTGTAATCGCCGCGCCGTTGGCCGCTTCAACATTGTATTCACCAAAATAGACAGCAGGCACGTTTTGGGCTTGGCCATCTGCATCTTGCATAACAGCTTCGCGGAAAAGCAAAATCCGATCATCCGCTTCAATACCATGTTGAGCATCTGCCAATGTAACAACTGCGGTGCTGTCAACGATATTGTTGGTAAGTTGCATGTTGGTCAAATTGGCGCCACGCCAGACTCGACCGCGGCCCATCAACGTTCGCTGATATTCATGCCGAATACCGATTAACGATTCCGCAATACTCGTATCACTGACAATAGAACCATCTGGCTTTGTACCAAGAAGTAGTATCTGCAGATCTTCTTCCGCTTGAGCTCGAGCGACAATGTTCTCTTCGTATTTCTTTGTCCACTCGTGCCGCACCTCCAACACGCGACCAGCAAATGCAAATAAAACTACGTTTGCACCCAATAACAAAAACATCATGAAGATGTGGAACCAGCGCCACTGCTTAATGGATAGAAAAAGCATGACAGTAAAGATCAAGCCGTACACGACTATGATAATTTCTATTGTGCCCATTGAAATTCTTCTCTCTACTGTGAAACAAAACCGTCTAGAACCAAATTGGGTTCTAGTTAATAGAATCACAAAACGTGCTTCTATTGTATACACTCCCCCTAAATAAAATTAGGGACCTAGTCTTCTATCGAGTTTTTAAGCGCCCCAAAAATACCTCAACAGCTGAATTAAGCAATGTTTCTACTAGTTTTGGGCGTTTACCGCTGTTCAATTAAAGCCCCTAGGGAAACACCGGTTTAACGTATTTCTTATGTTCAATAACTAGAAAAAAGACCCTCGCTAAGCAAGCTATTGACTGGCGTCTTACTAAAATCGTGCCAGTTACCGCAATATGGTGCACAAAACAGCAAAATTCACATATTGCCATATAATTCCTTAAGCAATTGCTGATTCTGAACGATTCGACATTTATTGCAGTCCGTTCCGATAATATTGATCGGTGCAGTTTTCGTATTCGGAATAGAGTCCCTAAACATCCACATCTGCTCGCCAAAGCACCGATCTCATTTACACAACTGGTAATCAAAAATGAAACTAGTCCCATTTTACTCCTCCCATTTTAGATTTGCCTCAAAGGCCGTTGCCTTGGCTAGCCTGACGATAGTTCTTTTTCAAATGGGCTGTAGTCGCACCTTCTATCGTAAGCAAGCAGATCATGAAGCGTTATATATCCTCAACGAAAAAGGAAACGACCCTCGCTGGGATATGGAGAACTTTTCGATTGAAATTAGCAACCAGAGTCGCATGTTTAGTGTCGATGATCCTGATCATCCAGCAATGCCGCCAGATGATGAAGCCGCAAGTGTTTTCATGAAATCGGTAGATGGAATGGAGGGCTACGACGACTGGGAAAAAGACGGTAAACTTGAACACTTCGAAAATCCAGAATGGCGCGAACATTTACCACTCGCTGAAGACGGCAAGTTACACATTAATGGCCAGGACGCGGTTAGGCTGGCATTGTTGCATTCCTCTGCTTACCAACGCCAACTCGAAACGATGTACATGTCAGCATTGGACGTTAGTGCCGAACGATTCGAATTTGACACTCAATTCTACGGTGGATACGGCGGCAACTATCGCTCTCGCGGCGCCGCGGTGACAGGGTCTCCTCGCAGTGACCTCACACTAGCAACACGCAGTATCCAAATGCGGCAAAAATATGCCAAGGGCACAAGCCTCGTTGCTAATTTTGCCAACAGTCTCATGTGGCAATTCAGTGGCCCTGATACTCACAGCACGACATCACTCATCGATATTAATATTGTGCAACCTCTGCTTCGCCAAGGTGGTAAAGACAAGGTTCTCGAGCGTTTGACTCGTACTGAACGCCAAATGCTATACAAGATTCGAGACTTCCAACGATACCGCAAAGGATTTTATCTAGACATCCTTACCGGTAACTCGGGGGTCCAAAGCGCAAGTCGTATTGGTGGACTGTTTGGTGGTTCAGGCCTGTCCGGCTTTACCGGTGTTGGCTCCGGTGGCTTCGGTGGACTCGGTGGTGGCGGTGGTACGGGTGGTGGAATCCCTCGATCAGCCGGTGGTTATCTAGGGTTGTTGCAAAATCTACAGCAATTGAACAACCAACGAGCCAACATCACCGCCTTAGAAAGTTCATTGCGATTATTTGAATCCTACTTTGCGGCCGGCTTCACAGACTTTAACCAAGTCCAACAAACACGTGCCTCGTTCTATCAAGCAATCAGCGACCTGATGCAAGCCGAATCCACATTTAACGCTTCGCGAGATACCTTTACCAGCGAAATTGGATTGCCACCAGATATCCAAATTGTCATCACCGGCGATGAACTCAACGATTTCAATTTAATCGATCCCTACATGCAAGGTCTGCAAAATGAGATCCTAGTCATCCAAAATCGAATCGGCGATTTGATTGTTGGCATGAACATTGCACCACAAAGCACTACCACTGTCTGGACGGATGATATTGAGACGGCGTTAAAAAGCTTACGAGCCGAGGCTGACAAGATGGTGGCCATCCACCAGCAAATCTCCACGACAGGATTGGAAACGGGGCGCAGCGATATCGATAAAATGGCAAGCACCATTCCAGAACGGAAAACGTTTGTTCGCCAGGTCAAAGTGTCACTTGAAGAAAACAATTTAGTTTCGGATACCGCTCTGCAGACCGATTTGCTGGAAGCCGATTACCTAGACGATCTTCCAAAGCTGCTGCGAAATGACGTTAAAGATGTAGCCGACAGATTAGCAGCCGCACAACCAACATATGCCAACCTAGGCAAGGCAATTGACGATCTATTGGCCAATGGAAAAGGATTAAAAGAGGACGAGTTGCTAACACAACTTGAAACAACCGTGATTTCCATTATGCCTGAACTGCTGATCACAATATCCAACGATGCCTTGGAGTTGTCCCTTGTACAAACCAGTGCTCGCGCTGAGAGCATTACCTTGATCCCTGTCGACTTGAGTGTTGAACAAGCCTTTGAGACAGCCAGTAAAAATCGCTTGGATTGGATGAACCAACGTGCCGGGATCATGGACCAATGGCGGTTAATCTCCTACAACGCCGACAGTCTCGAAAGTGATCTTGATATAGTCCTTTACGGTGGCATCGGGAACACGGGTGACAATCCGTTGAAGTTTCGCGACACTGCCGGAACACTCAAAGCCGGTATTGAATGGGACGCACCGATCACACGATTGCGAGAACGTAATACATATCGTCAAAGTTTAATTGAATATGAGCAGGCCAAACGAGGGTATTATAACTATGAAAATGGACAATATTTAGCGCTCAAAACGGCTCTACGCAATATCCAAATGCAAAAAATCAACTTTGAAGTGCAACGCAAGCAACTGCAAGTGGCAGCGCGTGGCGTACTCTTTGTACGGACTCGGCTACAAGAACCGCCTGGTGAAACTGGCACTCGATTGTCACCTACCGTTGCTCGTGACCTTATCCAACAACTGCAAGGATTGCAGCGAGCTCAGGATAATATCTTACGAGTATGGGTTGGATACGAAATTGCTCGTGGCCAACTCGACCTTGCATTAGGCACAATGCAAATCGACGACGAAGGCATGTGGATTGATCCAGGTCCAATCGGACTAAAATATGGTTATCCCCAGAATGAGGTAAAAGATGATGATGATGAGGGTAAAAAGTAAACGAATCACTCTATGTCAGCGGTTCCACGCACCAACTTGAAATTCACCATAGAAATGCCGCAACGGATTTTATCTTCCGGGGTTATATAAATGCCCGTCAAAATGCCACAAAACTGGTGCTTTCTCTCTTACAATTCAAGGGTGCCTAAGTAGATAATGGTATTCTATAGAGAGTGAGCAATATTAATATGTAGCACTCCGCCTCTGCATACTTATTGTTATGACCCTTATATCACACAACATAACGCTTGATTCGCCAACTGGCTAAAACCGTTGATTAGATCAAAATTCATTTTCAGAAATAGTTACTAACCATGAACACTCGCCATTACACACACCGCAATGGAAACGCCACGCTCATACTTTTGGTTATTGGCTGTCTCGTAATTGCACTTGGCTATTACGCTTACGCGTCGATGAAAACGGCATTCACCCAGGAGAAACTTGCCAGTTTTCAATTCCGCGAAGTTGAAACTGGGATGTTTAAACACACCGTGATCGAATCGGGAGTCATTGAAAGCTCGCAAAATATCGATATCGTCTGCAATGTGCGATCCAAGGCCGGTGGAGTGCAAATCATCTGGGTCATCGAAGAAGGTGCCCAAGTGAAAGAAGGAGACAAACTTGTCGAACTCGATACCACCACGCTGGAAGACAGCCTACAACAACAACAGCTTATCATGAACCGAGCAAAATCTACTAAGATTTCTGCCGCTGCTGCGGTCCGCCGAGCAACAATTGCGCGGCAAGAATATCTGGAAGGCACATTCAAGCAAAACGAACAACTCATTGAATCTAATATTCTGATCGCCAAACAAAATTTATCCACGGCACTCGACAAAGTTGCATTTAGTGAACGACTCGCTGCCAAAGGGTTCGTGACTCAGCAACAATTACAAGCCGATCGTTTTGCTGTGAAACGCGCTAATCTTGATATGTCCTTGAAAGAAAATGAACTGCGGACATTGCGTGAAATTACAAAACAGAAAATGCTTGTTGGCTTTGACGCCGACATAGAAACCGCTAAGGCCTCGGAGCAAGCTGAAGAAAAAAACTATGCCGAAGAAGAGAGTCAGCTCACCGAAATTCAACAACAAATTGAAAACTGCATAATCGTTGCTCCTGACGCTGGGCAGGTTGTTTACGCCAATCAACAAAGCTCTCGAGGTGGTGCAGAATTTATTGTCGAAGCTGGTGCTAATGTCCGTGAACGACAATCGATCATTAAACTACCTGACCCAGAACAGATGCAAGTAAAAGCAAAGGTAAACGAAGGTCGTATCGCCTTTATTCGAAAAGGCCAACGAGTCGACGTTACTGTTGGCGCCTTAGAAGGTCAAACAATGCAAGGTGTTGTTTTGAAGGTCAACAAATATCCTGAAGCAGGAAGTTGGTTCAATTCTGAGGTTAAAGAATTTGCAACCTACATAAAAATTCTCGATCCACCTGATGCAATTCGTACTGGATTAACTGCCGAAGTAGAAATGCTCGTCAATACAATGGCGAATCAAACGATGATCCCAGTACAAACATTGCATGAAGACCAGGAACAAGCATTTTGTTTAATCAAACGTCCTTATGATATTAATAACCCACTGCACAGTGAACAATTAGGTGGTAAGCACGGTGACCCAGGTGAGGAGTTCTCTGTTGAGATCGTGGAAATTGAATATGCTGCCAGCAACAATAAATTTCTCGCAATTACCCATGGCCTAGAGGCGAGTGACATGGTTGTCATGAACCCACGCTCTGAAGAACAAATTCTTAACCGCCTCGTCGCTCACTATCGTGGCAGTCAAGCACTGTCTTTATTTGACACGGACAAAAATGGATCACTATCACCAACTGAGGTTGCCACCATGAATGATCGTCTTGGTTTTGAAGGCATTACAAGCTTTACAGCCGTCGATAAGGACGATAATGGCGCCATTGATGTGAATGAACTTGGTAACTTGATCGAGCGAACGCAAGAGCTGTTGGAAATCAAAGTTAAAACGGAAATTCCCGTTGAAGAAGCCGCTGAGGAAGAGGACGAAGATCCATTGGCGGAGTTCAAAAAACAAGCGGAAACCATGGTGGCAAACTTCTGGCCAACAATGGATGCCAATGGCGATGGCAAACTTGGCGCAGAAGAAATCTCTTCTTCACGAGATCCTGCAAGTATGAAAAAAGCCGATACCGATAAAGATGGTGAGGTTTCAAAAGAAGAATTCATCGTCAGCATGGCTAAACGCCTCAAAGCACGTGCTGAATCCGGTGGCGGGGGTTTTGGTAGTGGAGGTGGGCAACAGTGACCATAGCTGCACTTACAGTTAAAGGCCTCAGCAAAGACTACATTACTAAATCGGAAACCGTGCATGCCCTACGTGGCGTTTCATTTGATGTTCCCGAAGGTGATTATGTAGCCATCATGGGACCCTCTGGGTCGGGCAAAAGTACGCTGCTCAATATGATCGGCTGCCTAGACCGTCCAACCGAAGGGCTATTGATGCTGGGCGAAGACAACGTCGCCCATATGAGCGATAACCAATTGGCGGATGTCCGTGCGGCTCGTATCGGCTTTGTCTTTCAGTCTTACAACCTCATTGCCCAACTTTCCGTCGTGGAAAATATTCAAGTGCCTCTGTTTTACCAAGGAAATTTGAACCGACAAGCTAATCGTCGCTGCCGTGAACTTGCGGACCTTGTCGGACTAGGAGATCGCGTCAGTCACCGGCCGACTCAACTCTCTGGTGGTCAACAACAGCGGGTTGCCATTGCTCGTAGCCTTGTCAACGATCCCTATTACATCCTCGCCGATGAATCAACCGGTAACTTGGACAGTAAAACAACCGAAGAAATTCTTACTATTTTCGAGCGACTCAACGATCAAGGTAAAACGATCGTGATGGTTACGCATGAAGACGACGTAGCAGAACGCACAAAACGCATTATTCGTCTACGCGACGGTTTAATTGTCTCCGATGAACTCAACGAAGATCGACTACGTTTTACTGACCAAGAAACAAGTGAGGTTATTCCTGAAAATAGCATGGAGTCGCTCGAAGCAATTCGTGATGCTAAACTCGCAATGTTAAACAGTAATGATGACCATATTTCCCGCAGCGGACAAGCATAATGGGATTCATTACAACCTGGGTGCGAACCTTTCAGCTCGGTATCAAGAGCTTATTGCTACACCCAATGCGTTCGATGCTGACCATTCTCGGTATCTTTATCGGTGTAGCCTCCGTTATCTGGCTGCTCGCAATCGGTGAAGGAATTAGCCAAGAAGCTCAACGTCAAATCGAACAGCTCGGTGCTCAGAACATTATTGTCCGTTCTATAAAGCCACCAGCGGAGGCACTCGGCGATGGCATCGTTGCTGTCTATGGATTAAACAACCGAGAGTATGAAATGCTGTTGGAAACGCTTCCTCAAATAGAACATGCGGTGCCCATTAGAGAAGTAAAACGAACCTTTCTATTCCAATCGGTCGAAATCGATGGGCGACTCGTCGGCTCAACCCCCAAGTACTACGAAACAGCCAAGCTGACCATTGATCGCGGTCGTTTTCTGACTGACTCCGATTACGACAAAAATAAGAACTATTGTGTTCTGGCTAAGGGAGTTGCCTCTAAGCTTTTCCCCTACCAAGATCCAATTGGTCAAAAAATATTGCTGCCTGAGCTTAATGACTTCTTTGAAGTCGTAGGTGTACTGAAACATCGCGGTGCGACGGCTGGAATCGGCGGTTCCTTTGCCGCACAAGACTATACCAAAGACGTCTATATTCCACTGACAACGATGAAACAGCGATTAGGGCGTACCATTTTTCGCCGGGTCGGTGGTTCGTTTGGTGGCGAGTTCGTTGAGCTCAATCAGGCGACATTGCAAATTCGCAGCGTCGACGAAGTATTAGCAACCGCGGAAATGATCCAGGACTCGCTTCGCCATCACGACGAGATGGGGGATATTGAAGTAGTCGTACCACTCGAGTTGCTCGAACAAGCCAAGTCGACGCGGATGATGTTCATGGTCTTCATGGGTTTAATTGCTGGTGTGTCACTACTTGTCGGTGGTATCGGCATTATGAATATTATGCTGGCAACGGTTACGGAACGAACACGTGAAATTGGTATCCGCCGAGCTCTCGGTGCTCGACAATCCGCGATTATCCGTCAATTCTTGGTCGAGACTATTACGCTTTCTGTGCTCGGTGGTTTGGTCGGTATCGCGGCTGGTTTCCTCGGGCCGCTTGTCACCATTCTTGTGCGGGACGGACTTTATCTGTACATGCCCGAGCGGATGGCCGGATTACCTACAACCATTAAAACCATGACGCCGCAGATCGTCGAAGCATCGGTGCCCATTGCTTTTGGTATTGCAGTACTTGTGGGTACATTGTTTGGTATCTATCCCGCCATGCGAGCTGCTAAGATGGACCCCATCGAAGCCCTCCGCCACGAATAAAAAGTTTATTCATTACGAGATTGGCCATTTTCGCCAGCGGGTTAATTAATAGCTAGCACATCTACCAATTGATCAATTTCGGTTTGTGTATGCATAGCGCTCAAACTCACACGTAACATACTCCCGCCGACCGTCACCGTCGGCGGACGAATGGCTGGTACCAGCAGCCCCGCAGATTTTAAGGCGGCACTTAGGGCTATCGCTTTCTCTGGCGAGCCAACAACGATGGGGACAATCTGCGAACAGAATTCGTTTTGTGATTCATCCAACATCCCCATCGATTGCAAACGCTGACGCAAATGTTGAGCGTTGGATAATAGTTGTTCTCGGCGGTGCGGTTCTGTTTGAATCAACTGCACGGCGGATCGATTTGCACTGGCACAAGCAGCCGGCAATGCGGTTGAAAACATATAACTGCGGGCAGAATTGGCGAGCCAATCGATAAGTGGTTTGCTACCCACTACAAAACCACCGATGCTTCCTAACGCTTTGCTAAACGTACCCACGGTAACGGCGACTGCGTCTTCACAATTAAACAATTCCGCCAACCCACGACCATGTTCACCAAATACGCCCGTTGCGTGCGCTTCATCGATCATCAACATGCAATCATGTGTTCGCGAGAGCTCCGCAATCTTGGGCAACGGTGCGACGTCGCCGTCCATGCTAAAAAGCGAGTCCGTTACAATCAATCGGCGACGATGCGGTGGAGCAGTCCCTAACAACTCCGCCAAATGATCCACATCATTATGACGGTAAATCAGAACCGTCGCGCCCGATAACCGACACCCATCAACAATGCTGGCATGATTACGAGCATCGCTCAGAATCACATCTTGTTTGTCCACCAACGCGGCGATCGTACCAACATTAGCTGCATACCCTGTCGGAAAAGTAAGCGCGCTCGCTGTTGCTTTGAAGGTAGCTAAGTCGTTCTCTAGTGCGGCGTGAACAGTTGTCCGCCCCGTCACTAATGGACTTGCGCCGCTGCCCCATCCAAATTCCGCCAACGTCGTTTGCAAGGTTGAACTATTGAGTTCTCGAGCAAGGCCCAAATAATCATTGCAGGCAAAATTTATCAATGGCACATCGCCGCTGCAGAGAGATCCATTAACGCGCTCACGATTCCAGAATTGCAACTCTCGTCGCAGATGTTGCGCGGATAAACCAGCTAGCTCATCTTCGAGCCAATGTAGTGGATCGTTGGACATTGCACTCTTTTTGTATTAAACACTGCAAACGATTATTTGGAAAATGCCATATCAAATAAATCATAGGTCGCATAACCCTAGACCCAATGGCTCTGGGTATCTTACAATACCCTAATTAGATAAAGTAATAGTACGCTGCTACGAAGTGATAATAATTAGATAAAAATTAATCACGTAATCACGCTAGTTGTCAGAAAAAGAAAGCCGGCCACATGAAATCATTTACTCACCACTCAACCTTCCGTCTCACTTTACTCGTTGGTGCACTTGCCTGCTTAACCACCTTCGCTGACACTTCCACGGATACTACGGGTTATACCTCATTAAATACCAATGCCAACCAAGCTGTCGAATTTGATTTTGCTGATCTCGTTAAGCCTTTTGACCCGCCAGCACTCGAAGAAATCGTTTCCGGAAACGAATGGACCGATAAGCCCGTTTTAGATGCCGTTGAGCTAATGCGAGAGCGACAAGAGGGAGAACAAGCACTCGCTACATCTGGAGATCAACAAGAAATACGTGACGAAGTTAATCCTCAACAAGATGATCAAACCGCAGTGACCACCGAATCGGTTTCCATGTCAATTTTTACGTTAACAATCATTGGGCTTAGCGTATTTTCGTTGTTGATCGGATGGGTGGCGTACAATCAATTTAAACAAGCTGGGTTACTCGTGATCCTGCTTTGTTGGGTCGCATCCATGATAGGAATCTTCCTTATGCGAGACACAGAACACACAGAACACACAGAACACACAGAACACACAGAACACACAGTCGGGCCAGTGTCGATTGCAGAAGCGCTTGCTCTTAAAAACAGCTCGGTTGCTAACAACAATAAAATCATTTCCGCAATGGGGCGGCTCGCCCAAGAAGGTGAAGTTAATTTTTCTGCCGAATGGAACAGGCATACCGCTGGCGATATTAAAAGTACCAACCCACTCATGATCAGTTCGACAGCGGAGTTCGATGTCGCTGGATTAACCAATATGGGACTGTTTGGATTCGATTGGAATTTTGTCCCGTTTGCCTCCTCGGATGTTGTTGTCTCATGGCAGACATCTGCCGACGGACTCTACGACAAAGTTGTGATGCGAGACGATCTGCTGTGGTCTGACGGAACTGCAATTACGGCACATGACGTCGCTTATTCTTATCAGGTTATCATGACGTCAAGCGTACCGATTCCGGCAGTTCGTTCTGGCACCGATCAACTAAAATACGTCCATGCCTATGATGATCACACGGTCATTTTTTTCCACAACGAGTCGCTAGCTACAAATGTGTGGAATATCAATTTTCCAGTGATCCCTAAACACATTTACGAAAGCACGGTGCCTGAAGACCCCACGATGGCCAAAAGTGAGGCTCATGTCGCTCTCGACGAAAACCCAATCACTGGCGGTGCTTATCAAATAACAAAACGCGCGCGTGGACAAGAAATCGTGCTCAAGCGTCGCGAATCCTATTATATTGTTGATGGCAAAGAAGTCCGTCGAAAACCTAATTTTGAGACAATCCGCTTCCACATTGTCGAAAACAGCAGCACCGCTTTATTGGCATTAAAAAAAGGAGACATTGAAGAAATGCAATTGTCGCCGGAGCAATGGCAATCGCAAACCAGTGGAGAAGAATTCTACAAAAACAATACTAAGTCCTATGCTCTAGAATGGGTTTATTACTATTTCGGTTGGAACAATCGATCACCTTTCTTTCGGGATGTCCGAGTGCGTCAGGCGATGAGTTATGCGTTTAACCACCAAGAACTGCTTGACCGTCATCGCTTTGGCCTCGATGAAGCAGCCCAAGGTATTTTCCATAAAACCTCTCGTTGGGCACCAACCACACTGCCGACGCCCTACACGCAAGACCTTGATAAGGCTGAAGACCTGTTGGCCGAAGCGGGCTGGGAAGATAGCGATGAGGACGGATATTTGGATAATTTTGTTGAACTTGATGACGATTTCGACGGCAAAATTGATGGTCGCAAGAAAGTCCGGTTCGAGTTCACTATATTGACAAGCAACAAACAAGAGCGAATTGATATTTGCGCATTACTGCGCGAGAACTTAGAACAAATTGGGATAATATGTAACGTCAAGCCTGTTGAATTTACGACGTTACAGCAGTTATCACGCGATCATCAATTCGATGCCATTTTTGCCGGTTGGGGAACAGGCGCTGACCCCGACACTTCGGAGAATTTATGGACAACCAATGCCATCGACGCTGGCCGCAACTATGGCTGTTATTCCAGTAAGATCGTTGATCAGCTTTTTGAAGATGGTAAACGAGAACTCGACCCTGAAAAAAGAGCGGCTATTTACCAAAAAATCCACCTGCAATTGTGGGATGACCAGCCCTACACGTGGCTCTATTTCCGTAAT
>JABJJO010000024.1 GCA_018660825.1 Planctomycetaceae bacterium | reverse complement strand
TAGATACCTTCACTTTCACCAGATGTATAGGTACCAATATAGACAATACAATCTGTTGTTTTAGATGCAGCCGAGGTAACGTTGGGTAGCATCGCAAGCATAATAAATACCGATTGAGTCAAAAGGAGGAAGGTTGGCTTTTTCATATTGTTGTTCATTTCGTGTTGATTGATACAAATTTATCGTTCTATTCGTAGGCCAAAAAAACCCACACCTTGCGGACCTTAGCAGGCGCTGACAAGTGTGGGAAAATTGTAAACATCCGCAAAACCCGGAAATGCCGAATGCTCGATTTCGTTTGGATCTTAGTCCCAAGTCAGCGAACCACCACTTTGGTATTCCGTAACACGTGTCTCAAAGAAATTCTTTTCTTTTGATAAGTCCATCGTTTCGCTCATCCAAGGGAAGGGATTCGACGAACCGTACTGAGCTGGCAAACCGATACGTTCCAATCGACGATCGGCAACGTACTGCACGTAATCCCTGAATAGATCACCGTTGAGTCCCATAACGCCGTTCGGTAGGCAGTCTTGGGCATATTCAATTTCCAACTCAACACTTTTTCGAATACGTGCAATCATTTGCTCCTGGAATTCTTCCGTCCATAACTCTGGATTTTCGGCTTTGATCCCATTGATCAGATCAAGCCCGAAGTTCAGATGAATGGTTTCATCACGCAGGATGTACTGAAATTGCTCTCCAATGCCAGTCATCAGATTCCGACGGTGAAATGAAAGCACCATCACGAACCCTGAGTAGAAGAAGATGCCTTCCATAATCAAGTAAAACCCAATTAGGTTTTTCAATAGTGTCTGGCCCCCCTCGAAAGTTTCGCTGTTAAAATCGGGATCGAGGACTTCAGCCGTCAACTCCATCTCAAATTCATCTTTAGCAGCGATCGACGGTATCTCGCGATACATGTTGAAAATTTCACCTTCATCGAGTCCCAGACTTTCCACAACATACAGGAAAGTGTGGGAGTGGATTGCTTCCTCGAATGCCTGACGCAATAAATATTGGCGACACTCGGCGTTAGTAACATGCCGAAAAATCGCTAGAACCAAGTTATTACCAACGAGGCTTTCTGCGGTCGCAAAGAACCCGAGGTTGCGCATGATCACGAGACGCTCATCAGCGGAAAGTTTATCCGATTTCCAAGTCTCGATATCTTTGGTCATCGGCACTTCTGTCGGCATCCAATGATTTGCACACCCATTGTTGTAATGTTCCCACGCCCAATGATACTTAAGTGGCATCAGTTGATTTACATCGACTTGGTTACTGTTAATCAGTCGTTTACTACTTGCGTCTACTCGGCCTGAGTCACTTTTGAGTAGTTGTTGTCCTTCTGGAGTTGTCATCCGTGGTCTCCTCTTGTCTTCATGTTTTAGTTAGTATTATTGATTATTACTTTTCGGGGATCCGGCGTTTCGGCATTAACCTAAGCTACTCGCAAGCTTCACAGTCACCATCGAGGCTACAGGCACTCGTAACAGCGGTCGCCGGTAAAGATGGCTCTTCGCGGTCAACGGCGATATCGCCAGAGGCACTACCACTTTTCATCCAGCGTGGTTGCACACCAAATTTATTGATATCAACAGTCGATTTTTCTACCTGAGTCGCCGCGAGTGTCCGCAGATAATAGGTAGTCTTCAATCCTTTTTCCCATGCCGACATATACATGCTGTGCAACTTCTTGCCACTTGGCTCGGCCATATAGAGGTTTAGCGATTCTCCCATATCGATCCATTTCTGGCGGCGAGCGGCACACTTAATAATCCACTCTGAGTCAATCTCAAAGGCGGTGTGATAGCGTGATTTCACATCATCAGGCACGCGTTCGATGTCTTGCACCGATCCATCATAGTATTTAAGGGCTTCCAATAAATCACTATCCCATAAACCACGTTGCTTCAACTCGTCCACCAAATCAATCGTGATTTGAGTAAACTCGCCAGAAAGATTACTCTTAACATACAGGTGTTTATAAGAAGGTTCGATCGACTGACAAACTCCAACAATAGTGGAGATGGTGGCTGTCGGGGCGATTGCCATAACATTACTATTACGCATACCGTTTTTACTGATGCTTTGACGAATCACATCCCAGTCCATGGTCACACTGCGATCTAGATCAACAGCACACCCACGTTCTTGCTCAAGCAAGTCAATCGTGTCAATTGGCAACAGTCCTCGATCCCATTTCGATCCGATGTAACTGGAGTACGTTCCACGTTCACTCGCTAGTTCCGAGGAAGCCTTCAAAGCAAAAAACGAAATCGCTTCCATACTGCGATCGGCAAATTCCACAGCTGCATCGCTGGCATAACCGACACCAAGACGGAATAACGCGTCTTGAAAACCCATCAAGCCCAATCCAACCGGGCGGTGACGTCGATTGGAATTTTCAGCTTCTTTGGTGGGATAGTAATTGATGTCGATAACATTATCGAGCATTCGCATAGCTGTCGTGACAGTGATTTCCAACTGTTCCAAATCCAGTTTTCCGTCTCGCACATGAGCCGCAATATTAATACTGCCAAGATTGCATACAGCCGTTTCTTCCGCGGTTGTGTTTAGCAGGATTTCAGTACAAAGATTACTACTATGCACAACCCCAGCGTGATCTTGTGAAGAGCGGACATTAGAAGGATCCTTCCAAGTAATCCACGGGTGACCTGTTTCGAAAAGTCGCGTTAACATTTTGCGCCACAATTCAACGGCCCCCACTCGACGGTGCATTCGCATTTTTCCGTCATCCGCTTGACGCTCGTATTCTTCATAACGTTCTTCGAACGCTTTGCCATACAAATCGTGCAAGTCGGGAACTTCGTCCGGACTAAACAATGTCCATTCGCTGTTGTCTCGTACGCGTTTCATAAACAAGTCCGGGATCCAGTTGGCCGTGTGCATGTCGTGCGTACGACGGCGGTCGTCGCCCGTGTTGCGCCGCAGATCCAGGAAATCTTCGACATCGAGATGCCATGTTTCCAAGTAAGAACAGACAGCCCCTTTTCGTTTGCCGCCTTGGTTTACCGCTACTGCTGTATCATTGACAACTTTCAAAAACGGAATGACGCCTTGGCTTTGACCGTTGGTGCCACTGATGTGCGAATTGGTTGCGCGCACGTTGGTCCAATCGTTCCCTAAACCACCAGCCCACTTGGACAACATTGCATTATCGGAAACACATTTAAAGATGTGCTCCAGATCATCCGTGACGGTCGACAAGTAACAACTGCTAAGCTGAGGGTGTTTCGTGGCTGAGTTGAACAGGGTTGGCGTGGCTGACGTGAACCAGAACTGAGATAACACGTTATAGAATTCAATAGCGCGTTGTTCTTTCTGATCACCTTCTTCAATTGCCAATCCCATTGCCACTCGCATCCAAAAATACTGGGGCGTTTCGATTCTGCGGCCATCAATATGCAATAAGTACCGGTCGTAAATAGCCTGCAGGCCAAGGTACTTAAAATTATGGTCACGTTGTGGCTGCAGAGCTTCCGCAATTTGAGCCAAGTCAAATTCACGCAGGGATTCACCTAGACGTTCCGCATTGATTCCATCGATAATATAATGTTCAAACTGTGAACGATACAGCGGTTCAATCCCTTTAAATTCTGGGGCAGCTTGCAGTGCATCGTTGTAGATGACCATCAACATCAACCGCGAAGCTAGGGTATCGTAAGCCGGATCGCGTTCGATACTGGATCTAGCTGCTAGAATCATTGTGCGATATATTTCCGTCGAGGAAATACCGTCGAAGACCTGTCGCATGACTTCGTCTAAAACTTCATCCACGCTACAAAACTCTTCCAAGCCCTTGCACGCCGACAACAATCTCGCTCGTACTCGACCTTGATCAAACGGAACTCGCACACCATCTTCAAGGGTAATGTGAATACGTTTTGCTTCTTCACCTTCACTCGTATCTTCTGCTCTCAACGCTCGCACCTTAGCGTGCTCACTGCGATATACGATATAACGGCGGGCAATGCGATAATGTCCTTGACGCATGAGCTCTAGCTCGACGAAGTCCTGAATTTTTTCGACTTCGACTCCGTCGTCCGTGCTAGCTAAGGGAGCTAATTCGGAGGTTACACCTTCAACCATGCGGTGAATCTCTTGTTCAACAACATTTTCAATGGGTTGAGATTGAGCCAAATTCAACTCGGCTCGAAAAGCATTTGTTATCGCTATCGTTACTAATGTGGTTTCGTAAGGCACAACTCTTCCATCTCGCTTACGAACAATCCAATCTTCCTGCGCACGTACCATCTGTCACTCCTTTGTAGCTGCTACCATATGCTCGGTAGCGTTCGACTTCCTATCTATTTCTGCCTTTACAGTACATCACTTCTGAGCACTCAAATATGCTGGACACTCAAGACCAGCGGTGAATACCCTAAACTCATTCCCAACTCAAAGCATAAGCAGTGTTGCAGTTTTTTCTGTACTTATTGCTAAATGCTGCGACGGGACTTCGTGACATGTAGGCGCTACAGTCAAACCACTCATCAAGTTTTAAATGTCTAGTTATATCTAGAATCAAATGATTGGCCTGGCTATGACAACTACCGCCACAACGGTTCGAAAGAACTTGAGCCCATGCCCTACTCCCAATTGAGCTATAGCACGTTAGCTATTATTAGAATTCGACCTTTTTTCAATCCGTGGTCTAAAACAATCCATTTTGACAACTACCGTTTGAGAGTTGTCCCTTCGTTTGCCGTCGATCAATCCATGAAGAAAGCTCTATCCTACTAGCCTTCAAATTCCTTCTTATTACTAGTCTAACAAACTTTGACTAATTTTGCCAAAACTTGTCTTTGTGCATCCAAAAACGAATTACTCTAACTAGTGACGTGGAAACAATATATCGTAGGAGGGGTTCAAGTCAACACTATATCTAGTAGTTTTTTAAAACCTCTGGATTTTTTCCGGACTTCTTTTTGCTATGTGCTAGCACACGACCGTTTCATTTCCCAACCAGTCACAACCGTGAAACAATCACAACCGTTCTGCTTTTCGTGCCTACACCATAAAAATCGCTGAAAATCAAGCTCTAGTATCAAAACCGAACCACAACCACTACATGTTGTATGTTCGGCGATTTTCAACCACAGCATTAGGTGAATTTTTTATATTTACACCTGTGGTCCAAGCATTTTGCAATTCGCGCGGGACGCTCGATTACCAATATTGAAAAAAAACGGGATACCCAAGCCGTTTCCGTCCAGTAACTAACTCGGGATAAATATAGGGCGTCCAAAAAGCCGATTTATACAAGTGATGCTGTATCGATTTATTAGCAAAGCAACCAGACACAATGAGCACCTCACCCGACAATCCCTGTGCACCGTTCTCAGTAGGGGAATCCCGCAAAATCGTTGGCGACCTATTCAAGCACAATCCGTTGATCTATTGGATCGACTTTATTGCTTGCTGGGCCGCCGGAATGTTCATTTATACTCACGGACGAACCTACGCTGCCAAGCTCTACCTCACAGATTTTGCGGAGAACTGGGAGTTCGATTGGATGTATTACCCATCTGACAATTCCACCACCTGGATTCTCTATATCACCTTCACCATCGTGGCGGCCTTGCTCTATTATCGTATCGCCATGTTTATCCATGAAATCGTACACATGAGCGGACGAACGATGATCGTATTTCGCTTTGTTTGGAATACGCTATGTGGCGTTCTCTTTCTTGCACCTTCGTTCGTTTACTACCCACACCTCGACCATCATCGTCGTCGTCACTACGGCACAGACCGCGACGGTGAATATCTTCCGCTGGCTCGACGAGGTCCGCAACAAATTGTATTGTTCATGCTACACCCATTAATCGTACCGCCACTGGTTTTTGTAAGGTTCCTGTTCTTCACACCGTTAGCTTGGATCATCCCCGGTTTTCGAAGATTTGTCCACAAACGTTGTTCGTCGATGATAATCGATCCCGCCTATTGCCGACAACTTTCATCACCAGGTGCTGAGCGGATGTTCTACCTACAGGAATTTTGCTGTTTTCTGTGGCTCTTGGCGCTCGTGACAATCGTTGCCGTTAACAAGCACACCTTACCGTGGCCCTTCTTTATTCAGTCCTACACAACAGCTGTGATCATTCTCACACTCAACGCCCTACGTACACTTGGTGCCCATAACTGGGAAAATGCATCTGGCCAAATGAGCTTCGAAGAACAACTACTCGACTCAGTTAACTACCCACAACACCCCATCATCGGTGAAATATGGGCGCCGGTTGGCCTACGTTATCACGCATTGCACCATCTATTCCCGAATATCCCTTACCACAATCTTGGCATGGCGCACCGCCGGTTAATAAAGCAACTTCCGACTGACTCGCTGTATCGCAAAACATCACAAACCACGCTAACTCGACAATTATTTGGCCTGTGGAAACGGGCTAAACAATCAACTCAAAACACACACTAACTTAGCTAGACAACAAAAACCACTAGACGAAACCCTAACGCATTGGTAACAATGCATCCTACGCTCCGACAACGTCCTAGCCATAAGGCAATATTATGACTTACGCTCTCAAACACCACGCACGCCGATTCACCATCGCATCTCTACTGTTCGCAGGACTTGTCCTCGTTAGTTCAATTTCATCTCACGCCCAGCAACCAACTGCTGGACCCGATTTAGATGCAAATCTGCCACCCAGTGCGAAACCTCGCGAAGTCAACAGCATCGGTATGACACTCGCCGTACTGGATGCCGGAGCATTTCAAATGGGAGCACCGGAATACGTGGTGCAAGTTGCACTTGGTGGAAATCGATTCCGTTCCGGTCAAATATTTATCATCGATGACCAAACCGGCAACAGCCAACGTTTTGAGTTAATTGATACCGATACTGCCAAAAAGCCCCCTTTCTACTCCCCCGTTCGGTTTAGTTCAGGCAAGAAGACAAACCAACCCTCTAGCCCCACTCAAATCGCACAAAGCATGGCCGAAGCCATCAACGCTCAAACCAAGGCCGGTAACTTGCAAATCAACGTCAAAGTCGTCGGGACAACTATGCATTTCAAAGGGATTGGCCTATTCAGCGCGGGCCGCGTGAATACTGACAATGACAACCGCGTCATCGTGCGTAAACCAGATCGCTATGCGAGCGACGACGAACGCCCACAACATCGCATACAAATCACGGACACCTTAATCCTAGGTGCTACGGAAGTAACACAACAACAATGGAACCAAGTCATGGGAAGAAATAAGAGCATTGCCCAAGGTGCCCACCTACCGGTCAACAACATTTCCTATACACAAGCGGTCGCCTTTTGCGCGGCGCTCTCGGGACTGCCAGCAGAAAAGGCCGCCGGTCGTACTTACCGCCTACCGACCGAAGCCGAATGGGAATACGCTTGCCGCGCAGGAACTAACACACCCTATAACTACGGTCAAAACCCCAGCAACCTCACGGACTACGGTTGGTATCGCGAGAACACGGAACAGATACAAGTCGTCGGCGGAAAACAATGTAATCAATGGGGATTATTTGACATGTATGGCAACGTGTCGGAATGGTGCCAAGATGTTTACGCTGCAGAATATTACGGCAACGTAACGACAGAAAAAGATCCAACCGGTCCAACCACGGGGACACGGCGTGTGCTCCGCGGCGGCAATTTCATGTCACAAGCTTCCTCTTGTCGTTCCAGTTATCGCGGGCAAGCACCAGCGGACATTGAAAGCCAACTCAACGGCTTACGAGTTGTGTGTATTAAAAGATAGATTCGTCGAACAGACTGCTCGTCGACGACAACTGTAGAAGATCGCCGGCGGTAGATTGCGCCAGACTACCGGACTGACAGAAACCGAATCAAACCGCTCTTCAAGAACCGAGCGAAAGCGTTTGGCGCTCTTCAGTGGCAGTCCATGTAAATAGGCGAATGTAATAAACTGCCCGTGTTCACTGAGCACACTAAACATTGCGTCCAATAACTCGGTTTGCAGTTCTTCGTCAAACGCCGTCCACGGCAAACCACTGATAATGCCATCGACATTGTCCACCTCTTCAGTGTCGCAAATCGATCGGATATCCCCCACTGACCCAATTCGGACTTTGACCGAGGGACAGTACTGAGCCAACACGGGAACAAAGCGATCGTTTAATTCAACGGCAAAAAAATGTTGACTCGGTAACAACCTCGAAACAATGTGTCGAGTAATCGCTCCTGTACCAGGACCATATTCGACAATATTTTTTGCTGTTTCCCAGTCCACTTCGTCTAGCATACGGTTCGCCAAAGTAGAGGAACTCCCAGCGACCGCCCCGATCTTACTCGGTGCTCGCATAAACTCGCGAAAAATAGCCCCAAAGCGACTCATCTAAATTCCTACTGCGCCGGTTCCACGATTGACATTGCACAAAACACTAAGCGGGTATTCTAGCGATGCTAAAAAAACACGTAACCCCCCCAACTGGAACGACAGTCCGCTGGAATACCTGAGGCAATCTTGCTAAAGCGGAACTATCTTTCATATAATACAGCGGTATACTGGTCGATAAATAATAATGACATAGAACAGTCAAAGTGCAATTTTTCTTTGGAATCAGCCCCTCGAAGGTCAAACATAAATGCTCACTATTTACGGACAAAAACCTCGCCGCAACCGTTTTTGTGATGGCCATTCTCGCCGTGATTTCCTAAAAATTGGCGGGATGGCAATGGGTGGTCTCTCGCTGCCTCAAATGTTTCAAGCCGACTCAAGCGCAGCCACCGGTTCCAACCACCGCGCCATTATCAACATTTATATGCCGGGCGGACCCTCGCATATCGACTTATGGGATCTCAAGCCCAACGCCCCTGCTGAAATACGTGGTGACTTTAGGCCTATCAAAACCAACGTTCCCGGTATCGAAATTTGTGAGATGTTCCCTCGCATTGCTAAGATGATGGACAAGTTTATTCCCATCCGCTCTATCTGCGACGCGGATGGCCGCCACGACGCCTATCAATGCATGACCGGCTGGAAATTCGGGGACCGGACACCCCGCCAAGGTCGGCCAAACTTCGGTGCTTGGTCCTCTCACTATCAAGGAAAAACAAATAACTCCGTTCCACCCAATGTTGCGCTAATGTACCCCACTGGTAACGGCACGTGGGGACAAACTCAAGATGGCGGGTTTCTCGGAGTTCAACATGCGCCATTCGGCCTAGTGGAAAAGGACCCGATGGCCAGTTCATCCAATATGACTCTCAAAGGAATAACGCTTGATCGTCTCGCAGACCGTGACAAGCTACTTAATGCTTTCGATCAATTTCGACGTGACACAGACAATAGCGGTATCGCGGACAGCATGGATGTCTACCACCAACAGGCACTCGGAATCCTGACAACGTCCAAACTCGTCGAGGCCTTAGATCTCTCCCAGGAAGACCCCAAGATTCTCGAGCGTTACGGAGAAAACGATCCATCCTATCAACGAGATGGCGCTCCCAAAATGATTCGCAATTTCTGTGTCGCTCGCCGACTCGTTGAAGCTGGCGCACGCGTGGTATCGCTGAATTACAGCCGCTGGGACTGGCACGGGGGTGACGGCATGAACTTCCCCCGCTCGCGGCAAGAATTCCCTAAGCTAGACCAAGGCCTCGCCGCCCTCGTCACGGACCTGCACGAACGTGGACTCGATCGTCATGTTTCAGTCGTGCTGTGGGGTGAATTCGGACGGACACCTAAGATCAACAAAAACAACAGTCGCGATCACTGGCCACGCGTCTCCTGCGCTATGCTGGCCGGAGGTGGGATGAAGACCGGACAAGTCATCGGTTCTACCAACAAGTACGGCGAGCACGCGGTTGAGCGACCGGTTAAATTTCAAGAAGTTTTTGCCACATTGTATAAAAACGT
>JABJJO010000025.1 GCA_018660825.1 Planctomycetaceae bacterium | reverse complement strand
GATTGAAGGTGAACTGGGTCAGGGTGGCATGGGAGCAGTTCTGCTCGCGCGTGATAAGTCACTTGGTCGACAAGTTGCCATTAAACGCATCTTAGGGACAATGATTCGCAGTTCCGCTGCGGTAAACCGGTTTATTACCGAAGCGAAGTCGATTGCGGCGCTGAATCACCATAATATCGTTCAAATCTATGAGTTCGGACAAGATGATGATGGCCCGCTAATTGTCATCGAGTATGTATCAGGCGGCAGTCTGCTCGATCGGCTCAAGCAAGGTAAACTGGAACCAGGAGAGGCGATTAGAATTACCTGTCAGCTTTGCGACGCGTTAACATTTGCTCATGGCAAAGGAATCATCCACCGCGATATTAAACCCGCGAATGTTTTATTGACCGAGGATGGTGTCCCAAAACTCACGGACTTCGGTCTTGCTAAACAGCAAAACACAGACCATGGTCAAACCGCGGTTGGCGCAATTATGGGTACGTTAGACTTTATGCCTCCGGAACAACGTAGTGATAGCAGCAGCGTCGATGAACGCAGCGATCTTTGGAGCTTAGCAGCCGTTTCTTATCAAATGTTGACGGGAAAAAGCCCTCAGGGACATCGCCTCGACAAGTTACCGACAAATATTGCCAGTGTTCTGGGGAGAATGCTTGAGGAAGATCCCGCGGAACGTTTTGCGACGGCAGCAGAGTTCAAACAAGCTCTTACGTCAGCGGCAACAAGCGTGGTTGTGGCACCCGTAAAAGAGTTGACTTCGGGAGTTTGTCCCGCCTGCAATGCAGTCAATTCCGATAACCGTAAGTTCTGCGGTGAATGTGCCGAATCATTACGCACTGTTTGTCTGGGTTGTGATATTGAAATGGCAGTCTGGGACAAGATCTGCGGCGAGTGTGGCGGTCGCCAAACGGAGTTGAAGCAACAAGCTACAGAAACGGCTGCTGCAGTAACCTCTGCATTAGCTAAGGGTGATTGGAACGCAGTTCTTGCTTTAGACCCAAGTAATAGCGAAGGGTTACGGTTGCAGGCTGCTGCAGAAAAAGCCGCTGCTGTAAGTGCAGCATTAGCTAAGGGAGATTGGAAAGCAACGCTTGCGTTAGACCCAGGCAACAGTGAAGGGTTGCAGTTGCAGGATGCTACAGAAAATGAAGCTGCGGAAAAGGCGGCTTCAGAAAAGGCGGCTAAAGTTACTACTGCATTAGGTAAGGGTGATTGGAAAGCAGTGCTTGCTTTAGACCCAGATAATAGGGAGGGCTTGCGGTTGAGGACCGCTGCACCAATAAGTAATTCGATTGGCATGACTCTCAAATTTACCCCAGCGGGTACATTCCTGATGGGTTCACCAATAGACGAACCTGATAGGTACGGAGGTGAACACCAGCACACGGTAGAAATCAGTAAAGCGTTTTACATGCAAACCACTGCGGTTACACAGTTCCAGTGGAAAGCGATTATGGGAACTGATCCTTGGATGGGTTGGTTTTTAGAAAAATCTTGGGTTTCTGCGGGTTCGTTGTATCCGGCGACGTATGTAAGTTGGGATAATGCGGTTGCGTATTGCGAAAAGCTTAGCGAACGAGAAGGCAAGACGTACCGCTTGCCAACCGAAGCGGAATGGGAGTATGCCTGTCGGGCAGGGACAGAAACACGGTGGAGCTTTGGCGACGATGAAAAGGTACTTGGTGATTACGCTTGGTACGATGAAAACACATCGGGTATTGATGAGAAGTATGCTCATCAAGTTGAATTAAAAAAGCCCAACGCGTTTGGGCTGTACGACATGCACGGCAATGTTTTTGAATGGTGCCACGATTATTACGTAGATGGTTACTACAAACTGTCGCCCGCACAAGATCCACCGGGTCCGAATTCCGGCACTGACCGTGTTTTGCGGGGTGGGTCGTGGTACGGCAACGCGAGTCTCGCTCGTTCCGCTTACCGTAGTAGGGGCGTCGCTGCTCACCGTCGCGGCAACTTCGGTTTTCGTGTCGTTCGTGAGTTGGATTAGTTCCGTAGTCATCCTCGACCTCTGCAACTCTCGCTGCCGTAATGGCAAGACGAAATGTTTTTTTATTCTGTTGCGAATTTTTGGGAACCGTCATGGGTAATGCACTTCACTGGGCGATTTTCTTGTTACTTGCCCTCATTTGTATCGTTCTTGTTTTATATTCCCTGTTGGGTAAGTTTCGGTCTATCTTGATCGCGATCCCTATTGCTGGCGTCTTTGCTGTGTGTATGTATTTCATTGTGATGACACAACGGATACCACGACCCTATACGTTAACGATATTTTTGTTAGTCGGATCCACCATAGGTTTTCTACGTCAGTTTCGCAGAAGAATATCTCGTTACGATCTCAAGGGTGAACGTGATCAATAGATTGAATTGGTTCTTACGGTCATGAAAACGGTTTGTGTCCTCAGACGTGGAGGTCCACCACAACAATCAGAACAGAGAAAGAGTGGCCGCTCAGGATTAAGGAGCAGAAAATACTTACAAACTTGCTAGGAGGTATTTGTCCGCTGGAAATTTTTACTACAATCGAACTTGGTTAAAGGTGCTCGGATCTCCGTTAGCCAGACACGTTCAATCCCAAAATTGATAGATAACGTCGTACTTAATTTATCAATACTCCATTAAGAAAGGCTCATCATTATGACGAAGCAACTTGTCGTAGCAGTTGTGTTCTCTGTCGCAATATTAACCGGACAACTGTCGATCGCGGGAAATGTGAATTCACTCACCGAGGCAGAATCAACGGCTGGTTTTGAATCGCTCTTTGATGGCAAGAGCCTCGGCGCTGGCTGGGAACATAAAGGCAACTGGAAAGTTGAAGATGGAGCGATCACTCGCGAGGGTCAAGGGGGCAGCCTCGTTTACAAGGCGAAAAAAATTCCCGACGACTTCGAATTGCGATTCCAGTGGAAGGTCGCCAAAGGTAGCAACAGCGGTGTCTACTATCGTCCGGGGCAGTACGAGTACCAGATTCTCGACAACAGTGTTCATGCCGATGGTAAGAATCCACGTACGAGTGCCGCATCGCTCTACTTTTGCATGGCTCCATCGCACGACGCAACAAAACCCGTCGGCGAGTGGAACAAAGGACGAATCGTCTGTAAAGGCACGGTCATTCAACACTGGCTTAACGGCAAGAAAGTCATCCACTTTGACTATTCAGACTCAAAGTGGGCATT
>JABJJO010000092.1 GCA_018660825.1 Planctomycetaceae bacterium | reverse complement strand
GCTTGTCCTGATTTTTATTTCTTAACATGTGCTTCCCCTTGCGGAGCAAGGAGTCACGACGATTTTTTCCTATCGTCATTTACTATCCCTCGATATCGAGTTACTGCTGGGTTTTAGATCAGACATGTGTCTCAATCCTCATTAACCAGCTAAATCAAAGTAAATATCACATCGCTGCAATCAACAAATCAAGCGCTTTTAGGAACTCGAATTTGCGTAAATTCAAATTACAATAAAAGGTTGTAAATACAGACCCTTAAGTGCAATTCTATTGGAACCCGTCAATTATAGTTTTTTAAGGTTTTCGTGCAAATGCCGTCGGGGGGTACTACACCCCCCCATAAGGCCTGTTATGACCGCAAGCATAGTGGTTTACACCACGTATGACGATAACGATCATTGAACTGTTGGATCAAGTGATCCGCTGATCTGCGTTGCCACAGCGGTCAACGGTCAAATACACAAACAGTTTTGATCTTCTGACGTTCCTTAAATTAGTCTCTATATATTAACGCATCTAATATTTCCACGGCATAATCCATCAATGCCGACCGCTCAAAAAGCAGCCGTGATAGACTCTGTGCGCAGTATATTTGTAGCCGATTCTACCCAATCAACGCTTTGCAACGCTATAGCGATTTGGCGTCTATCTGACCATATAAACAAATATTATGGGCCGTTTTATTACTTGTTTTTGTTAACTGAGTCCAGGTAAACGTAAATCGAACAGCCCAAAAATATCCTCTTGTGTTAAACCCGCACTCGCGGGTTTCTTAGTACTTGAAAATATCGTGTCGAACAATTCACGTTTTGCTTCAAGCACCGAATGTATTCGTTCTTCAATTGTTCCTACACTCAACATCCGTGTAACTGTGACCGTACCCACCGCTCCAATACGATGAGCTCGATTGATTGCCTGATCTTCCACGGCTGGGTTCCACCACCGATCAAACAAAAAGACGTATTCACAAAACTGCAAATTCAGCCCTACAGCACCTGCACCATAGCTCATTAAAATCACGGAATGATCGGGGTCATTTTCAAATCGGTCAAGAATTGCATCTCGTTTCTTCGAGGCAATCCCTCCGTGATACTGTAAGGGGCCAAACCGATCTAACCGTTCTGAGATTTGCTCCAGGGTCTTGACCCATTGGCTAAACACGATCGCTTTCTTACCACTGGCCGCCACCTCTTCAATATCGGCTTCAAGTCGATCCAATTTAGCACTTGCTCCGGTAACAGGATCAAAATTGCAAATCTGCTTGAGCCGTAACACCAACTCAAAAACATGCTGAATCGTCACGCTGTCCCCCATTTGATTCAGCTTCATTACTCCATCTGTCTCCGCAATCCGATATCGCTCCCACTGCTGTTCAGTCAACTGCAACTCGGCATCGCGATTCATGATCGGTGGCATATCCGTCATGACCACATCCTTCGTTCGACGCAACACATAATCGCCCACAAGTTCAGCAGCTCGGTGGGGTTCAATGCCAGGATAGAGATAACCTGGCGACAAAAACTCAAAAATACCGACTAAATCATCACAACTATTTTCCACCGGCGTACCTGTTAATGCCCAACTACGACCTCGGGGAATTCTGCGGATCACTTTACTAGTTGAACTGGAACGATTCTTGATTCGTTGGGCTTCGTCAAGCACCATTAGATCAAACTGGGTATCATCGCGCACGATCGACTCATAGTCCCGCAGTATAAGCTCATAATTTGCAATGGTGACTGCTGCGGAGGTTTGTTGCCATTGCCAATCACGTTTTGCCGAATCTCCCTCGACAACCATGACCGGTATTTCAGGCGCCCATAACGCAAACTCGCGTTTCCAATTGCTCACGAGTGGTTTGGGGCAAACTAATAACACATTGCGGATCTCGCTGGAAAACAACAACATGCGAATTGTCGTTATCGCTTGCATCGTTTTACCTAACCCCATCTCATCCGCCAGAATGGCCGAAAACCGAGGATACAAGAAAGCCACACCTTCATACTGATAAGGAAAGGGCTCAAATGGAAATCGTAGTGAAGCACCATGCGCTAGTGATTCAAGCGGTGGTTGCAGCAGATAATACAATCGATCTTCTAATTTAATGACGTCTTGCGGCGGTAGCATCCGAGTGGGCCGCTGGCCTTTGCGAATCCGCGGCTTCACTTGAAGCCGTGCTGCTTGGTCAACGCTTTCGCCTGAATTTTCTTCAACATCGCCGGAGGAATTATGCGTGTTTGAAAATGAATTCCATGTCGCAGATTCCGGAAAACGGAAACCTAGCACACGGACGTCAGCCATATCCATGCTAAACGTCACAACGTTGGGAACTTTCACGTTCCAAGGCATTTCAAGTGATTGAATCTCAGGGGTTCGCTTGAGTGCCGTTTGCCACCCAGTCGTATAAAAATCCACACGCGGCAGCAATGAATGCACCCCTGCTCGCATAGCAGCAGCAACCGGTCTATTTTGCCACGATACAACTTCCGGACGAGCAGCGGCGGAATTCTCAGCACCCCTGTGCGGACGCAGCTCAGGGCTAGTACTTTGTTTACGCCGCTGTGGCAACATTCCAACCATCACTCCCCCCTTTCCTGACCTTAAACTACCGAACCGTTACGCTGCACGTGCCCCTCGACGAGCTTCTTCAATGGCATCTGTTATGCGACCAAATGGCTCGTCAATCGGGATCGTTTCCATGAATATCTGCAAATCATGCATCACAGCTGATTGTGCACGCTCAACATCACCCACCTGAATTAAGGGTACATCTATAAAGGATTGCAACGAATTCAATTCCGGCTGATTTGCAAGAATCGCAATCGGCGTTTCAAGCCCCTTCTCTACTAATGAACGACCAACTAGCTCACCATACAAAAAAGGCTTCAGCGATACTCCATACAGAATCTGCTGAGCACGATTCGCACGGACAGGAGCCGTGCAATGAAACTCCAAAGGTCGGCCACCCAGATTTAATATGAGATATCCACCAATACAGCCCAATTCATCGTGATCCACGACGGTGATAAATCCCAAAGATACTTGTGCTTCTTGCTCAGACACTAACCAATCACCCCTAAACCCTATTTATCTACTCTGCCTGCTTTACCAATCAGAAACTGGCAGGCATCCCTATATCACCTGGTTTAACACCAATGACAAATCAGTTTCATCGGGTAATTCGGTATAACCATCACTCCAACTTGATGCGAATATGCGATTTAAGTCGCTAAGCTACGTAAATGGCGATGGGATTGTCGCGGGCGTGATTACAAAGCATCAACAAATCGTTGAGCGCTCGCCAATAGGACATCAAGATGCCGCATATATAGATGGTCTGCTCCAGCGATCACTTCGACCGACACTAAGTCGTCCAACTCAGAGTCTCGCACTTTGTCGACCAAGATATCGGCGAGTCCGGCAAAAGCGGTATTGCCGTCGGTCAATTCGGATCCGCCATATATGAAGTGCGTGGGTACCTTCAGATGCTCGACTAACTTAACAATATTGTATCGATCTTGTGAGCCATATTTATCAACATAGGACGCTGCTGTAATCAACAATGGAAAGGGAAAGGTCACATCAACTAATTCGTCCGCTAATCCTTTGGCGATCAAATCTTCTGCGGCGCTAAAAGAAGCCCGAAACTCACCTGATCGCTCACCCACTAGAAAAATTTCATGCTCTAACCTCGGTGGTGAGATCGCCAGCACTGCAACCACTAAGTCCGGCGTCTCTTGAGATTGACTAAACACCGTCTTGATCGCGCCCAAACTATGGCCCAGCAACACCACTCGCTCGTACCCTGCCTGCTCGGCCCATTGAACCCAAGCGGTAATATCCTGTACACAATCAGCAACGGTTTCATAACCGGATCCGAAACGACGTGCTCCCATCTTGAAGGACCCAACATAACAGTAATCATGCCCTCGAGTGTTCACTCTCAGCACATCCCATTGCTCGGTATGTAAGCCCTCGGCCAAGACATTCATCATCGTACTGCCATAGAAATTACTACCGACACCATGCAAGCAGACAATTAATCCTGTCGGCTTCGAGTCTGAAGCCACAGCATTAGCCGCAAGCACACTCTCACGAGTAATAACTCCATCAAGCCGCACGCCATCACGGGTTTGGGTCTTAACTAATTCAACGATCATGAATCATTTGCAGCAAGCTGACTAAGAACTTGTAGTACACCATTTAGATGTGCGAGTCGCGGGCCATAGCGATCGACGAATTCTTGCAACATGTAATCACTATCACGCAGTGTGTCTTCACTATCCTCCACCTCTGCGGTGAGCCCCATTAAAAACTCATTCTGAACATCACTCAGCGTCTCCGCCGCTACTCGGCATCGATTCGCCAGTACGGGATTCGCTTTTTTCCATTTGCCTAACTCATCAGCCCGCCCACGCTGCTGCGCTTGCATCTGACCGATCAACTCTTTGAGCAACGTATTTGATGTTTCCTGTTCAGTAATCATTCGTCGCATTAACCCAGCTAACAATGTATTGACATCCGCAGCGCCAGTATCCGGCGAACCGGTACTTGCCGTTACATCAATACTACTAAACGCCGCTTGTAGCGGGTTGTCTTGTGAATCGGATGCCATCAATTATGTCCCTTACAATATTATAAAACGCGTAGACTACTTCCATTGTTTACAGCAGACGAAAAAAGAGCAAGGTGTTTTATTGGGGCCGTGGGTATGGGAGGAAGAACGCGAGCGACCCCAGTCGCACCTACAGTTGCCACGGGGGGGGTTTTGGGGTATTTTTGATGTTAAGCATAGGCGTTCTTTACAATGCCCTTCCCACCCCATTTATCCTCTGAATCACAAAGAAGCAACTTCATGAGCGACGCCCCGCAAGATCAGCTTGATCAACTTGTCACAACAGCTAAAGAACGACTCGACGCCCACACCTATGAAACCGTCCAGTGGCACTTCCATGAATCCACGGGTTGTCCTTTTTGGCTAGAAAAAAAAACCGAGCTCAACTTCGACCCACTCTCGGAAATTAAAAATTACGAAGATCTACGCAAATTTCCGCTGTTTGAAGACGATTGGTTGCGTGGCGGTCCAGTCCGACGATGGGTACCCAAAGCATTAGAAGACAAACCAACCTACGTTTTTGAAACGGGCGGTACAACAGGTATTCCTAAAAGCCGAGTGGTAATGGACGACTTCCGCATCGATTATGAAATGTTCAGCGAAACGCTGCCTGACGAATATTTTCCACGCGGTGGCAATTGGATGATGCTCGGCCCATCAGGACCTCGCCGTCTCCGCTTGGCCGTAGAACATCTATGCCAACATCGTGGCGGCATTTGTTTCTGCATCGACCTAGATCCACGCTGGGTTGTCAAACTCATTAAAAAAGGCTGGATGGAGCACCTCGAGGAATACAAAAAACATTGTATCGACCAAGCAATTACCATCCTCACCGCTGGTCATGAAATCAAATGCCTGTTTGCCACTCCCAAACTACTCGACCAACTTGCACTTGCATTAGAAGACCGAGGCACAAGCTTAAAAGAAATCGGAGTCACTGGCATTTTCTCTGGTGGGACGGAATTCACCCCTCAATGGACTCGCTATTGCGTAGAAGAACTATTTGGCGGTCCACCAGAAAAAAGTGGAATCTACATGACTCCGACCTACGGCAATACCCTCATGGGTCTCGCCTGCAGCAAACCCGTCACCGCCGCAGATAATTATAAAATCAGTTACCATGCTCCCCAACCTCGAGCCGTTACTGAAGTCGTCGAATTTGAAGACCCGAACACTCCTGTCGCATATGGCGATACAGGCCGCGTCAAACTGACAACATTAACAAAAGAACTTTTTATTCCCGGGTTCCTTGAAAGAGATGAAGGCGAACGAGAAAAACCATTTGAAACATTCCCTTGGGATGGCGTCTCGGGCGTGCGACCCTATCACGTGTTTGCTACGAGCACCACCGTCGGCGTGTACTAAGCTTAATGTGTTCCAATCAATTGACCCGCTAAACAACCCTACATAATCAAACAGCACAACGCGTACTAAAACCATAACAAGGAGATTTCCGTGCTCAATATTCCCGTAATCCGTTGGGGAGAAGAATACGATTCACTGGACAAGCAAGAAGTCTTACACTTCGCAACCGGTGAAGCCATTGCCAATGTCAGCCAAGCCAATGGCGGCATTATTCAACGAGATCTACGCAAGGCTGGCAAAGCCCGTGAGATTCTCAAGCAATTTTCCATCGAACAACTCATTGAAATGGTGGGGAAGGCGGGCGAGTTCTTCGTCGACGCCACACTCCCTCTAGGCGACGGTGAACAATCTCCTCAGGATTTCATTCATCAACAATCCGCTTCAACCGGGTTACCCGAACACATGGTTGAACTTGGAATGTCGAAGAACTCATTTGTACTAAACAACATGGATCGTATCCTCGACGCGCTGACGCGCGGGCTTCCCCTAGATATCCTATCCAACGGCTGGGGTAAAGAAGATCGTGGAATCCCTATCAGTTATCAAGCTCAAACTCCTGTCCTTGGTGCCGTTCTGCCGTCTAACTCGCCAGGGGTCCATACACTTTGGTTACCCGTTGTTCCCTTACAAATGGGATTGGTATTGAAACCAGGACCCCAAGAACCATGGACACCTTACCGGATGTTTGCCGCCTACGAAGCTGCTGGTATCCCCCGCGAAATCTGGTGCTTGTATCCCGGTGGCATTGAAGCCGGAGCCGCCGTATTAGGCGCTTGTGACCGTGCCATGATTTTTGGCGGGACTGCAACCGTTAACAACTATAAAGGCAACCCTAAAGTCCAAGCCCACGGACCAGGGTTCTCCAAAATTCTTATCGGCGACGATTGCGTCGATAACTGGGAAGAATATATCGATCTCATCGTTGAGAGTATCTATGTCAACAGCGGTCGCGGATGTATCAATTGCTCGGGCGTATGGGCGTCACGCCATACCGAAGAAATCGCTGCCGCAATCGCTGAGCGACTTGGCCCCATTGAAGCGTTACCGCCACAAGACCCAGAAGCTGGACTAGCGGCCTTCACGATCCCCGGCATGGCAAATTCAATCTGGGAAATGATCGAAGCTGATTTTGCTGAAGATGGCGTCACCCACTGCACCGAGCCCTCTGGTGCTCGTTTAGTCGAGAAAGAACTTTGTGGCTACCTGCGTCCAATCATTGTTCACTGTGAAAGCCCTGAAAACGAAATCGCGAAAAAGGAATACATGTTCCCCTTCTCGACAGTCGTTAAATGTGAACAGGACAAAATGCTTTCCAGCATAGGTGAAACACTTGTTGGCACCGTCATTACAAACGATGAGAGTCTCATTCAGCAAGCAATGAATGCTATACATATCGACCGTCTGAACATCGGCCCAATTGCAACCACAAAATTGAATTGGCTACAGCCGCACGAAGGCAATATTATTGATTTCTTGTTTCGTAATCGAGCATTCCAAGTTCCCGAAGAATTGCTCGGTTAACGCACACCCACGACGCAGAATGTGTTCATCTATGGGCAGTATCTCGAAGCAGTCCCCAGCCGATACATTAAAGTCGTCTCGAAAGTTTTCAATATCATGACATTGCTCGATCTGAATTGTCCAACCCTCATCTTGCATGAACCAGGCACGCTCGATCAAATCGGTGCCTATGCGAGTTCGTGGAGTTGTTGCCGAGCTTTGATTGTTAGTGACCCGGGAATTGTCGCTACTGGACACCCGCAAAGAGCCATCGATTATCTGCAACATGCCGGAATTCAAACCCAGTTGTTTACCGATGTGCATGAAAATCCTTCAACGGATGATGTTCAGCGAGGCGTCGAGATTGCCCACGAATTCCAACCCGATTTACTTATCGGTCTTGGTGGTGGCAGTTCGATGGATTGTGCCAAGGGAATCAACTTCCTCTATTGCGGTGGTGGTCAAATGCAAGACTACTGGGGAATTGGAAAAGCGACTGAACCGATGTTGCCAATGATTGCTATTCCCACGACCGCTGGAACGGGGAGCGAAACTCAATCATTTGCACTAATATCCGATGCGAAAACTCACACCAAAATGGCTTGCGGTGACAAAAAAGCAATTTGCAAACTTGCCATCCTCGACCCAGAACTTACGCTCACACAACCTCCCCAGGTCACAGCACTTACCGGCATTGATGCCCTAGCACATGCACTAGAAACTTATGTCACAACAAAACGCACTGAATTGTCGATGGATTATAGTCGCCGCGCATGGGAGCTATTGTCAGTAAACTTCATCAAAGTCATCGATAATCCAAACGATTTAGAAGCTCGTTCTGCGATGCAACTAGGGGCTTGTCTCGCAGGACTTGCTATCGAAAATTCGATGCTAGGAGCCGCACATGCACTGGCAAACCCGCTGACTGCCCATTTTAATGTTGTCCATGGGCAAGCCGTCGCAAGTATGTTGCCCCATGTCATTCGATTCAACGCGCAGTCGATGGAATCTCAATATTGCCAACTAGCCTCAGCCACAAATGCTGTTTCCGGAGACGATTCCGAGGCTCTCGCCACATTTATCGCAGAAATCACACAACGCTCGGGACTCGCAACTCGCCTAGAACCCCAAGGGGTAAACGCTGGCCAACTAACAATGCTCGCAGCAGATGCGGCAAAACAGTGGACAGCACAGTTTAACCCCCGTACAGTAGAAGCAGAAGACTTGCTTGCTCTTTATCAACAAGCCTTTTGAACTGTTGTTTAACTGTGTTGCGTTAACAATGGCAGTGTAGCTAGATAACAGCCTACCGTGTGCGGAATTCCTACATCCTGATAACATTGAAGGACGGAAATAGTTCTATGACGATCAAAAAGAAAAACGCGATTACAGGGATTTGGGCGGTAGCCGTGTTACTCAGTGCACTAGCTTTTTCGACAAGGGCAGAACCGCCTCAACCGGTATTAACTCCGCCGCAGCAAGTGGGCGCCCCAGCCGTTGCCGGAGACCAACAACCAAATTCTGCGGCAGCTAAACCGGCCGTCGGAATAGATCGCTGGACGTATTTTCGTGGCAATGCTCTCTCACAAGGAGTGGCGAACACCACGCTTCCAGAAAAACCTGTGCTGCTATGGAAGTATGAAGTGCCTGCAGGCGCGTTTGAAGTGACTGCCGCAATCGTCGATGGTGTCGTCTATATTGGTGACCTCGACGGCGCTTTGGTAGCACTGAACCTAACAACAGGTAAAGTCATTTGGAAAACCACTATTGAAAGTGGATTTGTTTCATCTCCCGCCTACTTAAATGGCAACATTTACCTCGGTGACTACGACGGTGTCTTCTACTGCTTCAACACCAAAGACGGCTCACTTATATGGAAATATGAAACCGGTGCCGAAGTCAGCTCATCCGCAAATTTTTACAAAGACAACGTGCTCGTAGGTTCCCAAGATGCCACGCTATACTGCATCAATGCCACATCTGGAAAAATCACCTGGAAGCATGAGCTCGCTGATCAGATTCGTTGTTCACCGACTGTCGTTGGCGACCGCACATTTGTTGCTGGTTGCGATGCGAAGCTGCACATCATTGACTTAGCAAAAGGGGAAAAGATATCTGCCGTCGAACTCGATGGGCCTACTGGTTCGACTCCTGCAGTCGTAGGCGATCATGTCTTTTTCGGAACCGAAGGGGCCTCAATCTACTCAATCAACTGGAGAAAATCTGAAGTCAATTGGCACTACACAAGCGAAGAATCTGCGATGCCTTACCGCAGCAGTGTCGCCCTGAAAGATGACATTTTGATCATCGGCGGTCGTAACCGATTGGTACAAGCTTTTAACACCAAAACGGGCAAGGAACTATGGCAATTCAAAGCGAATGGTCGCGTCGATGCCTCGCCCGTCATTGTCGGAAACCGAGTGTTTGTGGGAAGTTCCGACGGCCGCATCCACGCGTTTAATCTAAAGACAGGTAAGCAAGTTTGGCAATATGAAGCGGGAGGTGATTTCTCGGCGGCTCCTGCAGTCGCAGAACAACGCCTCGTTATCGCTAGCGGAGATGGTAAGGTATACTGTTTTGGGAAGAAATGATGTCCTCCCAATGTTTTCCAGTCCCTTTGTTCGTGAACCACTGGCAGTACCTAACGGCAAATAGGTATCAATCAAGACTATGACCGAATCCACAGAAACATCCGTTGGCAGTTATTTCATCTCTAACTATCCTCCCTTCTCCCAATGGTCAAGCGATGAGCTAGGTGAAATTAAGACCGCGTTGGCATCCACTCCCAACGATTCTCCGTTGGGACTCTACCTACACATACCATTTTGTAGAAAACGCTGTAAGTTTTGTTACTTCAAAGTGTT
>JABJJO010000080.1 GCA_018660825.1 Planctomycetaceae bacterium | reverse complement strand
CTGGGTGTGGTTCACACCAAATTTGAACGCCTGATTGAAGTTGTCATACTCGATGGACACCGGTGGGTCCAACTCATCCACCCAATTATCCGAGATGTTAGTCGACAAAGTGGTCAACCCAAAGTCCGTCAATGTTTGCAATCTGTTGGTTGTGTCAATTTGAGTGTCGATATTGGTAAAAATGGAAGTCTGGGTGTGGGCCCACATCAGAGTGCTATTGCTCCGAGTGAGCGTGTATGTGTCACCGTTATCAGTCATAGTATTTAAGCCTGCGTCTACGAGTTGATCATAGATTGCTTCAGCCACATCCGCTGAAGTTGCGAGGCCAGCCGCAATGTCCAAGTCGACGTTGACATCAGAACCGAACAAAGAGTCGATCTTGAATTGAACCGTGGTGGCATTAGTGGTTGTCCCCTCCCAATCCACAGTCAACCCAATACTATTGCCAATTGACGATCCTGAGAAAGAAAATGACATATCGGATTCTGCTGCGCCGGCATCACTGCGTACCGTAACCTTAGTATTCGCAGCTCCATCACCATTCAAGTCACCCATTGATCCCCCCAAGAGGGAATAGTTGCCGGTAGAAGCAGCCATTGCTGCTTCAATAGCTGTGGTAACGGCGGCGTCATCATCGCCAAGTGCAACAGTGGCAACGACATTTTGCGCGCTTCCATCTGGCATAGTCAAATTAAATTCTAGATTAGTACCGCCAGTCACACCGCCTCCAGCAACCGCAACATCTATTTTGCCACCATCCAACGTTAAAGTGACCGCAGTGGCCGTATTTCCACCATCCAGAGCGATTGCGCTCGGTGTAAGTACGGCAGTTGTCTTAGCCGAGAAATCTCGCATGTTAAGCGCCGTAAGCGCCTTAATATCAGCATCTGAATAACCGTGACCCACTTCCGGCTTTTCTCGCATAACGATCCGCTTATTGTTGAAGTTGATAGCTGAACCCTCTGGTGCAATACCTGCTCCCTCAAAAAAGGCTTCAACATGGGACGATTCATCCGACAAAATAAACGCGTTGGTCGCAGTTATTTCAAAGTCCGCTTCCGGAAATCCCATACCACTGGTATTGATCCGCACAAATCCATCAGCGACACTGTCTATTTTTAGTTCTCTACCATTAAGAACATTGCCCTGACCGCTGAAGGTACCCGCCAGCATAATCTTTTGCTCGGCACGTCCCTCATAGTAAGAAATGTCTGGATGATTTTCACCAATTGGCAGCAGTAAGATGTTGTTATTGGCCTGGTAAGTGATGTCCACACCAGCCCTAATTTCGGTTTGCTTATCATAGACAGTAAGGTTTGGCTTTTCTCCAAAGAAAGAGTGCATCATAAATCGCGGTTCCGTACGACCCACCACAATTGACCCAGTGGTCGCAGTAGAAATGCTATCATCCTTCGCGTGAAACGGTATTGCATTATTCACACCAGACAAAGTCAGAGTTGCTCCGGTGGCATCATTAGTGGGATCATCAAATGGGGCGATGCCCAAAGTATTTAATTTGCCCCACTCAGCCGAAACAGCCGTCTCAATCTTCTTTGCAATTTGCGTCGCAGTGTCGTCTTCAGCAATTGTAACATTTATGTCCATCGGAGCGACTGAGGTATTAAGAATGAACTGTAAAGTTCCCTCGCTAACATCACCTCCCCCGCCAGTAACCGTGAATGTTTCTGTCTGGGAGTTAAACCCAACCGCGTAAGAAGAGTCTGGCGTTCCATCTGCCAATTTAGTTTGTGTGGCAACGCCCATTTGCACTGGCTCTAATGCAACGTCCATTGCGGCTTTAATATGCCCAGCAATCTGACCGGCGGTTTGATAAACCAATTGACCCCCCACAGTTGTAGGCCCCGGAACGCTCGCAGTAATCGAACGCATGTCGCCTGCTGTTCCAATCTGAAAAGAGACGTCAGTGGCAGTGGCTAAGCTCGCAGTGCCATTCACTGAAATCTTACCTTCGCTAAACGAAACCGAGAAACCAGGGTCAGATACGTTCAAAGACGACATTGTTATGTCACGGTGAGTGTAGTCGAATTTAAACACCTCAGTTTTTTCTTGAATGTTCACAATCGGATCACTGATTGCACGGGCAAACTGGTTGGCCGACGCCCCTGGAATAGTATCGATACGGTTATTCATCTCTTTGTTAATGAGAAGCTGAGAATGTGCGAGGAATTCATCATTGAGGAAGTCTGGCGAGGCTCCCTCCACATCAATCCCACGCTGTTGGGTCACATAGCTTTCTTGCAGCAAGTCAACCGAAATTGGCGTAGAGAGACCGCTTAGAGCGCCTGTTGCACCAAGCGAGAAAAGATCAATCGTCAACTTGTCATCCACGTTCGAACGCACTTGGAGTTTGCGGTCGTCACCGTAGGCGGCGTTAATGGCCCGCTCGACTTCTGCAGCCAGATCTTGCGCATTATATTGACCGGGGCGCAGGTCAATACTTACCGGTGTATCAGCGTCATCAACACTGACCGCAAGGAAATCTTTACCCCAGTAAATATTACCGTTGTTGCCAGCTTCACGTGTCGCTTTGAACAGCATTGGATCATTGACAATCTCAACAAGGTTGTTGCCTTCCGCACCAAAATCAAACGCACTCGCCTGACCTGTCATGCGGGCTGGCTCTGAATCGACGTGCTGATTGAGGTCATCCAGCTTATAAAGAACCGATCCCTTCCCTTCGAGGAAGAAGTTATCATCCGGCACTTCGGTCATTTGTTTGCCAAACCGGTCGATGAAAATCTGGGATCCGGCTTCATCCACCGACGGAACAAGATTGGGATCAATAATCGTGTCATTGATTACCAAGCGAGTATCGAATTTGTTGTTGCCGTCACCCCGAGCATCCGCAGAGGATTGCGTTTTGATGAAATAGACCGTTGCAATAGTCGGATTACCCAAATCATCAAAAATGGTGAGCGATGTTGAATTTGTAAAACTATTCGGATTGTTGGGATCAAAGACATATCCACCCGAAAATTCTTCCTGATCCGGCACCACTAGCGAGCCAGAATCGAGGTTTACCGCGAGGTCAATATTACTTGTCGCCTGAGGCGCACCCGATGTCACGGGCAGTTGCAGAGGCAGCGCGCTGTCAAGATCTTTGGCCGTTACAGATCCATCTTCGTTCACTGGGTAAGTCAGGAGAAACTGACCCGAACTATCAACAACGTTCCTGTTGTTGTCCACGTTGAACGACCCGTTACGAGTATAGACGGTCTGGCTAGAGGTGAGAGACGGTTTGAGGCAGAAAAAACCCTGACCAGAAATCGCAAGGTCAAGCGCGTTCAGTGAGGAGGCAATATTACCTTGGGTAAACTGTTGCTTCACACCTTTAATGATTGTGCCGGAACCAATCGACGAAGATGAGTTCTGCAAAGGCGAGGTGGCGAAGATATCGCCAAACTCGGCCCGGCTGCGTTTGAACCCCGTGGTGCCAACGTTGGCAATATTGTTTGAGCTGGCTGAAATATCTGCCTGTGAGCCATTAAGGCCGGTCAAAGCTGTATAGAATGACATGTGTAGTTCTCCGTCAGTTTATTATTGTCTCTTAGATTTTAAGATTGATCAGATACGGAAGCGCAGGACTTCTTCTGCGCTTACCTGCCCATTATCCGGCAATTCATACATGACGCCCCCGTTCGGGCCGTCCATCGAAGCACCAATCACTTGCGAGAAGATGCTGGGCTGAAGGTTTTCTGGACCCTCGCCTTTATTCACGCTAACCTCGACCTTCACTGCCTTGGAGCCATCTTTGTAGGCGTCCGGCAGGTCGGTCCAGGCAAATCCGACCAAGCCACTGGCCTGTGCGCCCATATCGACTGTTTTCAACATCGCACCCGTCTCGGCGTCGGAATAGGTCACTTGTGTAGCAATCGATGTACCATCGAGATCCATTACACCATGAATTTCGCCATTTTCATCCGCACGTGCAGTATCGCCTGGCACCAGAACTGAGTGCCCCATCATGCTAGATGCGGTTGCAATGCGGAACTGTTCAATTTGGCCGGCCATGGCGCCGATCGTATCGTTCAACTGATTAATACCCGAAACAGACGAGAACTGCGCCATCTGTGCAATGAAATCGCCATTGTCCATTGGAGCAAAGGG
>JABJJO010000158.1 GCA_018660825.1 Planctomycetaceae bacterium | reverse complement strand
TCGCACTGTATTCTTTCAAGATCGGCAACGGAGACGTTCTTGTTGCAGGTCAAAACGACTTTCGGTTAACGTAAAATCTGATATTTTTATCTTAAACTAAGTGACTTCGCAGAGGCATTATTATAAATCCAGCCTCATGATTTTAGAGAAAGTATCTGCGAAATGCGTTATAAAAGAACTCAGATAATCCATTTGACCAGAGAAATCCTAACCATGAAATACCATACTCTCCTATTCCTACTGCTGGCGATGGCATCCCCGTTGCTGGCTCAGAGTAAAATCGTGCCTCGCGATGCAACCCTCGAAAAACTCTTCACCGGTATTACACTTACCGAAGGTGTTGCGGTCGCTGCGGACGGTATGGTCTATTTCAGCGATATCACCTTCTCGCATCAGGCGCGGCTGGAAAACGGTTCGATACATGCCGGTCATATCTGGAAATTCGATCCAACCACTGGTAAGACAACCATTTTTCGTTCGCCGAGTGGCATGTCCAATGGAATCAAGTTCAATGCCCAGGGCGATATGATTATCTGTGAAGGTGCCGACTACGGGGGCCGACGGCTTATTCGAACCGACATGAAAACCGGCATGAGCTATATCGTTGCTGCAATGTACAAAGGCCGTAAACTAAACTCGCCCAATGACGTCACCATTGATCTTAAGGGACGGATGTACTTTAGTGACCCGCGGTATCTGGGGCACGAAACGATCGAGCAACCGGTGATGGCAGTTTACCGCGTCGATCCGGACGGAACGATTACGAGAATTATCACCGATGCGGGTAAACCAAACGGCGTTTGTATTTCTCCGGATCAGAAAACGCTTTATGTTGTCAGCAATGCAAATGGAACAACCGGCATCGAACAACTTGCAACGGCCGACGATGCCGCCGGGTCTGTCGCGGTTGCTGTCCCATTGCGCAAGGGCCGGATGGCACTGATGGCCTATGATCTGGACAAGGACGGCAATGCAACCTACCGGGAAACTATGGTCGACTATTCCCCGGAAGACGGTCCAGATGGACTGACCGTAGATACGGATGGAAATCTATATGTCGCTGAGCGTTCCGAAAAACGACCAGGAATCGGAATCTATAACCCCGCGGGTAAAGCAATTGGATTTATTGAGACGCCGTTACCGACAAATGTCGGTTTTGGTCGAGGTGAAAATGCGGGCTTATTGTATATTACGGCAGGCAGTAGTCTGTATCGTATCCGTCTGAAGACCACGGGCTATCATCTTCCAGAAAAACCATAACCACTTTTTAACATCCTGCACTATCCTCATGTTCAAGTCCTATTTGATTTCCGGCGTTCTCTGTATTATCAGTCTGGTTCCACTGCATGGACAGCCTCCGGAACAGACGGATCCGGCGCATGCGGCACGGATGGCCAAGAGTCTGCATCTGTTCAAATCCTCTGTACGTCAGGCGTTGACATCACATTGCGTTAAATGTCACGGCGGGAAAAAAACAGAAGGTGAATTCAATATCACGACACGCAAACTCTTTTTGCTGGGAGGAGCAAGCGGAGATTCGTTCACCGTAGGTAAAGCTCAGGAAAGTTATCTCGCTGATATGCTCTATCACCGTATCGAGCCCGCCATGCCGATGAATAGCGGTAAACTGAGTGACACCTTGGTTGCCGCAATCCTTAAATGGATTGATTTGGGTGCCGCTTTTGATCGTCCGCTGTTGGACATGAATGAACCTGCGGATGCCTGGACGCGGCGGCGAATCAGTCAGGAACAAAAAGACTATTGGGCGTTTAAGTCATTGCAGCAAACCGCATTTAGCCAAGATCTACATCCGGATCCACAAAACCCTATCGATCACTTCATTGCTGCTGGAATCGACTCCCAGCAGTTACGTTTTTCACAACCGGCAAAGACCAATACACTCGTACGGCGGATCTTTCTGGACACATTGGGTATGCCGCCCACTGGCAGTCAGCTCACGGAGTTGTTGAGTTATCCGCAAGACCAGATCATCAACCGTACCATTGAGCACGTATTGGCCAGTCCACATTATGGTGAACGCTGGGCGCGGCATTGGCTGGATGTTGCCCGCTTTGCAGAAAGCCATGGGTTTGAGCAAGACTATGATCGCCCCTTTGCCTTTCATTATCGCGACTTCGTCATTAAGGCACTCAATCAGGACATGTCCTACGACCAATTCACACGCTGGCAGCTGGCTGGCGACGAGCTCGCGCCAGAAAATCCACTGGCAATGATGGCAACAGGGTTTCTCGGCGCAGGTGTCTTTCCTACTCAAATTACTGCCAACGAAGTGGAATCTTCCCGCTATGATGCGCTGGACGATATGGCGGCTACGACCGGCACGGCGATGCTCGCCCTGACCATCGGCTGTGCGCGCTGCCATGATCACAAATTTGATCCGATTCCCGCCGCGGACTACTATCGGTTTACGTCCACATTTACAACCGCCGTGCGTTCCAACCAGCCCATCGTTATGAACGCCTCGAATCTCGATGCTCAACAGGCTCATTTTACGTTGGAGCATCAACCCTATATCGATGCCGTAAAGAACTACGAGCAGACTAAGCTGCGATCCGCATTTGAGGAGTGGAGCCAGACTCCGCAAGCCAAAGAACCACCCGGTTGGTTCACACTGAAGTTTTTCGATGTCCAGTCTGAAAAGGGATCCAACATTCAACGTCAGGCCGATCAATCGTTTAAAGTCCAATCCGACACAGCACCCCCGCAGGATGCCTTCACATTTGAATTCCACAGTCATCAAAGAAACCTGCAGGCATTGCGAATTGAAGCCTTTGCCGATCCGACTCTTAAAGCCGGAGGACCCGGTCTAGCCGTAAACGGTAATTTTCAATTAACGGATATTCATGTGGCGAAAGCCCCTTTGAGTACACCCAACGTGCTCACTGATCTTGAATTCAGCAGTGCTCGGGCTACCTTCAACCAGAATGAGAATTCCTTGCATGTCAGAACCGTTATCGACAAGGATAAGAAATCCGGCTGGGCAGTGGATCCACAGTTTGGCAAAGACCATGCCGTTATTGTGACGTTTGCCGAACCACTAGATGACCCGCAGGGACACCGCTTAAGGATAACGGTCGCCTTTAACGGGAATACCAAGCACATCATGGGTCGCTTTCGTATCTCCGTTTCTTCCGATCCGGATAATCCGCTGCTGGGTGATACTATCTCCGAAGAAGTTCTTGTTGCACTCGCAAAATCACCGCAAGACCGAACCGCCGAGGATCTTCAGGCCGCTGTGGATTGGTACCGCACAAAAGATGAGGGCTGGAAGGCACTGGAAGCTAAACGGCAGGAACATCTCAAGTCCGCTCCCGCAGCAAAAACAGAAACCGTTATGATCGTCAGCGAAGGAGTTACACCGATCCGACATCATACGCAGGGTAAGGATTTCTTCGAGGAAATGCATTTTCTTAAACGCGGTGATGTGCAACAAAAAGTAGGGCGGGCCTCTCAGGGTTTCCTGCAAGTCCTATCCCCTGAGCAAGACAGTATCGATCGCTGGTCACAAGCACCGCAAACTGGCAGTAAAACGTCGAATCGACGAACGGCACTGGCGAACTGGATGGTCGATCACCGGCAAGGAGCGGGAAACTTATTGGCTCGCGTGATGGTCAATCGATTGTGGCATCATCATTTTGGCCGCGGTCTCGTGGCCTCCACAAATGACTTTGGCAACCAGGGGCAGCCACCCAGTCACCCCGATCTGTTGGATTGGTTGGCAAACCAACTCATCAAGAACGACTGGAAATTGAAGTATATCCACCAATTGATCCTCTCCAGCTATACCTATCAACAATCGTCAGATTACCGTAAAGCAGATGCGCTGCAGGATCCTGACAATCAATATCTCTGGCGTTTTCGTCCCCGCAGACTCGAAGGGGAGGCCTTGAGGGATTCCATTCTTAACGTTACGGGACAACTGGATTCCAGAATGTTTGGCGCTGGTACACTGGATGAGTCCATGCGGCGACGAAGTATCTATTTTACAATTAAGCGCAGTAAACTCATTCCCATGCTGCAGGTTTTTGATGTTCCGGAACCCCTGGTCAGTCAAGGGCAACGACCGACAACGATCGTTGCCCCTCAGGCGCTGTTGTTGCTCAATAACATCCATATCCGTAAATACTGTGAAGACGGGGCTAAACAATTTCTAAAGGAATCTCAGGACCTAACAAGTTTGGTCACACAACTATATCAACGTACGTTAAGTCGGCAACCAACCCTATCCGAGACGGCGAAAAGTCTAGCATTTCTGCAGCAACAAACCCAATCGTACACCGACAGCGGATCCAACACCCCTGAGGAGGCTGCCTTTGCTGACCTCTTCCAACTAGTGATTTGCCTTAACGAATTCTGTTACATTTACTAGCCCTTTGAATCAACGGAACCCTACGGACGATGACTGAATTCATTACAAGACGACAACTTCTACGCAGTTGTGGGGGTGGTATGGGCTCGGTCGCTCTGAGCGCTCTACTTGCTGATCAGGGTTTACTATCCAATTCCGCAATTGCCGAGGGCAATCCTTTTTCCACCAAGCAACAACATTTTCCAGTCAAGGCAAAGAGTGTCATTTGGTTGTTCATGAATGGCGGGCCCAGTCAGGTTGATACATGGGACTATAAGCCGGAGTTGGAAAAACACGACGGCCAGGAACTGGAAGGCTTTGATAAGAATACCGGTTTCTTTACAGGCAATGTGGGGCCCATCATGAAGTCTCCCTTCAAATTTCGCCAGTATGGTGAAAGTGGATCGTGGGTTTCGGAAATCTTTCCCCAGATGGCCCGACATGTCGATAAAATGGCATTCATTCATTCCGGTTATACCGAATCCAATAACCACAGCCCCGCGTTGTTCATGATCAACACCGGAATGAAACGCATGGGTTTCCCCAGTCTCGGTTCATGGGTGACCTATGGGTTGGGAACTGAAAATCAGAATTTACCTGCTTTTGTCACCATGTCTGACCCTTTGAATCGAGGCCTCCCCAAAGGCTATGCTCAGAACTGGGGCGCGGGTTTTTTGCCCAGTATTTATCAGGGGACATGGTTCAAACCTCAGGGTGATCCCATCGATAACCTAAAGATATCCGGCGATAAAAATATTACGCAACAACGAGCCTTGTTGGATACACTCAAAGATCTGAATCAGGATCATCAGAAAAATCGCCCCGAACAGCGTGATTTGGAAACACGCATCAATAGTTTCGAACTCGCTTATCGCATGCAGCAGGCCGCCCCAGAAGCGCTCGATATCCAGAGAGAAACAAGTGAAACTCTCAAGGCTTACGGAGTTGGTGACAAAAAATGTGAGCACTTTGCCAAACAATGTCTGGTCGCTCGGCGGATGGTGGAACGTGGCGTACGATTTATCCAAATCTATAGTGGTGGAACGGAAAATGCCCGTAGCTGGGATGGCCATACCTCCATCTCTAAGAATCATGGACAATTCGCTGGCGAAACTGACCAACCCATCGGAGCTTTACTGCAGGATCTGGATCAGCGAGGGTTGCTCGATAGCACTCTCGTCATTTGGGGTGGAGAATTCGGACGGCTTTCCATCGTGCAAAAAGGAGGGACTGGTCGAGATCACAATCCACACGCGATGACCTATTGGATGGCGGGCGGAGGTGTAAAAGCAGGTGTCCATTATGGTGCCACCGATGAAATCGGCAATGTCGCAGTAGAGAACCGCGTGAGCGTTAATGACCTGCATGCAACCATTCTGCAACTTTGTGGTCTGGACCATTTGAAGCTGACCTACCGTCTTAACGGTCGTGATTTCCGGTTAACCGATGTTGCCGGGAAAGTGATCAAAGAAATAATTGCCTGAGCAAAGGACACCCGGATGTATCGACATGTTGTGACCCTTTTCGTGACCGGTTGGATTCTACTGGGCCCCATGAAGTTGGCAACGCATCTTAACGCTGCGGATTCCGAAACCACGCTCAAGATTCTAAATTACAACGTCTTTAACGGTTTCCGTAGGAACGTTTCGTTCGAAACAGCGATCAAGTGGGTCAATGAACAGTCTCCCGACATTGCCGGTTGGCAGGAACTGGTGGGCTGGAATGAAGATCGTCTCAAGACCGCTGCTAAGAAATGGAACCACCCTTATGCCGCCACGCTTAAAGGAGGTGGCTATAATATCGGCCTGAGCAGTCGCCAACCCATTGAAGTTCTCCAACGTCGCACTGCAAATTTCTGGCATGGGTACTTGCACTGCCGTACCGCCGGATTGGATGTTATTGTTTGCCACCTTTGGCCCGGATCCCGTCGACAGCAAATCAAAGAGGCAACGCTGCTCTATGAGCTCGTCGTTCGCCTTGATCAACAGGGGCGTGAGATTATCCTGATGGGCGACTTTAATGCCCATAGCCGCACGGATCAATCGTGGATTGACCAGCAACAACCGCTGATCGATCACCGCTGGCCAGGCAACGAAAATAAAATGCTGGCAGATCGGTTTATTGTTGATGGTAAATGGAATTTTGATGTGATGAACAAAATCATGGAAGCTCCGCTGCAGGATGTTGTGCGGAACAAGTTTGACCTGCAGCATCCGCAACCATCCTACAAATCCCTGCTGGACTTAGCTTCCTATCCGACAACCGTGCTCGGCCATGTCAACACTCCGGAAAAACAAGAGGGATTTCTAGAGCGTATTGATTTCATCCTGGCATCGCCGGATTTGGCAAAACGTTGCCAAAGTGCCGAAATTGTGAGAGATGACAAACCGCTCGAATCGATCAGTGATCACTATCCGGTCATGGCGGTCTTTAAGGTGAACGAGCCGCATTGAAATCTCTGCCCGTTCTGACAACCAGCCTTACCCCCCCCGTTGTTCCCGCTGCCACTGCTCCGGTTTTTCAGAGATATCGCTGTCATCCTGATAGTACTCCTGCAGATCTCTGAGCTGCATCTTCAACGCATTTGTACGCTTGGCGTACTTTGGCTTACCATACAGATTATTCAGTTCGTCCGGGTCTTTTTCCAGATCATATAGTTCCCATTCTTCCCCAAATTCGTAAAAGTGCATTAACTTAAATCGCTCGGTTCGAATTCCGTAATGTCGGGGAACCATGTGCACACTTGGAAATTCATAGTAGTGATAGTATATCGAAGTACGCCACTGTTCGGCCTCTTCTCCTTTAAGTAGCGGAAGGAGTGAATCTCCCTGCATGTCTTCAGGGATCTCCGCCCCAGCCATATCAAGGAAGGTCGCCGCATAGTCGATATTCTGAATAAGGTGTTCATCAACAGAACCTGGTTTAATCACGTCTGGCCATTTAATTACAAAGGGCATTTTAAGCGATTCATCATACATCCAGCGTTTGTCATACCAGCCATGGTCGCCAATATAGAACCCCTGATCGGAGCAATAGATAACAACCGTATTATCTGTTAGTCCCTGTTCTTCAAGTGTTTTCACAAGGCGTCCGACACTTTCGTCAACACCTTTGACGCAACGCAGATAGTTTTTCGCATATCGCTGAAATTTCCAGCGCACTAAATCGTCACCTTCCAAATTCGCCTGATGGAATGCTTTATCTTTGGGATCCCAAGCATCCCGCCAGACCTTAAGCTGCTCGGGGGTAAAACGTTTCAAATTCACCCAAGCGGAACGATCCTGACGTTTTTGGATTGCCTCGGGCTGTACATCCGGAACAAGATCAAGAAACAGGTCATAATGGGGATCCATATGCCGGTCGATTTCCAGTTCTTGGAAACGCGCCGGCGGTGCATTATCCTCATATTTGTCAAACAAGGTCGCCGGTTCTGGAATTTCGATATCGTCATAGAGATGGAGATGGCGTGGTGCTGGCATCCAGCAGCGGTGGGGAGCCTTGTGCTGAACCATCAACAGAAAAGGTTTATCCTTATCGCGTCCACTTTCGAGGAATTCAACTCCCATGTCCGTCACGATGTCCGTACAATAACCTTGGATCGTCGTGCGACCCTGTGGTGTGATTAAATCTGGGTTGTAATACAACCCCTGCCCGGGCAAAACGGTCCAAGTATCGTATCCCTGCGGTTTGCCCGCTAGATGAGATTTTCCAAAGATCGCTGTCTGATACCCTACCGCTTGAAGTAGTTTTGGAAAGGTCTGCTGGTTCCAGTTAAACTTATCTCCGTTGTTCATAAAGCCATTCTTGTGACTGTGCTTTCCTGTTTGAATCACCGCTCGACTGGGACCACAAATCGAATTGGTGCAAAAGCTGTTGCGAAACAGCATTCCCTGGCTGGCTAACTGATCAATACTTGGAGTCGGGTTCACTCCTTTGAGCCAGCCGTCATATGCTCCGATCGCATGGGGCGCATGATCATCTGAAAAGATAAATACAATATTAGGTCGCTTGTCAGCGGCTAGAATGCTGCCGGTTATCAGAATAAAAAACAGAGTCCTGGTCGCTAGTCGAGTCACGATATTCACTTTCTTGTATAAATGTTTTCCAGTAGTTCTGCAGCCTGTCAGCATGGCAGGCTACAGGCTCATGGTAAAACGGCAAGAAAGGTACTGCAACCGGTACAAGCCAATAAACAACTTTGTGACTGCTCAATCAGCCGTAAAGCCTTGTTATGTAAATGCGGGTTCCGCGAAGTAGCTAGTCCTCAAAGCCTAATTCTCGAGCACCTAGTATTTAGAGTAGTTGTTAACGCAGTTTTTTTACCAGCCCTACCAACAAGTCCTTCAGACTTTTTTCTACTTTGATGTTGTCCAATTGTTGCTTGTCCAACAGGAGTGTATCGAGTTCGTTTTTTTCAAGCCACATGCCGTAACAACTCGGGCAGCGGTCAACACGCACCGGTTTGACGTAGGATACATAAATCGTTCGTAGTCCGCTGTCTTCACAACTGGGGCAGCGTAGATAGCCATCTAAATTCTGCATCGGTGCCGCTGGGTTTCCAAACTGGTTTTCCAACTCCTGCTCGATGCCTTGCGTACCGGACTCTCTCAGCTTTTTCAATTCACCATAATCCAGCCAAATTCCGTCACAGCTATGGCATTTATCGAGTATTACGTCGGCAGTGGTCAAGGGGGACAACAGCGCTGCGCATTTTGGGCATTTCATATGATACCTTGGAGTATTGTTCCGTCCGCGGCGATGCATCGGGGGGGGGGCTTTGATGGTGTGTTGGGAAATCACGCATTTACCAGATCGTCCATGATTTTATTATTCACACTTCACCACTGTCCGTCAAAATCATTTGGAAAAAAAGATCACTTTGTATCCGGTGTGTAGGGGTATCATGGGTAAAAATGAACTAGGTGTTCTTAGGATTATCGTCTCGAAGGACCGGCTAATCGACAGGTTCTTTTTTTCTTTATGTCTGGTATGCGGCAGCGAGAATGGTACAAGTAAATAAGACCAAGAATATCCTATGAACTGAGTGAAAGGAAATCGCTGAATGGAGTCCACCAGTCCCTATCGAATCCCGGGCATGGAGCTGATTGATCACAGCTTTACTTTGCCGTTGGATTATAACGATCCTGCTGCACGGAAGATCAAGGTGTTCGTTCGAGAAGTCCGCGATTTGGACCCCAAAAGTGAGGAGAAGCCTTTGTTGCTTTTTCTACAGGGCGGTCCCGGTTTTCGCGCGCCGCTGCCGATTAAAAAAGAGGGTTGGTTAAAACGTGCACTGAGCGAATTTCGGGTGCTCATGTACGATACGCGTGGTAACGGCTTAAGCACGCCGGTCAGCCATCAAACCCTTGCCGCCGAAGGAGACGCCGTCGAGCAGGCGGATTACCTTAAGCATTTCCGCGCTGATAACATCGTCCGCGATGCGGAAGCGATTCGTGCTCATATGAGCCCCAACGAACCTTGGTCGACGATTGGTCAAAGTTATGGTGGTTGGTGTACTACCACGTATCTTAGTCTGCACCCGGAAGGTCTGAAAGAGTGTTTTATTTTTGGGGGCGTTCCTGGGCTGGACCGGACAGCCAGAGAAATCTACGAAGGCACCTTTCCGTTCATGGAGGAGCGTAACCGACAGTATTTCGAAAAGTTTCCGATGGACAAGCAGCGTCTTGTTAAGCTGTGCCGACACCTGCAGCAGTGTGACGTACGTCTGCCTAACGGGGATCGTTTGACGCCCCGTCTTGTACAGTTGTTGGGTATGCAACTTGGGTTTGCCGGTACGGCTGAAGCGCTTCACTATCTGGTTGAGGAAGCATTTGTTCAGGTTGGTGGGGAAGAAGTCGTCAGTCATACCTTTCTAAAAGGTGTGCAGACGAGCCTGCGTTTTGACAGCAATCCCATCTTCGCCATACTGCATGAAGCGATTTATGCCCAGCGTGCTGCGACCGGTTGGGCGTGTGATGCCGTCCAGAAAGAGAATTATAGCCATTACGATGATTATGAGAACTTCCTTTTTTATGGTGAGATGATCTTCCCCTGGATGTTTGATGAAATTGGGGAACTCAGAGAAATGAAAGCAGCGGCTGATATCCTGGCTGCGTTTGATGATTGGCCGGAGCTTTACGATAAGGATGTATTGAGTCGAAATAAGGTGCCGGTGGCTTGTGCCGTTTATTACAACGATATGTTCGTGAACACGCGTTTCACCCGTGAAACGATCGATTTTGTGCCCAATATGCAGGGTTGGTATACGAGTGAATATGAGCACTGCGGGCTACGAACCGGTGGCGAAAAAGTGTTCTCCCGATTGATCGACCTCGCCCGTGGTGAAATTGAGCGTTGAGTGGGGCAAACGCTCAGGACGGCCGCGCAGGGTTGGACGGTGATTCAGAGTTTGCCAATAACCTGTTTTTCGTTTGGGCGGCGGCAAGCGGAGGTTCAATTGTTTACGGAAAGGTGGATTCGCTAGGCAGTCAATTTTTCACAGGGTACAATGATAACGTCCATCTAACCTTGAGCCAAAACACAATGCAGGCTGTCACCAAAAAATTCGTAATCATCGCTTTGCTATTTGTTCCCCTTGTAGCGCAGGGACAAATTGACCCGATCGGTGAAACTCCGGAGGATCAGGCTGCGGCCATCACGGCACTCAAGGGTATTTCCTCAAATCTGCAGAAGAATCGTGACGGAACCGTCAGGTTTGTGCGATTTAGTAAGGCGGTCGTCGAAGATAAGCATCTTGATCAGATCCGCGTTTTTAAACAGCTTGACTACCTTTCAGTCATTACGGGAAGAGTCACCGATGTCGGCCTCGCAAATATAGCCCAACTCACGAATCTGGACTCGTTGATCCTTACCAACACTCAGGCGACCGACACAACAGTGGCGTTGATTGGTAAGCTTGCCAAACTGGAAGTCCTCTATCTGGATAATACGCAAGTCACAGATGCTGGCCTTGACCATCTCAGCACGCTTAACGAACTAAAAATACTATCGCTGAGCAAAACACAAATCACCGGTGTTGGTCTGAAATCGTTAACAGGCCTTGTCAAACTTGAAACGCTACATCTTAAGGAATGCAATCTAAGTGATGAGATTTTTGAGACACTCGCAGAAATCAAATCGCTGAAGAGTATTTATTTGGATGGAACCAAAGTTACAGGAAAAGGACTTGTCCAGTTCGAGTCGCTCGAGGGACTTGAGCAACTCAGCTTCAATCAGACCCCTTTCGCTCCAGCCAGCCTTGAGGAAATACAGGTTATTGTTTCGCTGAAACATGTGTTGCTGTGGGGAACCGATATCACGACTGCCACACTTCCGCAGAACCTATCAGCGGAGCTGCGTCAAAAACTACGTTTAACCCCCGAGAAATCTGAACGACTTAGCCCGTTCCAAAAGTTTATTGGGGGCCAGTCGCTGGATAAAATCGAACAGGCGAAACGTGATTCGGGCATTTTCGATGGCATCAAGATTGACGAGTCGGTTGCGCACAGGTTTAGCAAGGCCACGGATGAAACCCCAGATTTCCAAAGGCACGTGGTTCCGATGCTTGGCAAGCTGGGGTGTAACGGCAGAGCATGTCATGGTTCGTTTCAGGGGCAGGGTGGTTTTTCACTTTCTCTATTCGGTTATGATTTTGCTACGGATCATTTGTCAATGCTCGACGAAGATGCTGGACGAGTCGTTCCAGAATCCCCAGATGATAGTTTGTTGATCATGAAACCTACGCTTGGGATTGACCACGAAGGAGGCAGACGTATTGCCGAAGATAGCTGGCAACTCAGACTTCTGCAGCGGTGGATTTCCAGTGGAGCGAAACGAAACTCAGAGGTGCATGAATTACTTGCCTGCCAAGTCACGCCGCAAGAGATCTTTTTTTCTAGAGGGAAACTAGAACAGCAACTACAGGTAACGGCGATCTGGAGTAATGGCTTAGTCGAGGATGTTACGGCATTAGCGAGGATTGAGACATTAGACGATCAAATTGCGATCGTTGACGAAAATGGGCGGGTTACGAACAAAGCCAAAGGGGATACGCATCTGGTGGTTTCCTATGATCGGGCTGTTGTGGCCGTTCCGGTATTACGCCCCGTTTCGGATAAAACTGGTGACAATTATCCAGACATTCCGTGGCGCACGAGGGTGGATGAGTTGGTTGGGGAAAAATTAAAGCGACTTGGCATTGTCCCCTCCGATGTATGTACCGATCAAGAATTCCTGCGTCGGTCAATGCTTGACGTGGCTGGTACGCTTCCGTCGCCGACTCAGATAACAGAATTCACAAACGATGCTTCCCTAACCAAGCGTGCGGATCTTGTTGAGCGACTGCTGCAATCAGAGGCGTATATTGATTGGTGGGCAATGAAGCTTGCTGACGTTACCGGTGCCAACTCACAACACCTCGGCTCTACGGACATGAACAGTCCGGCGGCACTGCAATGGCAACGCTGGCTGCGCGCCAGAGTGGCGCAAAATGCGTCATGGAAGGAAATTGTTGCCGGCCTTGTTTTGGCGGATAGTCGTGAACCTGGACAGACCTATGACCAATACACTTGGGAGCATAGTTCCTATCAGGCAGCGGCAACCAAAGATGACTTCAATTTGCCCGGAAATTCGATGCCGTACTACTGGGCACGCTCCGACTTGAACACAGCCGAGAACAAGGTCCTTAATTTTAGCTACGTATTTATGGGCGTCCGACTGCAATGTGCTCAGTGTCATAAACATCCGTTTGACCAATGGTCGAAGCAGGATTTCGATCAATTCAGTCAGATATTTTCCCGAATTCGGTGGGGAACGGAACCGGAATCTCAGGATGCACGAACCCAATTGATGACACGACTGGGCGTTCCGAAAAAACTCGATACAGCCGCTCTCAGACGACAGATGTACAACCGTGTTTCCGCCGAAGGTCTGCCGATTCCGTGGTTTGAACTGTACATCGAACCTCCCCGGACGACCGAACATACGGCCGTCCTGCTCGGAGGTAAACCGTTTGACCTAAATCAATTCGACGACCCTCGTGAAGTACTGTTTAGCTGGCTCATCGATGATGATAATCCGTTCTTCGCACCCGCTTTTGTAAATCGGGTTTGGAATCATTATTTTGGAGTTGGACTGGTTAATCCTGTCGATGACCTCAATGCCGGCAATCCGCCATCCAACGCGAAGCTGATGAAGTATTTGTCAGCTGGCTTTAGCGGGCATGATTTTGATATGAAATGGTTGCATCGAGAAATTCTGCTCAGCGATACCTATCAGCGGAGTTGGCGAACAAACGAAACAAACCAGCATGACGAACGTCATTTCAGCTATAGTCGTCTGCGGCGACTACCGGCAGAAGTGCTGGTGGACGCGATTGAGCAATCTACAGCAAAATCAAGTCGTAATGAGACCTACCTAAATGATACTACTCAACGTAAGATTACATCCCATCCGCGGAGTCTTTCACCAAATTCGATTGACTATGCATTGGCAATATTTGGTAAGCCGACCCGCGCGACGAACTGCGATTGTGAACGAACGGCGCAGCCCACACTGCTGCAGAATCTGTATATCCGCAACGATCGTGAATTACTGGAACTTATCGAACGAAAAACCGGCTGGCTAGCAGAAGTTGCTCAACAAACTGGGATTGGTCTTCATTCAGAAACCTCAGCAGCGATTCTGGTCAAAGCCAATACTCAGGTTGCGGACAGCTCAACGATTACGGCAGATGAATTAGTGACGGCAGCCTACGCGCGGATGTTAAGCCGCAGACCGACTGCCGCAGAAATGGAAAATGGACGACAATATATAGCCGACAGTGACGATTTGGTGGAAGGATTACGCGGGCTGGTATGGGCATTGTTAAACACACAGGAATTCCTGACTAACCACTAATATTATGAAATGCTCTGGTCTAACAGGCACGAAATGATGAACAAAATCGAGACAACGCGACGTGAACTTCTGAGGATCGGGTGCACTTCCATTGCTGGACTTGCGCTTCCGCATGGTCTGGCGCGGTTGATTGCGGATGAGAAGTCCGTCACCAAAGCGGATTCGGTTCTTTTTTTGAATTTGCTGGGGGGTCCCTCCCATCTTGATACACTCGACATGAAACCCGCGGGGCCAGCGGAGACACGTGGCAGCTTTGGACATATTCAAACTAAAATTCCGGGTTTGATCGCCTGTGAACACTTGCCGAAGTTTGCAGCATCCGCTGATCAATATACTTTGATTCGCGGCATCCATCACTCCGTAGGAGATCACCCGCAGGCGCAGGAATATATCTCCAGTGGCAATCGTCCGACGCCTGCACTGCGTTATCCAAGCATCGGCGCTGTCATCAGCAAAGAGATGCCAGGCAATGGCGAGCTACCGCCATTTGTTGTCGTTCCTCGCTCGGATTGGCATGCTGGTTATCTGGGCGATTCTTATTCTGCATTTAAAACCAACGATTATCCCCAAGCGGGCCAACCATTTGAGGTGCGCGGTATTTCGCTGCTCGACGGATTTACGGTTGAGAAATTCAAACGCCGCAAACAGCTGCTATCGTCTATCGACAATCGTTTTAAAAACTCCAACAACAATATTCAGCTGCAACAGGCACTCCGCACGCTCAATAGCCAGGCAGACAGGATGATCTTGTCGGCTAGAACCCGTGAAGCATTTGATGTTGGCAAGGAATCGGAATCCCTCCGTAAACTCTTTGCCAGCGATGACGTGGGGCAGGGGATGTTATTGGCGACTCGGCTAATTGAATTTGGTGTGCCGTTTGTCACGGTTTCGCATTTTGGTTGGGATACTCATCTCGACAACTTCGCCGGGCATAAGCGGCTGATCCCGTCACTAGACAATGGCTTGGATGCGGCGGTCCAGACGCTCAGGGCTAAAGGGTTGCTGGAGCGAACATTGGTTGTCGCGATGGGAGAATTTGGACGTACACCAATCATCAACCAGAATGCCGGTCGCGATCACTTTCCCCGCGCCAATTGGTGCGTGATGACCGGTGGAGGCGTGCAGCCTGGACGATTAATCGGCGGCACGGATGCCGGCGGTACCGCACCGGATGACAGCACAAATATTGTCCCCGATGATATTGTTGCGACGATTTTTCATAGTCTGGGGATCGATCATCATAAAACGTATTATACCCAGACCGGTCGGCCAGTAGACCTAGTTCCACAAGGCAATGTTATGAAGGAATTGTTTTGAACTGAGGGGTGGCTGTGCCTGTAGTTCGTGTTCGCTATCAGTACCTATTACGAATAGTCAGAGAACCGATTGAACGACACGGCGTAATCCAGTCACGAGAATGATTTATGGAGTGAATGACTTGAATCAAGACATGTTTTATTGGAATTTTTTGCTAGTCGTGTTGATATCCATGGCTTTCCTACAGGAATATTTCTTCGATCTCAAGAGGAAGTTTCGACAGGGAACTCTGAAATATATACCGCTGCACGTTGCCATTTCGGTTTCGGGTATGGCAGCCGCGGCCTGGGGGCTGTTTGGCAAAAATCTCTATGGGGAACGTTATGTCGTGATTGTTGTTGTCATTTTGTTTTGGCTGTTATTTAGAACTAAAAACAGCTGATGGATTTTCTTTATTCGCTGGCATTCCAGATCTTCAGTGTTTTGTCGCGGCTGCCGCTGACGATTTGTTTGCCGTCGGGACTGAAACTTACGCTGGTAACCGTGCCCGTGTGGCCCCGGAGCGTAAGTCGCTCACGACCCGTTTCAGGATCCCAGATCTTAACAGTATTGTCGAAGCTACCACTGGTTAGTCGTTTTCCATTTGGGCTGTAGTGTACGCTAGTGATGGTCGCTCGGTGCCCTGTGAGGGTGAGTATCTCTCGGCCGGTTTTGGAATCCCATACTTTCACGGTTTTGTCGAAACTGCCGCTGGCAATTCGTTTTCCGTCAGGACGGAAGCCGACGCTCCAGACAGAATGCGTGTGTTCTTTCAAGGTAAATAACTCTCGGCCTGTTTGGACATCCCAGAGTTTGACGGTCGTGTCGAGACTGCCACTGGCAATCCTTTTTCCGTCGGGGCTGTAACAGACGCTCATGACATAATCGGTATGCCCCGACAGCGTCAGGCGTTCTTTTCCCGTTTCACCAGCCCATACTTTCACATGATGGTCTCCATCTCCACTGACGATTTGTTTTCCGTTTGGGCTGAAACTAACGCAGGTGACACGATTTGGACGTCCCTTGACAGTCAGCAACTCGCGACCCGTCAGGGCATCCCATATTTTTATGCTGTTGTCGCGACTGGCACTGACAATCCGGCGTCCGTCCGGACTGAAATGGGCACTCTGGACAGCGGCGGAATGTCCGCTGAGTGTCTACAATAATTTGCCGGTGTTGGCATCCCAGATTTTCAACGTCTTATCCGTACTACAGCTGACAATTCGCTTACCAGTGGGACTGTAGGCTACTGTAGTGACCCAGCCAGTATGGCCATTGAGAGTGTGCAGGAGTTGGGATGTTGGTTTCTGGCACTGTCCCCATTCGGTACTCAGCAACAGCAGGATGACAGTAAGTAGATATTTCATCGGGTCACCGCAGGATTAGATAAACAGCTTACGGATCGGTTCCCCTTCAGCCAAACGATGGGGGCGACCGAGTTGGTCGTGGATGATCGTTTTGGGATCAATACCGAAACGCCAGTAAATGGTCGCGGCTAGGTCTGCCGGTGTAACGGCATCCTGAACAGGGTAGGCTCCGATTTTGTCACTCGCGCCCCAAACCGCACCCCCCTGGATACCACCACCGGCCAAAGTGAGGCTGTAACAATCAGGCCAGTGATCTCGTCCGGCATTACCGTTTATCTTGGGGGTTCGACCGAATTCGCCAAGTGCCACGACTAGAGTTGAGTCGAGTAGCCCACGCTCATCCAAATCGTTAATCAACGCCGCATAGGCCTTATCCATCGGGGGTACCAGCCGATTCTTGTGTTCTTTGAAATTCTGGCTGTGCGAATCCCAGTTTTGTCCTTGTTGACGGAAATCGTATACATTCACATAGGGAACTTCCGCTTCAACTAACCGACGCGCTAGTAATAAGTTCTGTCCGCGCATCTGGTAACCAGCAACATTTCGAACGCCTGCGTCCGGTGCCTGCGGATAAAGGCCGTATTTCTCACGCACGGCCAACGGCTCTTCTTCTATCTGCAGCGCCTTTGCTAAACGTTTGGACTGAATGAGATTCATGGCTCTTGTATAGAGTTTGTCCAACTCCTGAGGTTGTTGATACGAATTGAGAAGATTGTCAGCGGTTAATTTCTTTGCCAGAGTACGTCGTTCCTGGAGTCTATTAATTGACAGGTTTTCCCGTCGGGTAAACAAATCTGCTTGAAAACTGACCTTGGCAGAATCCCCGTTAATCTGAAACGGATCATACATTGAACCCAAGAACCCTCCACCTTGACAGGGTGTATCCACGACGTTGTGGAAAACCCAGGGCAGGGCAGCATGGGGAACTTCGATGTTCATGTCGCGCCGCATGTAAGAAACACTCGCACCGTGACACGGATAAAATTGGTCGATCGGTGCGAACTCTTCCCGATCACCCTGGGGCGACTGGCGGCCTGTTAATGACTCGGTTGACGCCGAATCGTGTAAGCGATTTGTGTGGTGCATGCTCCGAATGACCGCAATTTTATGCATGATTTTCGCGTGCGCTGGCAGCAGTTCACTCACTTGCAAACTTGGGACCGATGTGGAAATCGGCTTGAACTCGCCTCTAATATTACTGGGTGCGTCTGGCTTGGTGTCGAACATGTCCAGATGACTTGGTCCACCGTAATAGAAAATTACAATGCATGATTTGATTCGAGCAGCGGTTAAACCCGCCTGCTGATCGCCCAACGCATGGCGCGGCCACATCAGAGGATTCAGGTTCAATCCCAAACCACCGACTGCGAGCTTCATTACGTTGCGGCGATTGAGTTCCATATTGATCCTTATCGCTGCACTTCCAAGGTTGTCGTTACCCTCGTGCAGTCTGCAAGGTGTTGATTGTAACACACTGGTTATTAAAATGCCGTTACGCTGGATTTGACGCGTCGCTAACGTCACATGCTAGAGCGTGTTTTGAGGAAAATGTTTATAATCAATTCATCACTTTTTTAACTCGGCGGACTGCATATGTTTTACTCGGAGGACGGTTTTGACGATATCTATGGTCACCCTGAGCTGCTTCCCCACAAACTGCCGGGATTACGAGAGATCCGCTGCAATCAATGTGACCACGAGATGCAGGTCTTGGAACAATTTGAAGAATCATCGGTTCCCTGTACGCAATGTGGTCAAGCGATCGTTCTTCATGGTCTTGGCCTAGAAATCCCAGAGGACACGAGTGAATTGAAGGCTGAACTTCCAGCCACAGTTTTTAGCTATGAAGGTCTAACACAGCGCCGAAAGGAACGTCGTCGACGCTATTTGCGGAGTTTGGTTTTTCCGGCGGTGATTGTAGTGGTCTATATTGCATTACAAATTATTGAAAGACTCTAGTTCTGGCATCCCGGTGCGTGACCGTTTTGTGCAGTAGTTACTCTGAGTCAACGATTGTTTCCGTTCACGGTGGATTTTGAGGACGGTTTTGACTTCAGCCCGACTGTGTTCACTGCAATCACTCGGTAAGTGTATCTTGTTCCCTGTTCCGCATTCGTGTCGCTGAACTGCAACGGAGCCAGTGGCTGTGTGGGCGTGTCACTGTACAGGAGGTTCTGGAAGAGGGGGCGCCCAAAAGGGTTCTTGCCTTGTTCCGGAAGATTGGCTAGAAAGCGGCCATCCCGTTCAATGATGAAGTGGGCCAGTCCACTCTCCAGATCAGCCTGTACTTGCCAACGGAGCTGGTTTCCCGTGACTTGCAGGTTTGTTGGAGCGGGTGGTGGTGTCGTGTCTACTACGGCCGTGTCTTTCACGTACTGCATCCAGCCGCGAGCTACGTTGGCATTAGGGAACCAGGCGGCTTTCAACGGGTCACCGTCATATTTTGCAGCGGGGTGCGCTTCGAAACCGGTTGGGCTGGCCAACCAAGCCTTGTCAGTCGGCATTGCATTGAGTGGCTTCCCGCTGACTTTGGGAAGCCGCATTTGCAGGCAGGCATTGAGCCAGGGAATTGCAAAGTAACGTTGGTTGCCACACTCATGGGCTGTCAGTGGGTCGACCGATACTCCGATCAGTCCGCCTTTGCCGCGCATGCCGTAGAAGAAAACTTCATTCGCAGGCCAGACGCGTGCGAAGCGACCATCCTTGACCGTGACGCCTTCTTTGGTGCCGGGGTTACACATCACGGGTACCTGCAGAGCTGCGGCGGGCAACGCGTGAGGCTTGATCGAAGGTCGATCTGGGTTTGGTTCCAATAGAGGTACTCCGGAGCGGAGCCAGGCAGCTGCCACGCGTTGCGGGTACAAAAGAACCATGCCGCCGGCCCAATGTCCACCGCCACTGTGTCCCCACAAGGCCCAGGGAACGCTGGCTAACTCCGGGTGTCCCGATTTATTTCCCAGATCGACTAGGCATTTCACAAATGTTTCAGCCGATCCGTTTCGCGGATCGCACCAGAGTTGGCAGTCCGCTTTTTGTGGTTGCTCGTAGGCGGGGGCTAGTAGGGCGCAATCGTGTTTCCTGGCTAACGCCTGCCAATGCAGGTCAAAAGCCCCGCTTAAGCCTGACTTGCAGGAGCCCTCGCCACAGCCGTGCTGATGGACAATGACACCGCGCAGTGTTTTTACGCCCGGCGGGATCCAGACGGTGTAGTTGACCGGGAAGCTCAATTTACCGGGCTGCTCTGAAGCCTCATAGCGGACTCGGTAGTAAGGTAGGTCTGCCTCCGGAAAGACATCGTAGGGAGGATTTTGAGACCACAATAGGGTCGGTAACGTGATCAGAAAAACTGCCGTACGGTAGAGGGACGATAACTTTAACGTGGGGTTCATAAAACGGTCCATCCAAGGGATTGGCGAGTTGGTTTGACTGACGAGTCGATCATTTTAACATCTGCCAGTGGTGGATAACATCACCATCGCTGCTGGTTTTGCAGCATTGGGAATACGGCTATCAAAGCGGTTCAAGATTTAGATACCGCGATTCATTTGAAGCGTCAGATCACTTCGGGGTTTGTGACGGTACGATCATTGACAAGATTACCAGTATTGAGCGTTCCCGCTGGTTCAAACAGTACAACCTGACACTCTGAATTGGCCACCGGTTTGTGCTCCACGCCACGCGGAACAACGAATAGCTCTCCTGGGTGCAACTCAACCACTTTGTCCCGCAGGTGGATTTCGAGGCATCCCTCGATTACCCAGAAAAGTTCATCTTCCTGCGTGTGGAAATGCCATTCGAATTCTCCCAACAGCTTGGCAACCTTAACCTGCTGCCCGTTCAGTTCAGCAATTACTTTGGGAGACCAATATTCCGAGAAGCCGGCTAGTTTCTTTTGTACATCAACTTTTTGCATTTCACGATTGTCCTTGGTGGCCGACAGGTTGTTTTGTAATCTCCATCATTGAGACACTCTGTGTAAATGGATAGCTCTAGGGTTTGGCGTGTTCAATCATAAAGTTCGTTAATTCTTCATGATGAAACCAGCCCTCCCACAGGTTGTGTCCCTGATCTTTGATGACTTCCACCTTGGCATTACCGCCGGCAGCGGTAATGCGTTGAGCAAGTAACTTAGAATTAGGCTCTAGCGGAACAACTTTGTCACTATCACCCTGAATGTGAAAAATGGGCACTTTGGCCTTTGCCAGTGGCTCTAGTTGTTCAATGGGATTCAATTGCGGCAATCGTTCTTCCAGTTGTGCCGATGTCAGTCCAAAGGCAGCCGCGGCCCGACTGACTCCGGGATAACTTGTCAAATTACAGACCGGGTAAATGCCGGCAATCCCACCTACGGATTCGGGGTGTTTATTTGCCCAGCTATAGAGCATTAAACCACCTCGACTGCGGGCGAGCAAAACGGGCTTGGGAGCGAAACGCTTGTTCGAAGTCAGTTCTTGATATAGCGCTTGATACAACTTGCGGCCCTGAGGGCTACCATAGGATTCCCCAACATCGATACCGGCAATAGCAATTCCGTGTTCATGCAGTTTTGTAAACATCCAGGTTTCATGTTTTCCGGGTAGTCCTTGCCCCAGCGTAGGAGCATACCAAATCCAGGGAATGGGCTTTGTTTTATCGGCTTTAGGCGGAATCATGGTAAAGGCGTGATGTTCTTTGAGCTGGAAATTCACGCGTGTTTGAAAAACGTTTTTCTCCGCACTCGTTGTTGCCGCGGTCGTTAAACACATGGCGATACATAGCATCCAGCGTGACATAGTTTTCATCCGTTTTTGTTAAAGAGGAAGCATCGGGGTGGCGGCTTTATCGTCATTAGAACCGACTAAGTCAGTACGTATTCTACCCGTGTTAACCTTAGTCAACTAATCGATTGGGGGAGCCTGGCGTTGGTTTCAACTTCTTCATTTCTCCGTTATCTCCAGCGATACGACCAGTGGAAACGTCTGATATCTGAGGGCCATACTTGAGGCGGTCCACAATAACATCCTGATTGGTAAGTATGATAGATTCACCATCTTTGGAGAGTTTGAAATTGGCATGCAGCCCTTCGTCCCCCCCATCTTCGTCGGCCCAGATGATGAGGTATCCACCTGCTTTGATGATCGTATTGGCTGGGATCTTCCATTTGTAGAGATCGTCGTCGTCAGTCAGAAACATACCGGACAAATCGACGTCGGTACTGTCGTAGTTAACCAGTTCAATCCAGTCTTCAAATTCGCCCTGGGGGTCTTTATTAGTTCGTTTGTTGGAAGCTAGGAATTCACTTATTGCCACCTTAACTCCAGTGTCCCCCTCAACTACGCGGGGCCTTAAAATCGTTGGGCGTTTGATGTCCAACACTGCAACCGCGCTGATTTCTTCATGCTTCAAAAGGAAGTCACGGCGCTGCCCTATGAATTCATTGATGCTGCCGGGTGCTGCGGCCTGATTGTTCTGCAGCGGAGCTGTTGCGTTGGCAAAGGCATCGTAGGAGAGCATTTTGCGTGTGTCGATTTGTACTTCGGAATCTACCAGATTTCGATAGTGAGCGATTAAGGGGGTTAGATTTTTGTGTGCTAGGTTCTTTTCAGCAATGGTTCGCAGATACTGTAGATAGAGTTTGCGATACTGAGGAACTGCGAGTAACCGGCTCCGTAAAGGCATTCGTTCACTATCCAAACCTACCAGCGGATCCAAGGTTGGACCTCCATGCCCCGGCCCACCGGGTCCACGACCACCGGGGCGACCAAACCCCTGAGGCCGACCGAATTGTCCGCCGGGAGGCAAGCCATCTGCTGGTGCACCAAGTTGTTCAGGAGGCGGTCCCGGGAAACCTTCGCCTTTGGGCCCACCACCTCGAAAAGATTCATTCATATCATGAGGCAGGATGTGAAAGGTTCCCCGCGGGTCGAGATAGATACTATAATCGCTGGCACGAGTCCAGTAGCCGTCACTGTTGACCACTGCCACGTCAATTGCCAGAAATCGTAGAACTCCATCAACGTTGAGAAGGGGTTCAAGGGCTGTGGGTAAGTTCTCAATCGGTGTTTCATTCAGTACTTTGCAGAGATGAATTAACGCGTTCCAGGAATCATCATCGTCACGGGATTTGATTTCAAATCGTTGGCGATAGGGAGCGATGTCATCACCCAGATAACGTAGTCCACCATCTGCCTGAGGGCTTCCGGCAACTTTCCAGCGTGCACCGGCAGTCGTTCCATAAAACTCTTTCAGAAAATCCTTGTTGAATTGTTGAACGTTACTGTAAATGCCCCAGCTCTCGCCGTTGATAACCACTTTGACCATATTCGCTTTGGGCGTAGGAAGGTAATCCGACGCTAGTTGGGAGAATAAGATGCTACTTAGAAACGAAGCATCTCCATTACAGTTCAGCAGATTGAGAGTCTTATACCCATATAGCTTTTGGTCGCCATCAATAAGGTCCATCGAAAGGTTCAAAGATCGCTTTGAACCTGCCGGTACATGTCCAAAGGAAGACTGTCCCCGGAATTTGACACCGACCAGCGGATACTCTGTGCCGTCGACGGTGACGGTTGCCGGCATTTCAACATCGGTATTCTTGAACTTAGCCATTTCATCTTCCCACGTGTCTGTATCAAACTCAATAAAAATGGTTCGGAGAATGGTCGAGTCGTAGAGTGACAAGTCAGGAAAATTGTTGACATCATTCGGTGACACTTTTGGCCCTGTGGAACCGCTCTGCGCTGCGGGACCCCCGGGACGACCCCCGGGACGACCTCCGGGACGACCTCCGGGACGACCTCCCCCTCCCCCAAAAATTTGCACTTCCGCTAGGGCTTTCTGACGTTCAATAGGGTCCAGATATCCGTTCTTATCAGCATCATGTTTTTCAGTCAGCTTTTGTTCCACTCGATTAGGCCCCCTGCCTGCCCCCATGGTATCTGGGCGACCGAAACCGGGACGTCTTTCCTGGAATCCAGGCAAAAGTTCTTCAATCGTAAGCTTACCGTCTTTATTCAGATCTAACGCTTGAAGCACGGCGGGGGCTTTCGACAATTCTTCTGTTGAAAGCTCACCATCGTTATTGGCATCAAGTTTTAATGAAAGTGGATCCAATGGTGGCCGAAATGGCTCATTTGGATCTGTTCCTTGAGGTGACTGGCCAAAAGCGTTAGTTGCTAAGAAGCAGACCATGACAGAGTGAACGAATATACGCATGGTTTATAAACTCCAAGAAGTGTAGCAGGTTATTGAATTTTAATACGTGCCAGCGGAAAAATCTGACGTAGTTGTTGGATTAAATCGGATGTATCCTCCAGTTGAATTCCGCGTAGTTCAAGGCGAATTTGTGAATTCCCTTGTTGGCTGTCAATTCGGTTAACTGAAAAATCGCCAACTAATTTACTTACTGTGGCTGTGACCCCTGTTTCATGATCGATTAATGGATCGATGGTCTCATCGGTGACTGTGAGTACGATAGGTTCAATTGCAACCGGTTCTTGCTGCCGACCCATCCAAATGGCACAAAGTGTTGATATGGCTACCAAGATTACCGCAAGAAGCACGAATTCTGCCCCCAATGCTAAACCAATGGCGATGCAAAGGAACAAATAGACAAGCTCCTGAGGCCTGCGAATTGCTGTGCGAAATCGGACAATGGATAATGCACCCACCATACCTAGAGACAAAGCAAGCGACGACTTGATCGTTGCAATGACCCCGACGGTTACGATGGTTAGCAGGGGGAAAATAATGGAAACGGTGTCCTCGGACCGTGGGTCATTGAAATGGCGATAGATGAATCGTACATACAGTGCTAAAAGCCCACCTAATATCAGATACATCAATAAATTTAAAGCCGATGAAGTGTGTTCTGCGTTACCGACAGACTTCAATTCATCCCAGAAGGCGTTAAGTTGATCTTCCATCTATAGTTTGTTTCCACGAATAAGAAATTCTGAGTCTATGATGTTATATAATAAATCACTTAAACCCCCTTTGTAAGACATTGTTTCGTGTAAATGCGGATGTGTGGTTGACGGAAATACGAACTTTCCCAAAATATTCTTTTCCTATGTGGTTCACGCGAATGCAGTACTCTGCCGCGATCCAATAACCTCATATTCCTCCCTACTCAAGGAGTTGAGGATGCACCGAACTACATGGCTAATAAAGAGTTCTGTGCCATCGTTGATACAAATGTGACACATCCAAAGGGCCCTGAAACTTTTTATCTCTTTTCAGAAACTCCCTCGGTGGACAGAGCACGTTGAGCAAAATAACTGCATTTTTGTGTTGAGAAAGCACAAAAGAATCTAAAAACATGTATAATAAATACATCTTTACCGATATAACCTTTATTATGTGTTTGTGCATTTATATAAGGCATCGCATCGTGTCTAGTGGTTCAAGCAAACAACGTCGCGGATTTTTGATAAGTGGTGGGTGTATGGCGAGTGGATTAATCGCCAGTTATGGAACACTGGGGTGGATGTCCGCTAAATTCTTGTACCCACTTGAAAACGACATGGTGCAGTGGCAATATGTCACTCCGATTTCAGAGATAAATTTAGGGCAAGCTTGGGAATATGAATCACCCTCAGGCGCGAAAGTCGTTGTTGCTCGACAATCTACTGGAGTAACGGCTGATTGTTTTATTGCGTTATCCGGGACCTGCCCGCATCTAGGTTGCCAAGTTCACTGGGAAGGTCATAACGAGCGATTTTTTTGCCCCTGTCACAATGGAGTTTTTGACCCCACGGGACAACCGATCAGCGGCCCACCCGCTGCGGCCAATCAGACTTTGACTCAGTACCGAGTCAAAGTCGAAGAAAAGCTATTGTTTGCGTTGGTTCCCGTTAAATCGATTACAGCGAGGGGATAGCAAAACAATGGTGCACTTAAAAGATTGGCTTTATGAACGCATCCCTGTTAGTGGCGACCAATTACGCGAATTGACTAACGAACCAGTTCCGAATCATCTTAAACGTTGGTGGTTTTGCTTAGGTGGGACGCCAGCCTATCTGTTTGTCGTCCAGATTTTCACCGGAATCTTATTAGCATTCTATTATCAGTCTTCATCTGAAACGGCTTATGAATCGGTTCGATATATCACCGAGCAAGTCTCTTATGGTTGGTATTTACGCAGCCTGCACAAATGGGCAGCAACCTTTATGATCGCTGCTGTTATTTTACACCAAATACGTGTTTATTTTACAGCCGCCTATCGACGGCCGCGGGAAATCAACTGGATCATTGGCATGTGTCTGTTGTTGTGCACATTACTGATCGGCTTTACAGGCTATTCTCTTGCCTTTGAACAACTGAGTTATTGGGGAGCCACGGTCGCAGCTAACATCAGCGATTCAATTCCACTTGTAGGGAGTTTATTACGGCGACTGTTACTCGGGGGTGAAATATATAACGAGCATACATTGAGTCGGTTCTATGTTCTACACGCTGCCATATTACCCACGATCATGATTCTGCTAATTGGTATTCACATTGCATTTATCCGCTTGCACGGGATCACCGAATATCGTTTTGAAGATGACACTGACGAGGAACGTCACTTCAACTTTTTCCCAGATCACATGCTAACAGAATTGCTTGTCGGCCTAGTACTCACGATATTACTCAGCGCAATTGCCGCTATTTTTCCAGCTACCATGGGTCCCGTGGCTGATCCGCTTATCACGCCAGACGTCATTAAACCAGAGTGGTATTTTTATGTATCATTTCGCTGGTTAAAAATGTTCTCGCTATCCGTTGCGGTTCTCAGCTCTGGGTTTATCGTCGCGGCAATGTTCCTCTGGCCATGGATCGACAAAGCATTACGCCGATTAACCGGTAACCAAGACATCAGTATTTACATCGGAATTGTCGCTACTTTTTTACTTATTGGACTAACCGTTTGGGAAGCTTTAGTAGTTCACTAACAGGAGTATTACATTGGGTTTACACACGAAACAAACCATTATCGCTGTTCTTTCTATCCTATTTCTGGCTTCCTTAATTCTAGTTCAGTGGACGGAAGTCACCCGCAAGCAAGTCGAGCTTGGTTTAGTAAAACACCAAACAACCGTCCCAGTCAGTAGTCGTGCTTGCGTAGATTGTCACCAACAACAAACACCTGGAATTGTAGATCATTGGGACGGCAGTACCCATGCGATTAAAGGAATCGGCTGCGTAGAATGTCATCAAGCAGAAAAGAGTGACGCGGATGCATTTAATCATCACGGACATTCGATTGCGACAATTGTAACTCCCTTAGACTGTGGCCGCTGTCATCAAAAAGAGTTTGACGAATTCAGCCAAAGTCATCACGCTAAAGGAGGTAATATTCTTGCATCCCTTGATAACTTTCTCGCCGAGACCGTTGAAGGGTCCCGTGAACCGTTTAATCCACACGGGCCTACGCCAGGCATGATGATCGACAAGGTAAACGGCTTGGCCAGCGTCGATGTCGGTTGCAAACAATGCCATGGTAGTAAAGTTGCTCTTGAATCGATCGATGGTGGGACCATCACTGCTGACGAATTACAACCCGACGAAAATGGTAAACCAACAAATCTTGCAGCGTTAGCTCAGATACTAAAGCGTGAGAACAACCAGCCAGTTTTGACCTCCTCGAGTTGGCCCAACACAGGAATTGGTCGAATCAATCTCGACGGTTCTCTAGGATCCTGTTCGGCCTGTCATTCACGACATGACTTCTCTCCACGGCGCGCTCGGCAACCAGAGAACTGCAGCAAGTGTCACCTTGGACCCGACCATCCGCAAAAAGAAATTTATGAAGAATCAAAACACGGAGTCGCTTTTAGAGATCTCAAGGAACACATGAACCTCGATGCCGACTCATGGATACTCGGAAAAGATTACACCCAAGCGCCTACGTGTGCTACTTGCCATATGTCCGCTCACAGTAAGCAAGGCGAGAATGTGGGCATTACTCACGACCCAGGAATTAGGATTTCTTGGACCAATCGTCCACCCATTAGTAAATTAATGGATACGGATGCAACAGGCGCTCTGATTAATGAAACAGATCCTACTGCGCGGCAAAAACAGGTTGTTGATTCATGGCAAGATAAACGGCAACGGATGCAAAACGTCTGTTCGAATTGTCACACAAGTAATTACATTCAATCATTTTACAAACAGTATGACGATTTCATCATTAACTACAACGAAAAGTTTGCCAGGCCTGGCAAACAGTTAATGACAACCTTAAAGGAAACGAAGTTAATCTCTCCCCCGCCATTCGATGACCCCATCGAATGGACTTGGTTTTATCTCTGGCATCATGAAGGTCGCCGCGCGCGCCATGGTGCTTCTATGATGGCACCCGATTATGCGCATTGGCATGGTATGTATGAAGTGGCAGAGCGGTTTTATCAAGAACTCATACCACAAGCTCGAGAAATAGTAGCTACCGCCAAAGAAGAAGGTAACGTTGAAAGTGCCGAAAAAGTAGAGGCCGTTATTGAAGCTATTTTGCAGCGACCCGAGCACGCGTGGTATGAAAAACATAAAACGCACGTACCAAGGGACCAATAAACACTAATTTTCCATTCTATCGGAGGGTAAGGTAGCGTAATCGGTGTCAATTCGTGGTGAGGTCCGTGACTTGAAAACCGATAAAACAAATAGTGTACTTTTGCCAATGGCGGTACAAAGTATTTTAGTCTTTGATTCGGGAGTTAAATATCATCAACATTATTCCCTTTACCTCCACGTTAGTTTTTCTAGCATTATTCTCGCTCCCCTTAGGTGCAGCCTCCGATCCATTGCAGACGGTCACTGAAACTATCACACCGTCAGCAGTTAACTGGGAACAACTTGGAGATCGTCTCAAAGGTTTAGGAATTGGGAAAAGTGCGACCACGGATATTGGCGGTCAATTCCGTATGCGGTTTCATGATGAGAACAACATCCGCAATACGGCAGGCGTGCCAAACGCATTAGGGTTAACCGCCGCGGATGACTCGTTCTTGTTGTATCGCACACGCCTCTGGTTTGACACACAAGTCAATGAAAATCTAAGTGTTTATGCAGAGTTGTTAGACGCCAATAGCACCCTAGAACAGCGGAGCCCCCGCCCGATTGATGAGAATCGTCTCGACTTACATCAACTCTACATCGACACGACGATCCAAGAGAATTGGCAAGCAAGAGTTGGTCGTCAAGCTTTTACATTAGGAGCGCAACGACTCGTCTCGTCACTAGACTGGGCCAACACTCGACGCGTATTTGACGGTGTCAGCGTAAAGCGTAACGGTGAACGATTCGGCGTTAATCTATTTTGGTTTCAGCCGATCACGATCGATGTGTCCAATAGCGATCATACCAACCATGCCGTCAATCTTTATGGAGCCTATGTGAACGCTGCCGCCAACGAAGACCGTCACCTTGATCTATATTGGATTGCTCTGGACAATTCGGGGAGCGGAACGAAATATGATACACTTGGCGGGAAATTGACGGGCAGGGGCAATAATTGGGATTATGAATTTGAAGGTGGTTATCAATTCGGCGACAACTCGGATGGATCAGATCATCAAGCTGGATTTACATCGATAGGCCTAGGCAAAGATTTAACGCACAAAATTGGCGGCAGTCTTTGGATTTACCACGACTGGGCTTCTGGCGATGATACCGTTGGCAATGGTTTTCATCACTATATACCACTGGCCCATAAATACCTCGGATTTATGGATTTGTATGGCCGTCGGAATCTGCATGACTTCAACATGCGGCGACCCAAAAACCTCAACGAACGAATTACCGGCATGGTTTGGTATCACTATTCCGCACTTACTAACGGTAACGACGTTCCTTACAACATCACCATGAAACCGTTTGCAAACTTGGCCTCAGGTAGTGCCGGTAGTCGTGAGGTTGATCATGAAATTGATCTAACCACCACAATTCAATACAACGCCCGCACGAAACTTCTTTTCGGCTACTCACATTTCTTTGCTGGTCAATTTTATAGCACAACACCCGGCATACCTACCGCTGGTTCGCCTGATTCCTTCTTCGCTCAAATGACCCTCGATTTTTAGATCTCGGGTGGACTTACCTAATTGTCGAATTCCCTCACTGTCGTATTTAAGCATTATCTCAAACTAACCGACGAAGAATTTGAGCAAGGTCGCGGCGGTTTGGGGACACTAGACGGAGGCAATAAGTTCACATGCGAATTGCGACCGCTGGTATCTGCTGCCTCTGTAAATAAAACGCGGTCCGCTGTATGATGCCAATAGAAAAAAACGATTAATAATCCGGCAATCAAAGCAACCATAGAATCGATTAGCGCAGACATCAGCCGCCCTTTTGGCCCTATCCGTCTTTCTCGCTTTCGAGGTTGTTGCCACCGCAGCAGACAAAGCACACACTCCCGCCATTAACAGATGTGATGGAAACGACAAAAAGCGAGATCAATCATGAACAGATTCACCACACAAATCCTAGGGCTAGCTACCAGCATCGCCCTCGCAATTCCAGTGTCTGCGGAAGTGATCCCCGTGCCGGAAACGGTCCTCGCACAAAAGATCGAGGGAGCCAAACCTCGGAATGTTGTTTTCATTCTATCGGATGATCACCGCTACGATGCCATGAGTTTCATGGGTCATCCCTTCGCGAAGACGCCGCAGATGGATGCGATGGCCACCAGCGGAGTGCACCTCAAGAATGCATTCGTCACCACCTCACTCTGCTCTCCCAGCCGCGCGTCGATCCTGACCGGACTGTATACGTTTCGCCACCGAGTGATCGACAACCAGCGCTCGGTTCCCGAGGGCACACTCTTTTTTCCACAGTACTTGCAACAGGCCGGATATACCACGGGATTCATCGGCAAGTGGCATATGGGAGCGGGCAACGATGATCCCCGTCCTGGTTTCGACTACTGGTTCAGCTTCAAGGGTCAGGGACAATATTATCCGCCAAACGATAGGTACACGATCAATGATAATGGCAAGCGAGTGCCGCAAGATGGTTACATCACCACGCTTTTAACGCAACACGCCGTCAAGTTTCTCGAGCGTCAGACCGATCGCGAAAAACCTTTCTTCCTCTATCTCTCCCATAAAGCGGTACATGGTCCTTTTACGCCCGAGCCAAAGTACAAAGGTACGCTCGCGGACATTCCGTTCAAGCTTCCAGCATCGAGCAAGTTGCTGAAAAACAATCTTCGGAACCAGCCACGATGGTTACTTGACCAACGCAATGGTTGGCACGGCATGGACTTTCCGCTGCACTCCGGAAGTAGCGTCGAAGCGTTATACAAAAGTTACTGTGAAGCACTTCGTTCTGTTGATGATAGCATCGGCGCGGTGATGAAACAGTTGAAAAAGATGGGTGTCTACGATGACACTCTGGTCATCTATATGGGTGATAACGGCTACATGTTTGGTGAGCACGGTTTGATCGACAAACGCGTGGCGTATGAAACCTCCAGTCGGGTGCCGCTGCTCATGCAGTGTCCCGCGATGATCAAAGCGGGTACCGTTGTGGATCAGCTCGTTGCCAATATCGACATTGCACCCACGATCATGGAAGCCATGGGGCTGAAGAAGCCACTGCATATGGACGGGGAAAGCTTCCTTCCGCTGACTCAGGGCACGTCGATTCCGTGGCGAGAATACTTCCTCTACGTTTACTACTGGGAACAGAACTATCCGCATACGCCGACACATTTTTCGCTCCGCGGCGACCAGTACAAGTACACGACCTATTACGGACTTTGGGACACGGACGAGTTATTTGACATCCAGGCCGACCCGCGGGAGCAAAACAACCTCATTTATAAGCCGGTCTACGAAAAGACGAAGCAACAGATGCAGGATCGGCTATACGCGATGATGGCAGAATTGGGAGGAATGAATATTCCCCTGAACCCGCCACGTGGACGACAGCAAAACAAACGACTTCGCAATCGCGGTGGAGTAAAAGCAGCGGATTTCCCCGAAGCTCTCATCGTTGACGAACCACTCAGAAAGGAACTCAAGTAGCGTTGAGGTCGGCTACTACGATCGGCTAAAAAATAGATTCTACAAGCCTCAGATAGTTACCGATTAAAACTCTCTAATTCCTAACCGCGATTATGAGTGCTGGGTTGCATTGCGTTTGGTGGTTTTTCTGTGCCAACGGTTTGTTGAAAAATCTTGTGCGACACGCTGTCAAAGTACAATTCAATTGACTTGTCCCGTTATAATACAGCTTCCTCGAATGACCATGAAGCCCTTCCTGTCGGAACACCCCATGCCCACATTGACCCATCGATTTAATAAATCTCTCGCGGCTACGGCTATTTACTTCGTCTGGGTGCTCCTGACCACAGTACCATTGTCCGCCGCAGGCAAGGCAACGGTAACTGGTCAGAAACCAATACAAAAAACGTACCGTTTCGAGCAGGGGCAAATGTTTGAAATCACGGTTCGGGTCGACCAGCCGTCTCAAATGTTTCCCAATGCACGCCTTCGTGTTTCATGGTCTTTATTAACCGCAGATAATCCAGAAATGATCCCCCGAGGGCCGGCGGGAGACTCGGTGGCATTGAGAAACGACGAAGCTTGGGGTATTTACACGACACCCACGGCCAACTGGAGCAAAGTGCTGCATGCTTTGGATGCCGATGTCTATCTTAACTATCGCGCACCGGTTTCCGGAACGTATTCCCTAACGATTGCGGCCGAACAGGGTGCCGTGAAGATCCATCGGCAATCGCGTTGGCGGGAACCAGGCAATATCCGCACCATGGACGCGCCGCCACTGACCGTCGCATGGCCTAATACTGCTGCGGTCGCCGTCAGCTATCATTTACACCATTTTAAGTATGATTATTCTATCAGGGAACAAAACGGGATTGAATTCGAGCCCAACGATACTCCCGAACTTGCTCAACCAATTTTGTTACCACCAGCGGACACTGATATTTCTCTTTCCATACTGGGAAGCGCAGATGACATTGAATACTTTGATAACGGCGATTACGGTCGCAGTGGTGACGATTGGTTTCGAATCGATTTTCAGGGCCAGACGAAACGCTTGCTGACGGCGTGCCTCTCCATTCCGGATCAACAAGTGGCCGCTCGCATCCGTGTTTACCGAGTTCCGACCGAGCAAGCAAAGCAGGGACGACACCAACCGATCCCAGGCCAGTTGATTCCTCTAGAAGAATATTCCAAGGGGCTCAATGAAAATGAACGAAGTCACCAACAGCAAGAACAACATCGCATTGCTGTAAACCGAATCCTAACTCCCGGCGAGACCTACTTCTTACGAGTCGAAGCAAATTCGCCTGCCTATGATCTGGAATTACGATCTGTAAAACCAGCACCCTATACGGATCCACGGCAATCCATTCGCCACGCGTTGTACGATCATATCGGCCAGGTTGATGCCTGGCTTACGAATCGCCCCCGCGGTGCCAGCGTAGATCGCCGCATCCGCGACTCAGGCAATTTATTGGGTACCAACTGCATGAGTTGCCATACTCAGTCGGGCGTTTGGGGACCTGCAGTGGCATTGGAAAATGGCTATCATGTGAAGAATGTTCAACTGTTTCACCATCTGATCAACACATGTTATCAGTCATTACGTCCAACCAATGTGCTTAAAGACGCTGCCAACAACACCAGTCTGGCTCCCTTGGACCTAGGAGACGGACCGGCAGGCACGCGAGTTGCCGGGCATGCCATAGTCGCCCTAGAACGCGTCATGACTCCCCGTACGCTCCAAAGTAAACAGCAACTGCGAACCGCGAACTTCATTCTACAGTCCGCCGACCCCGGAGGTATCAATGCAGCCGGCCCCGGGGCCAATGTAGGGCAGGGGGTTGTCTATAACTATACTGGGGAAATTTTGGCCAACGCATGGCTGCGGCAAAAGGAAGAACGGTTCTTTCGCGCGATGGAAGAAAAAGCAGCAAAGATGCTTACGATTAACGTCAAATATGCAGATGACCTTGGCCATCGGATTGAGTTTTTTAAACGATATTTTCCTCAGGATTACGTTGTTCAGGCGACCCAATTGGCTCAGCGCGGCACGCACGAGGAGACGCGGGACGGATTCATTGAAACGGCGAAACAACTTCAGGAAAAAATAGACGCGCAAGTGGCAAGCGACTTGCAGAGATTATTAGAAATTCAATTGGACGATGGCGGTTGGGGATTTAATCCTGGGGCTCTAGTCGACGGAACCTGGAGGGTGCCTGACATCACGACTTCCGATCCCAGTCCGACCTCCACATCTTTATTGGCTTTTCACGCGTTGGGGATGCCTACAGAACATGCGGCAGTCAAATCTGCTATCGCCCATTTGTTACGTAATCAAAAACCTACGGGGATGTGGAAACTTGCTTCCCAAACTGGGTTTGTATCAACAAGTTATGCCTTAAACGCACTTTCACGATATTATCCCGAGATTCCTCAGGCCTTCAACATCACGGATTACGAGCTGGCCAAAAACGCCGAATTATCGGAGATCCTTTCCACGTTACGTCGCGGCTACATCCAGGCCCGTCCTGAACTGTTGCCATTAGCCGTCCGGTACACAGGACATCGTTTAGCGTCCATTCGATATTACGCATTCATGCTGCTTGGTCGAATTCATCAATCTGAGAGTGTGGATACCATCGTTATCGGGCTGGGCGATCGGAGCAAGCAGATTCGCGAGGCAGCGCACTGGGCACTGCGACAAACACTTATCGACGATCACGGGTGGCCTCAGGTATTCAATACGGCCATGGCGGGCACCGACTACCAACGGGAAGCAGCCATTCGCGCGTTGGTGATGAAGGTGGACAGCGAGCTGCCTGACTCTCAACTGGATCACACTCGGTTAACTGCTACTCTAAATCACGCATTGAATCAGGATCCTCATCCGGCGGTACGTGCGTGGGCAACCCGATCCGCATGGCAATGGTGGATATGGAATCCTGCCACGCGGCCCGCGATTAACGACGCCTGGGTTAAACTACTGACCCGACCCGAGACAAACGCATTGGCAGAAGTCGCGTTGCGTTATCAGAGTCATGCATTGTTCGTTGCCAATGGGCATGTTGCCAATGGCTCAAAACAACATCAATACAAGCATCTGGCAGAACTCTTTTCAACTCTCAGAGAAGTTCGCGACCAGGCCAGAGCCGCGGAGCCTGTCGTTCACGACAGGCTGACTCAACGACTCGTGGCCATTGCCGCAACGTTCCATCAACAGCGAGGTGGTGATGGTGGACCGGGGCAACTTGGCTATACGACGCCATTCGCCAATGAATTGTTCGGTTCCGCTATTTTAGATCAACTCCAGTCAATCACCAAACAAGAACCTCTTGCCACGCGATACGGCATGGGTTTCCAGTCGACGCTCGAAGGCGCCGCCAATATTCCCAACGAACCCTTGCAGCAGTTACTGGTGGACTATTCTATTAATGGGCCAGAACACATTCGCCCGCTTGCTTCCGAGTCGATCAGCGACCCGCGGCTAGTTTCCTTAGTTGCCGTGCCTGAACAACTTGAGCCGATGATCGCACAACTTTGGCGTGGAGCGATGGAACCGCCCCGGCGAGCACAACTATCCGAGCCGATTCTGAAAATGTTTGCCAAAGTCGGTTGGATCATTCCTGAAAGCGAGGAGCAAAAAAACGAAATCCTGCACTATCTGATTCCTGACCTGACAAACTATCAGAATCCGACGGTGATTGAAGCGATCCAGGATACGGCGGCCAAAACGACGGCACGACAACAGCAGGCCGCAAACTGGTATGTGGCGGATCGTCTGGGACAAGCAGTTGCGGAAAATCCGGATCTCCATTTTGAGAATCTGGTGAACGCATTTCCTGAGACGATCAACCATGATACGCATGCCAGATTCTGGTTGCAGAGTATTCCTTGGATCCTGCAATACAAGACGGCCGTGCCCAAGATCCAAACAGACTCTAAACAATTGCCACCAATTGACCCCTACGAGGAATTACGAACACGAGCCCTGTCCATCTACATTGCCCAACTCTCCGAGATAGCCAGTCCGCAAAACAGAAAGTTGGCGGTTGATTTAGCCAATAAGACATCGATGAAACGCAACCCGGAGATTCTCGTCGCGCTGGACGCACTTGTCCAGTTCGAAACGGCAAAAGATGTGCTGGAGAATGCCAAGAAGGTTTTGTCACAAAGTCAGGGGGAGTTTCAAAAATCTCTGGTCGCCGCGATTACCAAAGAACCGGATCATGGGTTTGGAAAATCGGGCAAGGTAGAGATTCCGGACGACTTTTTTAATGACATTGTGTTTTTCCGCGATTATGTCATGCCGGAAATGACCAAGGTGCTCAGAGGTGATGAACGCTCCTGCATGATTTGTCACGGGGAGCCAGGACGCGTTCCCTCGTTGGAATTATTTGCCCCGGATCAGGTCGGTTTTTTGTCCGTCGAACAACTGTTGGTTAATTATCGCATCCTGCAACACCGTGTAGATACAAGCGATATCATGTCCTCCAAACTGTTGAGAAAACCTCTCAATGTCCAAACGGGTAAAGAGGACGGGCACCAGGGAGGCCGGCGTTATCAGCCAAATGATCCCGGCTATTTAATCCTCAAAGCATGGATTGAAAATCAGGTTGGCATGCAGGAACAATACGGATTACCGGAGCGCAATAAAAAATAACGATCGATGGAATCTAAACAACTGAGATTTGCACGTTGATTTAGACAGCACCTAGCCAGATTATTTCTGGGGAATGAAATTCAACGTATAGTAAGCCTGCTTGTGTAGCAGCGGAAGACCTTTGGAGTTTTGAATACCGTCCATGTGTAGTTCGTGGACGTGCCCACGCTGTAATCCGTCGATGATCAGACGCACGCTCTTGGCGTCTGCGGAGAGGGTCGCACTCTTGATGATTGGCTCGGTATGATCAACTTCCGGACTTCCGTAAGAAGATTGATAGATGTAGGTGTAGGTACTGATTTTGTAAGACGCTAGATTCTCGACAGATTGTTTATCCACGGGCTGAGTAAACGTCAGCTCAAAGCCATCTGGTTTAGCCCGCATTTCATGAACTTCAAACGGCATATTCCCGCTCCAGTTCATCCGCTCCAAAGCAAAGGGTCTGTTTCCCCGGGATCCCCAGCCGCGGTTGGTTCCCCCGACAAACATCGCACCGGAAGGATCCTGTTGCAGCGATAGACTGCCGCTGGCAAACCCTTCTCGAAATGGAAAACAGACGCCCTGATAATGTCCGTCAATCTTCTCCAGAAAGACTCGCATGACCGTACTGTATGACTGATCTCCGACGAACAACTGATTTTTAAAGGGGCCAAATTTTCCTTCACTCGTATCACAAATAATACCACTGGCTGATTTCCCCATCTTGTTATAGGGAAAGAATACAGCGGTTGGTTCCAAAATCGGATTCTTGTCATATTCGGTCATGATTCGACTGCCGCTAGCTGGGTCTGCCGGACGCGCGCCAATCGCGTCGGTCAACTCGTACCAGCGGTTGCCGCCGGGATGTCCCTGAAATGATCCTGGCTTTAGCCACTTGAGGCCACACGTTCCGTTCCACGGACCCTGGTTGTCGGTGTAAAACGTATTCCCCAAATGATCCGTGCCAATGCCCCCAGGAGAGCGGATTCCCGAACAGGTTGGCGTCACTTTACCATCCGCTGCAATCCTTAAACACCAACCACGATAGGGAACGTTGCTGTTAAATGATCCTGTCAGACATAACACGACCCACGTATTCCCTTGCGGATCGACCTTACTGCCAAAAGCGTATTCATGGTAATCGCCGCTGATTTCCCATCCGTCTGAAACTGCCTGGAAAAGGTCACCTGTTCCATTCTTGTCCAAGTCCACAATCTTGGTCACTTCACACCGCTGAGTGGTAAATAAGCCCCCGTCGTGGAAAGACAATCCAAGAATCTCATGCAGTCCCGACGCATACAAATTGAATTGCATTTCATCTGCTGTTTTGGCTAATGGATGCTCCACCAGATAAATGTCGCCCCGTCGAGAGGCAACGGCTAGTTTTCCATCAGGCATCATTTCGATGGCACTGGATTCCAATACCACCCCCGCCGGAATAGGTAACTGTAACAACGGGTAGTAATCACTTTCTGTTGGCAACGTTTGATCTTGTGCCTGTACAGCACATGAGCATAACACGATGAGCAGGATCCCGAGGGCATTGGATTTGTTATTCATGGTTCTCTTTTTCTAATAACTCAGTTTGGTTTCAACGAGGATCGGCATGTCTTTACCACTGGTAATGAATCTTGATTTGAGCCACGTGGTGTTTGTCCTTATTGGACAGTTCCACCGGAACGATCAATTCCTTGCCGCGGATAAAAGACTTGTTCACATTCCCGCTGATCGTCAGCGTCCATTGTCCGTCGACAGTAACCGTCCCATCGTTGTTGATGAGCAGTGAATTTTCAGCGACAACGGCTCGCACAAATAGATTGTGTGTCGCGGTGTCGCAGCTCACGGTAAGTGTCCGAGTGAGTGCCGGAAATTCTCCGCCGTCGGTCTCCGGATTCGGAAAATCGAAGACCCGTATTTTATTGAGTTGATACAGAAAGGTCGGTTTCCGATTATCACCAAGTTGATACCCTAAGAATCGATACCCCTGTTTTTTTATGTCCCCGGTGGGCCACTTGCTATCATTGGATTCGAGCAGAGCTAGAGCAGGGGCCTGTTGAAAGGACAGTACATTGTCACCCAACGGAGGCTGGAATCCCTGTCCCCGCCCGTTCCAATGTTTTCCGGCATCGATGAAGGAACCGTGCCATAACAAAGCAATATTCATCTGATTCGCGTCAAATGCAAGATTCGCTTTTTCCGGATATCCGACTCCGATTGCTCGGGGTCCGGCACCCTCTATAAAATTCCGGTAAATCACCGCGTCATCAAAAACATAGAGCTCCTCGGAATTCTGACCGATGCCCTGTGGGGTTGATGCCTTGGGGCCATCTTCGAGATATTTCCAGACCGAATAAATCTGCTGGTCCATACTGCCTTTAAGCACCTGAGGTAGCAGGACCTGTCCGTTCGGCCAGGCCGAGGGCATGCGAGTCAGGGGGCGTAAGGCCACCGGATCCTGAACGTATTTGTGGAACCAATCATAACGGAGCCGTTTGGTCATTTGCGTCATATCCAGCGATTGAACTCCGGTCGCTTTATGATTGCCAAAAGTATGGCATTTAATACAGGAAAAACCTTTCGCACCAACAAGTCGCCGACCTGTCACCTTCAGTATCTTGTCGCTGAAGGCATCCGTCTGATGATTTACAGGTTTGGCTTGATCCACTTGGGAAAATTCAGCCGCCAAATGTCCCACATTGGCTTCACCAAATTTGGGCATGCGCGTAAACATGTATGGACGAACCTTGGTGCCGTTGGCCAATAAGTCCTTTAACCAACTGGGTTGTAGTTTCCTACCGGTGTCGCTCAGTGGTGGGGGAATCCTGGCCTCATCTCCCATTTCCTTTTGATCGGTTAAAAAGAAGGCCTGCCGTTGTTCTAGGACACCACCCTTCTTATTCCGCTCATGGCAGGTATAACAATTCATCCGTACAAACGTGCTATCAATACGTTCGGATCCGGCAAGTTCTAAGTTCGGTTTGCTATGGAGATATGCGATTGCCGCCTTCAGGTCCTGTTGCTGACGGCTTGACAGTTGATAATTGGGAAGTGTGCCGTTCGCAGAAATGCAACCATCTCCCGTGAGTGTCGCGAGCATTTTAAAATCAGCGGTCGAAGCGAGTGTCTGGTCACTCTGTTTTAGCTGATGACAGTCAGCACATCCCAGCGCAGCAAACCGCTTTGCACCTCGCGATGCTTTTTGCGGATCCACGGCAGCCAAATCGGTATTATTCTGTTTGTTGGCCCGGGGTGTGTACAAGACTACGTCCATGGGTTGTCTATTCAATCCCTGTCCAGCGATCTCTACTTGCAAAGATTCCTGTCCACCGGCTTCAAAGTACTCAACGACCAATTGATGCTCGCCCTGAGATAGATTTGTTTTGGCGGAAACAACTTTGTGTGGGTGTACCTCGTCAATGGTAATCAACGGCTTGCCGTCAATGAGCAGGCGTGAACCGTCATCGCTGCCAAGCCAGATCGTATATTCACCGGACTTTTGGATGACCATTTTCCCTTCAAAGACGATTCCGAATTGTTCCCGCTTGGAGCCCACCAACACATCGAAGCCGCTGACCGTCCCTTCTAATTTTGGTTTCAATTTTGAAAATTCAGGGAGTTTAGCCCAATTCCCCTCGTAGTATTTAAAGGTCAGGTTGTCGGGTAGTTTTAAATCTCGTAGCAGAAACGAGGCGACTTCGCGAGCTTCATTGTTGTTTAGGTTTAACGATGGCATCCGTCCGGCCGGTCGAACGGTGTGAGGATTCGCCAGAAACTCGGCAAGACTGTTTAGGGTGTATTTCTTGCTGAGGGCTGGGAACGCAATGGATCCGCCGATCGCAGTAGTTTTCCCGTCTGTTGCTTCTTGGGGATCATGACAAGCTAGGCAACCGATTTGATTAAACAGGACCCGTCCTTTGTTAACGCCGTCTGGTTTAACAGGTGAATCCGCCATCGTCCCGGTGGATGCTAGAAAGTGTGTCAATTCATCGATGACGGTCTGTTTTTCGGTAACGCCCATGTTGGCAAACATGTCCGGCATCGTTGACCCAGACTTGACCTGATGTGGATTGGAAAGAAAGTCTCGGATAAAGCCACTGCGCACACGACTACCGACGTTGTCGAGGTGCGGAGCTGTTTTGGTATGGATACTCGCAGACACCGCTTCGCTGGGGTTGTGACAGGAGACACAATTCAGTTCACCTAGCAGCAACAACCCGCCCGGAACGGATGGGCGTTCCAGTTCGGAATAAAACCGTTCATATCCTGGGATCACCGGTTCGGCGGCCTGAATTACGAAAGGCAAAATAAATACAGCTACGATACATGCAGCAATCGACTTGGAGACAGTGGTTTTCATTATTGTTTTTTAAATACCGAGTAATGAGTCAATAAATTAGGGAACTTATCATAGGCTGCTGACATCTAGCTACCTCGAAAGTATGCCCATTTGGGCATCTTGTCATGCACGGCTTGTAACTGAGCCATCACGGCAGCGGTTTTCTTGTTGAATTGAGACAACGGTTTTTGTTCTGTGACGTCGTTGTTGATGTCGTAAAAACGACCATCACCGTATAGTTTGTACCGCTGGTTTCGCACAAAGGTTCCAGCCGTCTTGGCCTGAATCATGCTGTTCTGTTTATTGCTGGCAGCAGCTTCCTTGATGGGATCGTCGGGTTTTTTCGGAAAACCATTTCGGATGTAATGACAGTAGACCCATTGGCGACCGGAGTCGTATCGCGCCGATGTGAAAACGGGTGCTAGCGAGTAACCATCAGTTTTAATCTGGTCGCGTGCTAGGCCAGCTACGTCACAGAGGGTTGGTAACAGGTCGGTGAAATCTACTAATTGGGATTGGATGCCCCGCTGCTGAAACTGTGCTGGCCAGTGTGCTACCATAGCAACGTGGGTTCCATTATCAGGCAGGGATGCTTTACCCCCTTTGATTTGTCGTCCCTTCATTTCGGAAGTAATGTTGACGGCACAACCATTATCGCAGGTAAAGATCAACAACGTATTGTCCAGTTGGTTGCTGTCACGAAGTGTGGTCACAATACGGCCAACCAGTTTGTCAAGATAATTTACCATGTCAGGAAAATACTCTTCACCCCCTTGCCGGCCGTCATATTTGCCATCGAGTCCTCGCGAGCCTCCGGGCTTGGAGTCAGGAGTGGGTACAAAAGGCCAATGAGGGAGCGTCATGGGGTAGTACAGAAAAAACGGCTCTGGGGAATCGGCGGTTAGGAAATCACAGGCGAAATCCGTCATGATATCCGGACCGAATGCATCCTCAAGTCCGTCGAGCAATTGTCCATTACGGGAAATGCGCGGATTCCAGTAGCGCGAGTCCCTGCCATCAAGATGCCACAGACAATGGGTATCAAACCCAAATTGGCGAACGCTGTCGGAGTTCCCGCCGAGTTGCCATTTGCCACAGATCCCGGTTCGGTACCCGGCATCACGCAGGTGATTTGCAAAGGTTTTTTGCGTGGCGGATAATTGCCCAAATTTGATGTAGTTGCGGAAGTTGTATAGTCCGGTCATGATCTGCACTCGTGATGGTGTGCAGATGGGCATTGAATAGCAATGTTCAAAGTACATACCTGCTTTAGCGAGTTGGTTGAGATGTGGTGTTGAGTACGTTTTGGATCCGTAAATGGACACCCCTTCGTAGCCCAGATCATCACACATGATCAGCACAATGTTAGGGCGTTGATCTGCGGAAGTGTCGGTTGGCGAAAGGAAGCCGAACAAAAATGAAAGAAAAATCGTTGATAAAAAAAACGAGGGTTGGGTACGAATCATTTTGTTTGCTATCCTAAAGTTTTGATATAATTCCATTCGACACTGTAACGGCCCATCCGCTGCTCCTATGATACCAATAACCAGCCTAAACCGAATGCCCCTTATCATTGCTCTAGTTCTCTGCTCGTTGATAGCGGCGGATGTGGTCGCCGCGCCCTCAAGGGCTTTTCTGCGACTGGATAAGAATAATGATGGCCAGCTGTCCGCCGCGGAATTAAGTAACGCACCTACGGGTCTGATTAAAGCGATCGATGGCAATGGCGACGGTGTGATTACTGCCAGAGAGGATGAACGCTATTTTTCAAGCCGAAACAGGCCGCAGCAAATAGATAGGATTGCGACGAAAAAGAGCACGCACTCGTATGCGAATAACGACAATCCACGGCAGACAGTTGATGTGTATCAACCACTTTCTCGGAAAAGCACTAAACTACCTTTATTGATTTTCATCCATGGCGGTGGTTGGCGTAGCGGTTCCAAGGATTCCGGTGCGCGGCAATTGAGTGATTACGTCAGATCCGGTAACTATGTCGGTGCATCGATAGGATACCGGTTGTCTGGCGAAGCCCAATGGCCAGCTCAAATCCATGACTGCAAAGCGGCCATTCGGTATTTGAAAGCCAATGCGACGACGTTTGGAATTGACGCTGAAAAAGTTGCTGTCTTTGGCACTTCAGCCGGTGGTCACCTGAGCTGTATGGTTACTGTTTCCGGCAATACTCCCGAACTTGAAGGCAAAATCGGGCGGCATTTGAAGCAATCATCTGCAGTCACCTGCGGCATTAGCTATTTTGGGCCAACAAATTTCCTGCGAATGAACGACTACCCTGGAAGGATGGATCATGACGCCGCCAATTCGCCCGAATCACTGCTAATCGGCAAACCAATTCAGTTGGCCAAAAGTGCGACTCAAAAAGCCAATCCAGAATCTTATGTTGATAAAGATGATCCCCCGATGCTATTCATCCACGGTACCGATGATCCTTTAGTTGCCTATAATCAGTCGGTAATTCTCTCGAACCGACTCAAACCGCTTGGTGTCAGCGGTGAGATCATTACCGTACAAGGGGGGGGCCATGGTGGTTTTAAGAATCCGAAGATCAAGGAATTGGAGCGATTGTTCTTTGAATTGCATTTGCATGGTGCTCGGCACGAAATTAAATCTCAAACCGTCCCCAATTGAGCGGCTACTGTGGTCGGTGATTTGGGTTTGGGTGGCAGGCGGAAGATTTTGTTGAGGGAACGGTATTCTTGGTTTACGGACAGTAACTTCTCTTTCACACTGGGTTGTGTTTTTGTTAAGTTAAGCGGGAAATAGGAAGTACGATATGCTTACCATCACCGACTCCAACCGACTGACGGATTGTCCAGGATCTACGCGACGTGAATTCATGCGCATTGGTGGAATGGGCATGGGAAATCTGTTGCTGCCTGCTCTGCTGGCAGCAAAACAGCAAGCCGGATTCATGCAAGACCGTGCTGTGGTGTTGTTGTTTCTTCAGGGGGGACCCTCGCATATCGAATTCTTCGACCCCAAAATGCAGGCACCACCGGAGATACGAAGCATGACCGGGGAAATTCAGACGTCCACCCCGGGGATAACATTTGGATCCACCTTTCCGCGACTAGCAAGGATGACGGACAAGTTCTCCATAGTCAGATCCTATCAGTCGAAAAATAACGGACATACTTACCTGGATGTCACTGGTGCCAAAAATCCATTTAAGGCGGCGATGAGCGCGGTTTATGCACGAATTGCTGGCACTAATAATCCGGCGACCGGGATTCCATCGAATATTCTCCTCAAACCCGAAGCGATCCGTCCCGACCTACAGCTAGGTCGGAATTTTGAAACAAGTGCTTTACCGACACTTACTGACCCAGGCTTATTAGGGCCAAGCTTTGGTGCTTTTGATCCAACTGGTGGCGGCAAACTAAAAGAGAACCTAAAACTCAACATTACTCAAAACCGTTTTGCCGACAGACGTGTGTTGCTCAGCAAGCTGGATGCGATCCGCAGGTTTGCGGATACTTCAGGTGTATTAGAGGGGACTAATAAATTTCAGCAACAGGCTTTTGATGTGATCACGCGGGGGGTTGCCGACGCGTTTGATCTGGGTCAAGAGCGACCGGAGACGATGGCAAGGTATGACACAACATCAGTATTTAGCATGTCAGAGCTAAATCGATATGGGGATCTCCGACGTACGTCGAACCTTCTGGGGCATCAACTTTTATTGGCCCGACGGTTGGTGGAACGTGGTTGTGGATTTGTAACCGTTTCCGACTGTGGTTGGGATCACCATGCCAATGGAAACAGCCCTAAGAATATGACGGCATTTCCGCCAATGGCATATCAAGTGGATCATGCTGTTTCCGCGTTTATTGAAGATATTCACCAGCGGGGATTGCAAGACAAGGTAATGTTAATCGTGACCGGCGAAATGGGTCGAAGTCCGCGAATCAACAAGAACGGTGGTCGCGAGCACTGGGGTGAGTTAACGTCCTTGCTTATTTCCGGAGGCGGGATCAACAATGGTCAGGTGATTGGTCAGAGTGACGGTCAGGCGAACCGCCCGGTCAGTATGCCTTACACGCCGGAACATTTATTCGGTACCGTTCTGAGGACGTTTTTTGATATTGGGGCACTGCGTTTACAATCGCAGTTTCCGGGCGAATTGATCCGAATGATCGAACAGGCACCGGTGTTGGATCCCCTATTTAGCTGATGGCTTTTGGCGACATCTTATATTGAGGATAGGATTCATTTCTTCATTTTGCCTGTTTCACGTCAACCGCCACAATGGATTCGTCATCACGCAAAAATAAAATCCCCTTGGACAAAGCGGGTGACTGGCGACTGCCTTGTGTAAGTTTTTGTCGCCCCAGCTCGATATATTTTTCAGGACTAATCTTAATCACGATCAATTCGCCGGACATCATACTGACAAACAGTTTCCCATCGGCAGCCATCGCGTTGCCTTTTCCAAAACGCGTCTGTTGCCATGCCACCTTTCCCGTCGCTGCTTCAATACATGTCAAATGCGTAATGGGGCCCGCGCCTCCGACATTGTCAAAACCGTATAAATATCCATCGACAAGAATCGAAGTTTGCCATTCATTTCGTAAGACACTGGCTGTACCATGCGACGTCCATCGTTTTTTGACTTGAAAACGACCAGCGGTTTCTTCCACACCAAGCAGCGCTGCTCCATGGTTTTCCCCCGACGATATAAAAAGGTCGCCGCCTATTTTCAAGGGCGTCACAATATTGCAATCATAAGGTGTCACGTAGGGATGCATCCACAAATCCTCTCCGGACACACTCACCCCCCGCAGATGACTGCCCGTGTAGGTCACAATTTGGGACTGCCCGGCTACTTCGATCAATGCAGGTGACGAATATCCGATCGTGTCACTCCAAGGACGTACCCATGCTGAGTTGCCATCCGCAATTTTAAATCCTGCTAAAGCGGCCCCGCTAGCGTGCCCGGTGGTCACTACGATATGGTCGTTTACCAGCAGCGGTGAACAGGCCATTCCGTAGTCCGCTACACGCCCCTTAAGCTGACCCACCGTGTCGACTTTCCAAATCAACTTACCGTCCATGAGGTTCACGGCGGCAAGTATACCTTCGCCGGTAAAAACAAATACTTTTCCTCCGGCGCACAACGGATAAGCTCGCGGGCCGTTGCCCATCGAGTTGCGAAAAGCCGGCGCTACCGCCGTCTCCCATTTTTTGGTGCCGGAGTCACGATCCAGTGCTATCACAAATTGCTGGCCTTCTTTTTGAATGAGTGTTACTACCCATGAATCCTGAATGGCAAGGCCCGACATTCCAACTCCGCCGGGCGATCGCCATTTTACGTCTAGGCCGGACTTAGGCCAAACGGAGACCAAGCCCGTTTCCTTTGAGATACCGGTTCGGTGCGGACCCAAATGTTGCGGCCAATTTTCGGCAAACACCGTCAAACTACTTAAAACAAGAAACAGGGTGGTTAAATAACGCATCGAATTACCTTTTGATTAGCCAAATGTCTACACAGTATCCTCTTTGGAGTTGAGGATGTTAACCGGTTGTTTAAGTATAGCAAACCCGCGGGCTTAGTATCGAGACGGTTTAAAGCTATCGTGTTATTGTTTGACCCCGAATTAATCAGGCTCAGACGATGTTTCTCTATTTTAATTCTTCGGTCTCAGCGGGACCGAGGTATTCGATTGAACTCCCAAACCACACAGTACCTTATAAGAGAGTACGGCGCGGCTACGGAAATATTGTTAAACACACCGTCTGTCAAAAATAAGTGTATTCATGGTAGGGCTGGCAGGCTAAAATAGCCACATGAAAATCTGCCACAACCACCGCTCCTGCCTGCCGTTTTCATGGCGGGGGATAGTTGTATGGAGCGCATTTTTATTGATCGGAATGTGCGACGCAGCCAGTGTGTTTTCCGACGAGCCGTCGCCTAAAACGCTTGTCGACGATGGCCATCTGGAGCAGAGGGTCGAGGACGCGTTCCCAATACAAACGACTTTGTTTTTAAAAAAATATTGCGTTAAGTGCCATGGCGCCAAAACGCAAGAAGGTGACTTGCGCCTGGACACGGTCTTGCACGACTTGACCGATGACAAAACGGCGAAATTGTGGAATGACGTGTTCGCTCAGGTTCAGTTTTCCGAAATGCCTCCAAGCGACAGCGAACAACAACCGTCGGCGGCAACCAAGGCTCGTTTCCTGAATCGGGTTGAAACCGAACTCATGCGCTTTGGCCGCGGTTTCGACTTGCGCGAGAAAATGTTGTTGCCGCAGTTCGGCAATTACGTCGACCATCAAACTTTGTTCAATGGCACGGTCACGGAAGCTCCCTACACGCCCGCCCGATTATGGCGGCAGCGGCCGATTATCTATGATGCGATTTGGAAAAACGCTTATGGGCGGGCGCCGTGGTATAGCATCAAGATTGGCGGAACGGGAAGCCATCTGATTGAACATGGCCCCCACAAAGGCAAGTTGCTGGCCCATCGATACTTTGCCGACGCCAAGTACGCAAATCCCTTTTTTGAATTTGTCCATCACGCGTCTGGGTTCACCGATTATGCGTCCATCGTGGCCGATCAGTCTTCGTTGGAGGCACTGATGGTCAATGCCGAAACGATGGCGGAGATTTTGACACTTGGCCAGAAAGTTCGTATTGTCACGCAAGTCAAAAACAAAGGTAGTCGAACCGGAAATAATGAAGCGATGTTTGTGGGAGGGGTAACGACGTCGGCAAATGAATATCGCGGACGGATCCCAGTTATCTTCCAGAAAATAATCAACACACAAGGCGAGCTTAAGCGGGATGACTTTGATCAAGCCTTGGACGTTGTGTTTGCTTTGTTCTTTCGCCGACCACCGCAGTCCGACGAGTACGAGCATTACTGGAGCGAGGTGTTTCAAACGAATGTGGAGTTGGGCAACACGATGGCGCTTCAGGCGGTGTTGATTTATGTGGCTTTGTCGCCTGAGTTCGTCTATCGCATGGAATTGGGACTCGGAGAAGTGGACGCGCACGGTCGCCGATTATTGTCATCGCATGAATTGGCACATTCACTGAACTATGCGTTTCACAACAAACCGACGTTTGGCATCGATGAAATCGAAACGGTGGATGTATACACAAAAGACAGCGAAGTACCGGTCAAAAAAACGATGTCGACGCCGAGTCCCGCGTGGGCAGCCAGGCATAGTTTTCTGGTAGAAGAAATGAAGGCCGGTAGGCTCAAGACAAAAACCGATGTCGAACGCGCGGTCCGGCGGATGCTCGACGCAAAGCAAAACGGTTGGCTCACCAATCACAATCGGACTTACTTGAGCACGCCTAATCCCCGCATCTTACAGTTTTTTCGAGAGTATTTTGGCTACTATAAAGCCGGTGAAGTGTTTAAGGATGTCGATAAATTCAAGGATCAAAACGGCTTCAAACAGTTTACCGACCGTAGCGCGTTCCAATTTGAATACGATACCGATAGCCTGATCCGACATATTTTGGCAGAAGACAAAAACGTCCTTTATGAATTGTTGACCACGAACAAGGTGATCGCTAGTTACTGGAACGGAACGAATCCCGAAGATCAAATTAAACAAGCTCGCGGAGCAGAGGGGTACCGTGAAACACATCATCTGCAGAGCTACAACTTGGATCCGTTTGAACTGGCCTACGACAAACAGAAAAGCGATCAAGAGTCCGTCCGTCTAAATGGAAAGGTCTTTCTCGCTCCGAAGAATGAGCGGTGCGGGATCCTCACACAACCTAGTTGGCTGGTGGCCCATAGTGGTAATTTTGATAACGACCCCGTCCGTCGCGGTAAATGGATTCGGGAGAAACTGTTGGCCGGAATTGTGATGGATGTGCCGATTACGGTCGACGCTCAAATTCCCGATGACGAAAGCAAAACTTTACGTGAACGATTCAGTGTGGTTCACGCCAATGATTGTTGGCGCTGCCACAAGAAAATGAATCCGCTGGGGATGCCTTTCGAGGCTTACAATCACGTCGGACGTTGGCGGTCTCTGGAAAAGGAAAAACCGGTCAACACGCGCGGTGACATCACGCATACCGGTGTGGCCACGCTCGCTGGCGAAGTAGCAAGTGTTCGTGAGATGATGGAACGATTGGCAAAATCGGATTTGGCTAGGCAAAGTTTTATCCGTCACGTCTTTCGTTATTGGATGGGACGCAACGAAATGGTTAGCGACTCGCAAACGCTGATCGCAATGGATAAAGCATACGTGGAAAATGACGGTAGTTTCAACGAACTATTAGTTGCGTTACTCACTTCAGACTCGTTTTTGTATCGGAAGTAAAAGCATATGATTGATCGTAGAACCGCCTTAAAAGGGATGACTATGGGCGCTGGAACCGTCGCCCTTTCGCCGTTTCTTCAGCACCTAAAAATGGCCCACGGAGCGACCGAGCAACAGCTTCCCAAGCGATTCGTGTTTGTCGTGAAAAGTAGTGGCTTGCAAGCTGAGTATCTCAATCCGTTGGGACTCAAGCATGGAGGAGATAAACTCGTGGATGAACCGCTGTCCGATAAAACTCTATCGGACAGCATGAAGTCCTTGGAACCGTTCAAGGATAAACTCACAATCATTCAGGGGCTCAGTGGAAGAATGACACTGGCTGGGCATAGTGCATTTTATGGTGCGTTGGGCGGTTACAAGGCGGCGCCAAATACACCGCCGTTGTACGCCACGATCGATGGATTTCTCTCAGAAAAATTCCCATCGGTGTTCAACCATATTGGTTTCAAAATGGGGGAGGGTAGCCAGGGTACGACGTTTCCCTCGATTTCGGCAAAGGGAAAAGGGCAGCAGTTGCCCTTTCAACAAAATCCGATGAGCGCCTTTGAAAATCTGTTCGGCAGTATTTTGGAAGGTGGTGATCTCAAGAAAAAATACATGCGTACCGGTAATGTCCTAGACACGATGTCCAGGGATATTGTGAAGTTGCAGAAAAACCTGCCCTCTCAAGAACGGGAAAAACTGGGGCACTACCTCGATGGGTTTGAGGCCTTGAGAGACAGGCGAACTAAGCTCGTGTCGATGCAACACGTATTGAAAGAACATGCGCCTGAAATTGACGACAAGTACACGTCGCGATTCAGAACACAACACTTGGAAGCTCATTTTGATATGGCGTCGGCGGCGTTGATTTCCGGCTTGACAAATGTCGTGACGGTGCATGCCGACGGACTCGATTCTGTTTATTCTGGAATCGGTGTTGGTAATAACGTTCATGCCATCGGCCACGGAGCCGGCTACGCGACGCTCTCCTCGCAAGACTGCCGCAACGCGATTCGAACCTTTCACATTGAACTGATTGCCTCGATGGCGGACAAACTCAGCAAGGTTCCCGAAGGGAATGGCACGATGCTGGACAACACCCTGATTGTTTACCTTAGCGACAATTCTGCCAATCACCATTCTTTTGGTTTTGAGTGGCCGATGTTTGTGCTAGGTAACCTGGACGGAAAGCTCAATTCCAAAGGGCGCTATCTGGCCTATCCCCACTATGGCAATGGAAACCACCATCACACGATTTGCAATTGGTTTACGACGTTGTGTCATCTGGCAAATAGTCCTCGAGATCTTTTCGGCCAGCCGGATATGGCTCTAGGGAAAGTGGAAAATCAACAAGGCCCTTTGAACGAGTTGCTAGTGTGAAAAATTCCGGCACCCAATATTTTAGAATAGCGTTCACTGTTGTGGCCCTCTCCATCGGCTTGGGGGCCACAACTTCCAACGCCTTGTCGCAAGATGAGATTCCTAGTCCTGTCTTGACGGTCAACGAAGTGGAGTTGCGTCTAGAAGAATTGGGAGCTGATCTCACGGATAAAGATCTTGAACGTATTTGCAAGGCGGTGGGGTTGAAGAAACTGAATCTCTCAGGCTGTCATCGTTTGTCGGACGTGGGTCTTTCCCATGTGGCGAAACTGTCGCAACTGGAATTGCTCGACCTCACGAGATGTCATCGCATCACGGAACAAGGTATCGCATCGATTTCTCGGCTGGAGCAGTTAACTCACTTGAACATTAGTTCCACGCGCGTTAATTTGCCGAAAGTCTATGCGTTGTTGCAGTATCTTCCCGTGTTGAGAAAACTGGAGGTAAAAGACATCCGTGGCTTTACGAGTGAAGGACTGCAAAATTTGACGGGTTTGACGTATTTAGATATCTCAAATACTGGAGGAAATTTGACAGATGCCGAACTAGCTCCTTTGGCACCTTTGACTTCACTAACGTATTTGAATCTCAACGGTAGTCGCGTCTGGGGTGCAAATAGGAACGTTACCGATGAAGGGTTGAAGCACTTAGAGGGCATGACGTCGTTGGAATTCCTCGGCTTGTTTGGCTACTTCAGCCTCACGGCAAAGGGGTATAACCCACTGTTCATGAACCTCACCAAACTCAAGCGGCTAGAGATGGGATTCAATTGGCCACTCAAAGGTGGCGAAATTGAAATTCCGACCTCGTTAGAGCATCTGGATATGATGGAGTCGTTTCAGCTGGAAGATGTTGCGGTGATCAATCTTAAAAGCAAGTGGCGATTGAAGACGCTCAACCTGTTTTATTGCATGGCTCTGACGGACAAGAGCCTGGAGTCTCTCAAAGATCTGCCTGAATTAAATTATCTGAATTTAGGTTGTATCGGTGCCTTGACTGATGAAGGCTTGATTAACCTGCGGGGAAATATTGGCTTGACCTATTTGAATCTGGGCGACAACGATAATTTCTCCGACAAAGGCTTGGCGAATTTACAGGATATGAAAATGTTGGAGGAGCTCAATTTGTGGAGCACACCCAATTTAGTAGGGCATGGTTTGGCTGTAGTTAATGCGTTGCCTAAGCTGCAAACGCTGAATTTGGCAGACTGTGCCAATCTCACCGATGAAGGTCTGAGTCATTTGAAGGGCAAGACGCGGTTGAAGAATTTATATTTGGACAATTGCACGAAACTTACAGATGGCGGGTTGATTCATCTTTCTGGACTTTCCAATTTGCGAGAGTTGACCATCAATGGTTGCTTGAGTATCACCGACAAAAGTCTGGAAACAGTTGCAGGTCTGAAGTCTCTCAAGTATTTAGTAATCTCCAATTGTCCGGGCCTCTCGCGAGCACGAGCAGTCGCGTTAGAAAAGTCCCTTCCCAATTGCCGCATTGTCCGAGACTGAGTTGGCAGTTCACTGCGGGATGGCCACAATCTCCGTTTCAGTTGACGGCCTTATTAACAAGAAGAAAATTCTCATGGAAATAAATAGAATTCTTACTATAGCGTTAACCTTTCAAGTTTTGCTATTTGTGCGCGCCGCTTTTATGCCTGGCGCCGAGCTAGCCAGTGCGGCGCCGGCGATTACCGTATCCGCGGAAGGTGAAACCGACCACTTCTGGTATCGACTAGCGCCGGCCGATCCTTACATCGATTCGCAGCGCGATAATAAGGCCTTCGGTTTCAGTGACGGACAGATCGTTCTGTCGGAAGATAATGCCCGTACCTGGCCGCACCGTTCGGAGTTTCCCAACGCGAAAAACATCACTTTTAGTTGTATCTTGAAGAATGGGAACATTATTTTCGCCACGCGAACCAGACTGTATCTGAGCACCGACAAGCTAAAGACACACAAACAGATCGTCGTCAAGGATCAGGACGGTCGCGATTATCTGCCCCATACCCCGACCAATCCAAATCAGCCCGGTTGGTACTTCCATTCACTCGACGGCGTTCACACGTGGGATGTCAAGGGGAAAGAAATGCTCGTATGGGGCAACTACTGTAATGTCCTAGGGGGACCGGTTCCGGTCAATATTTATTACTCCACCGACCAAGGGCAGACGGTGAAGATCGCGTACGCTTTTGGACACAATCCCAGTTTTCACGATCGAGATGCAAAAACCGGAGCGCCATTGGGTAACTCCGATAATCCGGTTATCTGCCGACATATTCATTCGGTAGCGTACAACCCCGCCGAAAATGCGTTTTACGCATGTACCGGCGACCATGATCGGGGGGATCAGCAGGAGTGCCATTGGCTGCGAGGCACCTACGACGCAAAAGAAGATTCGTGGAAGTGGAAGGTTCTCGTATCGGCCAATTCGAACTCGCGCTACAAGTCGGGAGGTATTAATTTCGTGGATGGCCAACTCTATTGGGCCTCGGACGCGAATGGAAACAATGGCAAGCTACCGCACGACCGTGGCATCTTCCACTGCGATCCGGCAGATCTTGCAGATCCCAAAAAGCACACCTTGTTGTTCAATCCAAAATACGAATCAGCGAACATGATCATTGAAGATGGTGTAATTTTGTCCGCGCATTATGCCCCGGCATCGCCCTACAACACGGGATTTATTATCTCGACGGATATGGGCAAGACTTGGGCACAATACGACCTCAAGCAATTTGGCCCTCGCTCGCCTGTTAGGTTCCAAAAAAAGAACAGTGACGGCTGGTTTCGAGTCGATTTGCGAACAGGATGGATCGGGCGGGGCGAGACTCTTTTCATAAAACCGAAACAGTTACTTGGAGATTGACGATTCGCGTCAGGACTCAGCCAATTTGTTGAAATTCTGAGCTAATGATTCCACGAGCGTCGGTGGGCTAACAATTAACGGTCTAACTGCGCGAATACTTGCAGTATTCCTCGACAAAAATCCGGCAGGTCATCCGGTTTGCGGCTTGTGACATGATGATTATCCACGACAACGGGCGCATCTTCCCAAATGGCTCCGGCATTTTCCAGGTCGTCCTTGATACCCGGACTGCCTGTCACTCGTATGCCTTGATAGACTCCTGCGGAAATTGGAATCCAGCCACCATGGCAGATCGCCGCCACAAGTTTGCCCTGTTCATGGAAATGACGGACGATATCGAGTACTAACTTTTCGCGGCGGAGTTTATCCGGCATGAAGCCACCGGGGACTATCAGTCCGTCAAATGTTGCAGGATCAATATCGCTGAAGGCGGCGTCAGATTTGCAAGGATAACCATTTTTCCCAGCGTAGACAGTGTCAGCCTCCGGTCCGGCCACGATGACTTCCGCTCCTGCTTCGATCAAACGTAGTTTTGGATACCAAAGTTCCAGATCTTCATAGATATCTCCAACGATGATCAGGATTCGTTTATTTGATAGGGGCGTCGTCATGGGAGTATCCTTAACTGTTAGTAACGATGGAGAGTAGCTTATGATATTACTCAAAATAAAACGGCACTAAGTAAGTATGGCTAATGTAACAGCTTTTGTGCTGTATTCACTTAACTTGAAGTTGTTTGACAAGCGTCCTGAATTGGTCTGCGAAAATTGTTTTCCATGGTTTTTATCCGATTCTAGATTTTAGTTTGGCCACATCCTCCCGCTAGGGGAGCCCGTGAAAAAACTTCAATGGTCTTCTTTTCCTGTTGAAGATCAATTGGATCAGATAAAGGTTAATTCTAATAGACGTGCTGGAATGTCGTAAATGGGCGTTTAATCTCTACATAATTTAAATCCTACCGTACCTCCAGAATATCAGTCGTAACTAACCGACTAGATTGCCCCCCTTGGTTTCCTTGTCTGGCGTCGGTGAGATGGCGGTAGAGCGTACGGCCTGTTTACTATTGTTGCGTCACACTTATGTTGCTAGGGTCAAATAAGTAAATATCGACCTTGGCGTGACGGCCAAAGGATCGACGGGCTAAAGTTATCAAATTCGATGCAAGGCTGCGAAAGATTACAAGCCCGCGTAGTGTCAAGCGAGACACTCGGGGGTATTTGACAACTGAATGAACAAAGGAAAAATTATATGAGCGATCGAATTATCATGCGCACGGGGGAGTCCCTTGTTGCTGGCGGGCCTCCATTTACGGCTGCGGAGCCAGAGGTTGTTATCGGTGAGTTGGACGGACCGGTCGGTACAGCG
>JABJJO010000105.1 GCA_018660825.1 Planctomycetaceae bacterium | reverse complement strand
TCGGTGCTCTCGGTGGGCGACCTTCGCATCCGGAATTGTTAGATTGGCTGGCTGCAGAATTGATGCAAAATGACTGGAGCATCAAGCATATTCATCGCTTGATTATGACTTCAACAACCTATCAACAGTCATCTAGTCGACACGAACAGGGCAATAAGGTCGATCGCCAAAAGCGATTGTTGTGGTCCATGCCCGTGCGCAGGTTAGAAACAGAGAGCATTCGAGATGCGATTTTAGCGATTTCTGGGATGCTTAACACGCAAGCAGCAGGTGCGGCTGTCCCTGTCATGGCAGATCGTACGGGCCAGTGGGTTGTCGGTAAAGAAAATTTAAATGCGGGCCGACCAGGCCCCGTGATTGATATGCTTGGACAGCAATATCGCCGTAGTGTTTACATTGAAGTTCGCCGTAGCCGGCCCTTGGCGGTATTAGAGCCATTTGACTTGCCAACACTATCGCCGAATTGTAATCGTCGCGCATCATCTACCGTGGCACCGCAATCCCTGCAGATGCTTAACAGTCAATTTATTACTCAACAGTCTCGCCATTTTGCCGATCGTCTTGTGCGTCTTTCAGATTCTACCGAAGATGCCATTCGGATAGCCTGGCGACTTGTCTATTCCAAAGAGATAAATGATGAGGAATGTAGTGAGGCACTAGATTTTATGACGGCGATGCAAAAAACATTGACCACTGACTATCAAAATAAAGGCTTAAAAGACGACGTACAACGCGATGCGTTGTCGTTGTTTTGCCAGGCGCTGATTTCGAGCAATCAATTCATTTATATCGAGTAATACTATGAGTGACCGTAGGACAATCAATAGGCGGCATTTTATATCGACAAATGCAACTGGCCTTAGCGGATTAGCTTTGGCACTGTGGGTTCAGCAGCAAGCTGTGCAAGCCAATCCAAAAAAACCCGATTTAGTACAACCAACATTTGATGCTGTGCCGAAAGCACCGCATCGTTTTGGTCAAGCAAAGGCGATGATTTCGTTATGGATGCAGGGTGGGCCAAGCCAAGTCGATTTGTTTGATCGAAAACCAGAATTAGAGCGACTTGATGGCGAGACGTTTCCGGGGGAAGTAAAATACGATAATGCGGCTCAGGCCAGTTCAAAAATATTGGCCAGCCCCTGGAAGTGGCGGCGATATGGTGAATCGGGAATGGAGCTTTCCGAATTGATCCCACATATGGGTTCGATTGCGGATGACATCACGCTGATCCGCTCGATGCGTACGGGCGTCAATAATCATGGCCAAAGTATTCGTGCTATGAATACTGGAACGACGATAGCGATGCAGCCGGCATTAGGAAGTTGGTTTTCCTATGGCCTCGGATCGGCTACCAACAGTTTGCCATCCTATTTAGCACTCATAGATCCAGGTCAACTGCCAGTTGACGGAATCGCAAATTGGAATAATGGCTATCTACCTTCTGTTTTCCAGGGCACGGTGATACGACCAACCGAACCACGGATTTTGAATCTCACACCACCCAAACGCCTTGCGGGTAAACCGCAACAGCAACTGTTAAGTTATCTTGAACGACTTAATCAGCAACACCTTTCAAAAAAACCAGGTGAACGAGATTATCAAGCACGTATTAATATGTACCAACTGGCGGCACGAATGCAGACGTCGGCTGTGGAGGCAATGGATTTAAGCCAAGAAACCGCGGCAACAAAAAAACATTACGGAATGGACGATCCTGTGACCAAAGATTTTGGTACACGATGTTTGATCGCGCGGCGACTTGTTGAGCGAGGTGTTCGATTTGTGCAAGTGTTTACTCAGAACCAGTTTTGGGATCATCACGGTCGGATTAGGACTAGCTTGCCAGCGGCTTGTAAAAAAGTTGACAAACCATCGGCCGCACTTGTCAGCGATCTTAAGCGACGGGGGATGCTCGATGAAACGATCGTACATTGGGGCGGTGAAATGGGCAGATTGCCCGTCATTCAAAACGATACCGGAGCGACCAATGTCGGCCGTGACCACAATACGAACGGGTTTAGTATGTGGGTTGCGGGCGGTGGATTCAAAGCGGGTCATGTACATGGGATGACCGATGAGTTTAGTCATCAAGCGGTTGAGCAAATTGTAAACCACTATGACTACCACCATACGTTGATGCATCTTTTTGGTTTAGATCATCAGCGACTGACGTTTGAACATAATGGACGTAGCCGCAAGTTAATTGAAACAGACAAAAGTCAGCTTGTAACGGAGTTAATTGCTTGATTTGAGGGCAAAAAATACAGGATGAAAATGATGGGAGAAAAGTTAAAAAACACTAAAACCCCCCCATGTTAGGGTTGTTTTAGCGGTTTGTATTTATATTTGGTTAGTACTGGAGTAGGATTCTTCTAGTTGGCAATTTAGTCCTTTGATAAAATGTACGATATGAAGGACAAGAGTTTAAGAAGTAGTTCAGCAGACAAATCATTGTAGTGGGTGATCAATAGAGTGTATCAATAACGATTAAGGGTAGTTAACCAATGTCGGCAGAACATCAAATCGACCATTATTGTGACGGTGTAAATCGTCGCAGTTTTTTGCAGATCGGTGCCCTCGG
>JABJJO010000147.1 GCA_018660825.1 Planctomycetaceae bacterium | reverse complement strand
TATCCATGTGTGAAATACTCACCAGTTAAATAGTATTGGGTTCATAATAAACCAACAACAAATGGCTGTTGAGCTACTCCAGCTTCCGCAGGACCTGGCCCAGGCGTAGTCATCCTCTACCTCTGCAGCAACAACCTCTGCAGCAACAACCTTTGCAGCAACAACCTTTGCAGCAACAACCTTTGCAGCAACAACCTTTGCAGCAACAACCTTTCCAGCAACAACCTCTCCAGCAACAACCTCTGCAGCAACAACCTCTGCAGCAACAACCTTTCCAGCAACAACCTCTGCAGCAACAACCTCTGCAGCAACAACCTTTCCAGCAACAGTCGCTACAACCAAGAAGCGCAGCCCCGGCGATTTACAACGGGCCGACACATGGGATTTCTCAAAAACAGGTTGCTGAATTTATGACAATGTGCACTCCAGGTTCGAGGCCGATTATATCTTGCCGACTCGCTTGGGATTGGGAGTTCCTTTTTATTGTGATTCCGTTGTGGTTCAATGTCACGTGGACCTACCTGATCATTTCTGACAGGTCGTTAGCCATCTGCAATAGAACCTTGTGGAGAGGATGCTACGAAGCCCATTGCTTTGAACCTCCGATGATTGAGCAGATCGTATTTCATCAATCGAAAAAGACGTTTGGTAAACGGTTTGTTGTTTCGCTTCAGATCGTGGGTAGCTCCGATTCCGAAGATATTGAAATGGATGCTGCAACATTTGATATGTTTGAGTCGCAGGCAGCCCAGATTAAACATGTTTTCCCCAACACACACTTTATTAGGGAATAACCTACCGAGGAAGAAATTATCGAGGCCATGGAAACTTGGACAAAGCCTCTTCCAAGCCACGGCGAACAGAGCATGAACGACCCACCACTGCGTCCTTCCTTTCACTTGGTAACATGTTCCACGTTTGATAATCCGCCAACATGTGTTGGTTTGAATTGGTTGGCGTGTTGCAAGCCTTTAGCTTATCCGATGATTGGAAACCAGCGGCCCTTCTCATATACACCTCGCTAGATACGACACACCGCCTGACCAAGCACTTCGTGTTGTGATTTGGTAAGCTGGTGGGATGTGGCCTCTTCTATTTTCCTTGCCCGGCGGCCCGGTGGTGGGGTAGCTCAGAAACCTAGCCTCATACTCATCTCGATTTTACCTTGAGATAGAATCGCTTGCTGGGGTCGCGGTCAAGGACGAGTCCCTGAGCGGCGTTATCGGCGATGTTTGGCATGATTATCGCAAAAAAATTAATCATGGTTTGGACGATTGATATTGCCTTGCCTCGAGACGACGCTCGGTTGTCGGCGGTGTCCACATGTATGTACAAGCACCATCCATCCCTCATTGGAACTCGACCATCGGACAGTCGACAGTCATCGGGAAGCCAGGTCGTGAATTCAAACGAATGGGATTCACCGGTTTCCAATGTGAGATTTGTTGCCAGGCTCCTCTTGTCGTAGTCACGGTGCTTGATGGAGGTGCCGGATGAATTCGAGCGGCGTACTTCCATGCACTCCTGAAGGGATATTGAGATTTCATCGGCGATAACTCTCTTTTCACCACCGGTGACGGTGATGTCAAAGCCAATCGTGTCGCCTTGCCAAATATCAGCTTGCTGCGACCCGATCGTGAAAATGCAGCCCGATACAGTCAATGTTTGCTCTGTTGAATCTGACATCAGAATTCCTTCGCCGCCATCTGTCACCTTCTCCACTGCGAATGCGGCCCAATCATGGAGGCGTGTGGCTTCGCTCAGCGAACCACGAAAGATGTACTCGTCACCGGTATTGGTCGTGATCACGAGGCGCTTCCGAAACAGTCCTTGCTGCTGGACCTGACTGATTGCCCGAACTGGTAACTCGACTACGGTTTCGGATCCTCCCAGCCGATCGAAGACCAAGTGAAGTTCTCCGTCCACACCGAGCAGGTTCAATGCCCCCTCGACGGTGAATCCTCGTTGGTCGTGCGAGCAGGTCGGACCTTCGGCCAGCAAGCGTCCCGAGGGGAATTCCGTTGGTGCGGCAAGGGGAATTTCAGACCATTCGGGTGTAATTTCGGGAGCGAAGACAGACATCTTGGTGACGAACAGGTGTTGGTCCCTCAGCTTCGCCGTCGCCTCGGATTCCGATTCGGCTTCTACGCAGCCACGCTGGGTGTTTCCCGAATTGTCCATGCCTTCATAATGGAACACCTTCATTCGTTTGTACTCATCCTCACTTTGAAAAGAACCGAACCAGCCATATGACTCCAGTCAGCAACAGCAACAAGAAGGCAACGGTCTTCTTCATGGTTTCCGCTCAGACAATAATTCAACACAGCCCCCCCATCTTCGCCGACTCAGAGGCCGAGTACAAGCCTTTAGCTTATCCAATTTCAGCCACAATTGGAAACCAGCGGCCCGCTTCATATGCACCCAGCTAGATACGAACACCGTTTAACCAAGCACTTCGTGTTGTGATTTGGTAAACTGGTCGAAGGTGGCCTCTGGTAGGGCACGTTTGAAAATGACCATATGTTTATTCCTGTGTTAAATGGAGGTGTGTTATGGAACCCGGAATGATGGGTGTGTTAATGATTTTTGTTTTAGTAGGAGCGTGTGTGTTTGCTTGGATGATTACACAAAACAAACCTGATGCGGAGGAGGTCCTTGGTCGTCTTCCGGTTATTTGTTATTGTCTTGCAGTTATAGGTGGGTTTGTTTTTCTAACATTCACAGTAGCAACCGCCGGAGATCTCAGCGATGCCGAAATAGGCGCAATGATCGGATGCACCGCCGGATCGATACTCTCAATGTTTGTCGTTGGTAGGATGATTCAGTTGTTACAACAGATTCGTGATGCCGTCCGCAGCTAGCCCTGCACTAAGCTCCAGCACGCCGGACGAAGCCGACCCACCTGAGCCAAATTCCGCTTCCGACGACTACCCCCCCTTTCCTTGCCCGGCGGCGGGGAGTACAGGCCGTGGTCACGGAACTACGAACACATGAGCAGGGGTTGGGTGTGGGATGACTACGGCACTAATCCAATAGCTAAAAAAAGGGGTCACGACCGGGGCGTTGCTGCCTCGGATGATGACCTTCAATCCGCCAAAGGCGGATTGTGCTAGATCATCGTCGTTATCGTTTCCCCAGTATTAACGTTTGTTGATCGTTTCTTCTAGGGAGACTTAATTGAGGTATTACTCTCAAGCTGCGTCATTAGCGACTTTAATTTAAACTAATTCTCCGCCGAAAAAATGGAATCAGTGAACACCACTTGTTGGTTTCGTTTCACGCTATATTTGCTATAATAATTTCCTCCGCCCGTTTGTCAATTGCATCCTGAAGTTGAGCGTACAAGCAATATGGATATACCACCCTATGAAAATCCGTATAAAAGCACGGGTCCAACGTTAACCCCCGACGCTTCCGGCCCCGACGATTCAGCGGCCAAAGCGCTCGTAAAACCGCCCGCGATGATCCTGATGATCCTGTCGATAATTTCCATCGTACTTAGTGGTGGTGTTCTCATTTTTTCTGCCGGTCAAATCGACATGGCAATCTTCGAAGATTTCACGCGAGCAAATCCGGTCGAACAAGAGAAGGCCGTCAATGTTATAGGAAACCTAGTCGGTCTCATACTGTCCATTCCGTTTCATATATTCTTTATTTTCGCTTGTAAAAAAATGATGAAGCTTGAGTCCAAGTCTGTTGTTTGGATGATGCTGATCCTTGCTGTAATTCCCTGCTGTACGCCCTGTTGCCTCGGCCTGCCTATTGGGATCTGGGGTATCGTTGTCATGAATGATCCGATTGTAAAACTTGCCTTCAAATAATGACGGTGCGCCGTCAGGCAAGGTGTTTGCAACAGTTTCGCTATTTTGCTGCACCGTTCCGTAGTCATCCTCGACCTCTGCAGCTCTGCTTCTCTGAGCGCTGTACTCTGAAAGGGGGTACAGGGGGACTGCACACGACTAGCCGTATTTCCTTGCCCGGCGGCCCGATGGTGGGGCCGCTCAGAAACCTAGCCTCATAATCATCTCGATTTTACCTTGAGATAGACTCGCTTGCATTGATCCGCATTCACGTCGATTCTCGTGGTTGACGTCGAAGCCAGCGGCACCATTGCAATCTTAGGTAAAGAACCCACACAAGAAATGCCAGTACGGGGATTAGGAGTAAACCTGCGAGCACGCCAATGAGAAGCCCATTTTCAATTTTATAAAACCCGTACGCGATGAGGCCGGCTATCGTTATCAAACCGATAACACCGGAACACCCGAGCGTCCAATTGGTGCTTTGGCGAATGTGGGAAGGAATATTCCACAGCATGTTCGCGTTGCAATGGCCGCAAACTGTACGTTGGTAAGACATATACGTTCTGCCGTATTCGTTGGTATTGTTCACGGTTACTTCTCCCGGAAGGGTATGTGCTTTGCACCTGCCGCACCACGCTAGTTCGGGGTTCGGTTCGAGAGAACTGATCGCCGTGTCGGGGATGGGGAGCTTTTCTGGTTGCGGGTCGCGGGCTGTTTTGATTTTACCGGTTAGCCAGCTAACGAACACGATAGCTAGCACCAGCAACATCAATGTCATACTCTCGACTTCACCCATAAAAATCCGGGAAAAAAACAACGCGAACCCGCCCGAGCATAAGCCAAGCATGCCGATGATCTTATTGACCATTGGAACTTCGTCGGCCTTGTCTGAGAGGTTTAGCAGGGTGGATTGGGCACAGGCCAGGCTGACAGCCGTGAGAATTACGGTGAAGATAATAATGTCGAGTGTCTGCATCGGATCGCCAAGAAAGGGAACAAGGGGGGTGCAGCACAGTTTCCTTGAAATTTCTTTTCTGTTTAGTGCCGCGAGCCTTTAGCGTATCCGATTTCAGCCCCGATTGGAAACCAGCGGCCAGCTTCATATACACCTAGCTAGATACGAGTCACCCCCTAACCAAGCACTTCGTGTTGTGATTTGGTAAGCTGGTCGAAGGTGGCCTCCCCCCCTATTTCCTTGCGCGGCGGCCCGGTGGTGGGGTAGGGGATCCGTCAATTCCACCTTCCAATCAAATGGTGTATAATCGCAAACTATGACTCGTGGCTGGCTTATCCTTTACGATTAACATGCGGATAATCCATGCTCTTTGGTCTAAATCCCCTCTTAGCCGCGTCAATTCACATCCTTTTGAAATAATGCAGTTCCAATGACAGAAGACCATAAAAAACAGCTTCAATCCCAACTCTGCAACATCGTTAACACCCTACGCGGGAAAATGGGGGCGATCAAATTCTACGCTATCGACGAAAGTAGTGCCGCCGGGCAGTTTGACGCAGCGTCATTCACTACAGTCCCTGGTAGTACCGTTGAACAAGACGAAACGTTAGATATATCAGGCAACACCATCCCCGCCGAACTGCAAGCATTTGTCACCGCCGGTGATGTCAGTCTTGATGCGACGATGATTAAAACAGCCGCTAATATTTTGAAGTTCACGATGCGTGGGCTATCACTTGCGGTTTTTATCATGGCGCCTGTTATTGCATGCGGGCAAGGTATAAACGCCTCACTTTCCCCTTCCAATGTATTTGACATGGCGGTAATGCGTGATGCAAGCACGTTGGGTTTGAAGATTGTGTCCGATGAAATTAAAACGGTGAAAGGCGCCTCGGCGGACAAGGTGCGTTATGTCGAACTGGAGTTTTTGTCGCAAAATTGGGGCGGTGAAGACGTACGTCATATTGCAAAAGTTTACTTGCCCGCATCGGGAATCGCGGAAGACAAGCGCGGATTGGCGGTCATCAATCAAGGTGTCAGTTCTAACGAGGCGGACGGGTTTGATCTTGAATACGAATACGGCGCTTTAACCGCAATCAAACTGGGCATTCCCGCCATGCTCTTAACTTCAAACATGCCTGGGGATCATTGGGGCGTGACAGGCGCGGGGCCGATTCGCCGATATACCGCTGCCAAGTTTTTTGAAACGGGTGACGCCAATTGGATTCACTGGATTGCGCTAGCCAAAGTTTACATGCGTGCCATGACCGCCCTTAATTCTCTTGAAGGTATTGAGGCTGATAAGTTTGTCTTGGCGGGAAGTTCTAAGCGGGCGCAAGCGATTTGGATTGTGGCGGCGACGGATGATCGTGTGCGTGGTCTTGTCACCATCGCGCGGCCGGGCAATTTTATCCACCTGCTCACAGATCGCTTCAAAGGGGTGTTGCCCAATCCAAATAATATACGCACCGACCACACCGGATCAAAACACGAATACTTGGCCCATCTCGAAGACATGTACACTACGCGCGGCTACGAATACATGGCCTACATCGATCCTTACCAATTCCTCTCACGAGTAAACGTGCCGATCAAATATCTCATCGGTACCAACGATAACCTTTTTGATAGCTTTGACGATCACGGCTTCTACCCCTTCTACCAAGGCGACAAAAGCTTCGCTTACGTCCCTAACTATTCCCACGGCATGGGAACCAAAGCCCACGCCATGGCCTACCGCGCCTGGGCGGCGCATTGCTTTTGGGATAGGCCCACCACAAAACTGACAGCCCTTGAAGAAGTCAAACCGAACGCAATCACCGTCCGCGCCATCGTTCAAAGCAAAGCCAATATCGCAGCTGTTTATTTGCGTTACTGCCTATTAAAAGGCACGCGTTTTAATGACGCCAAAGACCGCTACCAAGGCCTAGCGATGAATCGCATAGGCGATACGAATCTTTGGGAAGCAACTTTGCCGATCGATAAAATCGCCGGCCGTGAAGTGTACTGGTACGTTGAAGCACGCGACTCTGCACAAGGGCTTCAAAGCGCCGCCACTACTTTGCTCAAACACTCGAAACGAATGCGTCCCCTCTCTAATGAATGATTCAGCCTGACCGATCGAGTAATCATCTTAGCTGCCATTGCAGAAACAGACGGACAGATTGAGTAGCCCCCATTTTCCTTGCCCGGCGGCCCGGTGATGCCTATTCTGTAGTCATTGTGTGACTAAGGGCACCCGTTTGTGGCCTAAATATGACTAGTATCGCTTGGCACAAGGCAGGTAAAATTGACATGTCAAACGCGATAACCGCATATACGGAAGGATTAGCAACATGTCCCTCATTCCACATGGTATTTGCATTTTATTTGGACAAGGAAATCCCTTTCAAGGGATTAATGACTTGTTTAAGGGATTGGAAGAACTCGCTATGGCCATCGCGGCCGCGATTATTATTGTCTTGATCATATTGGTCGTGGTATTGATTGTTGCTGGAGTGGGACTGGGCGCTATCACTGGAATGGTGTTTAAAAAAGCAGCATCTGACGAATTGGACGAGGCGGAAGCCGGTTCCACAACCGTAACGTCTCGAATTCGTGGTTGTGTAATATTATTGGTCGGACCGGTTTTTGCAGTTGGCGCCCTTTTATTTTCGTTCTTTGCATTCCTTGCCGCGGAAGACCGCGGATTCGATGAGGATTGGTTACCAACAGTGATGATTCTGGGAGTTGTGGCGGGGATTGTATTTACAATTGGGTATCAACAACGGCGAATCCGACGACTAGGCGCTGAAAAGGCAAAAGGCATATTCTTTATTTTAGGCCTTCTGGTTTCTGGTGTTTTTATTGGAGTTATGGGTTCGGTATCTACCACGAGCCTAGTTTATATCGCTATCAAAAGATTCGCGCCCTCTTTGGAGGATCTGCCAAACATATCAATGTCCACCTCCGAGGGCTTCTCTATTAGGTGGGACACGAGAACAAAAAATGATGAAAACAACCCAAGTCAGATGACGAGTCGCGATTTCAGTGACCGGCTATTGGATGAAGCTCCGTTAGTGCAACATTTGAATTTATATGGTCATGCTATTACAAATGCAGCCTTTAGTGATCTACACAGACTTCAACACCTTACAAGGCTTCACGTCATTTCAAAACATTTCACCGACGATTCGTTAAATCATATTGCCAAAATACAAACACTTGAATATCTCAAGATAGAATCGCCTATCAACGATAATAGCTTACGAATTATCGGAAATATGAAGCAACTAATTGAGCTCGATATATCAGCGACACCAATCACTGATAACGGATTAGAACACTTGCGAAATCTGAATTTAGACTCACTTCGCCTCTCGCACGATGTAAAAACAGATATTGGACTGATAAATTATCTAGCTGCAGTCAAACCACAGCCTAAATTAAACCTGCGTAATTGGCGACATTTGAAAGGTCCAGGTTTAGCCCACATTAAACCATGGTTGCAAATGGAGGAGGAACCTGGAGCTCAGTTTCCACACAATGCGAGTTTTGAAACCCTAGAGCAGGAAGCCGAACGAATCCGTAAAATTCTAAGTTTGCCCTCTAATTTAGAGTCCGGTGAGGGCATTAAATACTATCTTACAGCGATCGATAACGCGGCTGCGCTAAACTTTAGACGACGTGGATTAACTGGAGTCGAATTTGAGGAATTCGAACTCCTGCCTGATCTGCAATATTTAAACCTCGCGTTTAATCCTATTCACCCTGATGCCTATTCATCTTTGAAGAATTGCAAGAATTTGCGCGTGCTACAGCTAGACACGGCATCGTTAAACCACAAATCTATGGAAGACATTAGTCAGATTAGTAGTCTCGAATTTCTGGATTTAACGCGTTGCCGATTTCCGGAGGATTCATTTCTACTATTAGCCAATCTAAGCAATCTAAAAAGGCTCAATCTCTATTTAGTGAATGTAGACCAAGACACACTTGCCACTTTTATGAGCGCATTACCTGAGTGCTCGATCACTAGAAACTAACGGTTTACTGAAACTTATTACCATACGGACGGAGTGACAGTTCTGCCCCCGGTGGCCTAACGGAACTATCCGATGCATCCGCCGAGAGTCTGAGTAAGCATGAGGCGCCACTTCACCTCAGTGGACTAACGAAGTTGTCTGAAGGTGGGGCATTGCAACTGGCATCACATAATAGTCTAGAAACAAACGCGAAAATAAAACGTAAAATCAAAAACGCGGTCTCCTCAGCCAGAAAACAGACACGCGAATCATCTCAAACTGTCGCAAGCCTTTAGCCTATCCGATTTGATCCTCGATTGGAAACCATCGCCCCGTTTCATATGCACCTAGCTAGATACGAGCCCGACTAACGGCGCACTTCGTGTTGTGATTTGGTAAGCTGTTCGAAGCCGATCCCCGATTTCCTTGCCCGGCGGCCCCGTGGTGGGGTAGGATGGTAGAGTTCTCAATCGCTTTGATGAGGCGTTCTCGATCTAGTTCGTTATTTGGATTCATAGGGTGTTGTTATGAAATGGCTATTGATTGTTTTGTTCGTGTTAACCGCATCATTTTCGGGTTGCAAAAGGCATAAAACTGGTTATGAGTGCTTTACCTGCCAAGAGGCAGTTGCTTATGGCGCGCGGGCTTGTGTACATTGTGGTCAGCCCTTCAGTATGAATTCCCGCCCTACCAACTTGAATCCTCCACCAGTTATTGAAGATGGTTATGATGAATTCCCTATCGAAGAATATCCGTTAAATGAAACCAACTCGACCGACTAATTTAGTTCGTTGTTTGGATTCCCTACCAGTCCCCATTGCTCATTGCTTTCTGACGCTTGCCCTGCTGGCGGAATCTCAACGCGGGACAACGAGAAACAGATGAAACGTTACTCGGGAAGATAAGCGGCGCACTTTTGAATTTCGTCATTTGGAGATTTAATAGCACGATGGAACAAAAACTAAAAAATCCGAACAGTCGCCGGCAGCGTGGTTCATTCCCTCGAGCTTGGATGATTTTATTGCTCGTTTTACTGATCACTCTATTAGCCTCGATAATTACTATCGTCGTGAGTGTGATGCCAACTCAGCGTCCTCATAAAATCAGCTATGATGATTTCCGAATTTATTTGTCGTCTCCTGATACGATAACCCCTAACACGATTATTGATCGGGGTGATATCAAACTGGTCGAAATATCAACATCCAATTTTGTCTCCGTCCACTTCGTCAGACCCCAGACCATTACGGATTTGTCCGGTAATGAACAAACGAGTGTATCCAATGTGCAGGTCGACTTTTCCGCCAACGATAGCACCCGACGCCAATTAGAGCAGTTGCTTGAAGGGAATATCGGCGGCGACATAAAGCTGCGTTCAGTCAATTACGTTTACCTCCCACCTGACGATACTGTCTCGCTGGCGGTACTTGTTTCTTCAATCACTGGTTGGGGTTGTTGCTGTTTGATCTCTATCATTGCAATCGTCGTCCTTATCGTGGTTCTCGTGCGTCGCAACACGAAGGATAAAACATTCACGATTGATGAAAGCATGACAAGAACCATGCCTTGTCTTGATTGCGGTGGGATAGTATCAAGACGTGCCGACAAATGTCCACATTGCGGAGCGCCGGTCAGGCCAATAGACCCGCCAGTTGAAGGCCCACAGGGGATCGAAAGGCCACATGAAGATTAACTCTAAACAGATGCTGATAGACAAAATCGAGGCTCGTCGCAAGAGGCGTGGCCTGTCAGGTCAGCGAACACCGAACTGGGACTACATGATCTCGCTTGCTGAGTCGCTGGATATTCACTCCCCTTCAGTTGCGCCATTGCTGTAACCGATTTCGCCCACGCACGCGCGCGAGGATTTGTTATGATGTGTTCTCATAACCGGAGACGTTTTGCGTGGGCAAGCACATCAAAGAACACATCGATCTAGTGGAGCTCTTAAAGGCGCGCTGACCACAAATCCCTTCTCAAAACTTGTGCAGAATAGTGTGCAGCACCAAGCAGCAGGGGGTCGCAACGCCTTACTGCCAACGAAGCAAGGTCAGCAGAAACCCCTGAAAAACAAGCCTGTGCGGCGTAGTGCCGTTGCTT
>JABJJO010000028.1 GCA_018660825.1 Planctomycetaceae bacterium | reverse complement strand
TGGAAAACGTCCGCACCGGAAAAGACGGCGTCCGGGAATCCTAATCCGTATTACTATTTGCGTTTGGGGTACAATTCACAGGGGCATGTTGTCGAAGATGTTGCCTCGGTGCAAAAGAGCGTGACTGCGATGCTGGTCGGAATCGCTCAGGCGAAGGGGTTACTGAAACTGAGTGATCCGGTTCAACAGCACTTGGGATCTGGCTGGTCAGACGCACCCGCAGGTGCCGAGGCTAAAATTACAATTCGCCATTTGATTTCCATGACCAGTGGATTAACAACGCAGCTTAAATATGAGGCACCTGCAGGTAGTCGTTGGAAATACAATACGACAGCCTATGCTCACGCACGCAACTGTGTTGTTAAGGCCGCCAAAATGTCCGAGAACAAATTAACAGACCAATGGCTCACCGGTCCGCTGGGGATGAAGGATTCCCGCTGGGTTCCGCGCCCGCTGGCCGGAAAAACTGGCTCGATTACCAATCAATATGGTTTCGCAACCACAGCGCGTGATCTTGCCAGATTTGGTTTATTGATGCTGGCCAACGGCGAATGGGATGGTGAGACCGTGCTGGAGGACAAGGAATTTATTAAGACAGCGACGAAACCCTCCCAGAATTTGAATAAATCCTATGGCTATCTGTGGTGGCTTAGTCCGGGAAAGGGGATGTATTCCGCCAAAGGCAGACTTGTGCGGCGGCTGTACGTCATACCGGGTCAGAATCTAGTGATCGTGCGTTTGGGGGATCAACCAAGCATGGAATTTGACAGTGAATTTCTGCGACTTTTGCGGGCAGCGGTAGCAAAATAGGCCTGGCTGTCAGTTTCTGGCGTTACAATACAGGCGAGGGTATTGGTTAAAACGAAAGGGACATGATGCGTTACAGACAGTTATTTGCTTGTTTGGCAGTGGCAGTGTTAGTAGGTGACGTTGCTACCGCCCACGAAAACAAATCTGCCGATGAATCCCGCCCGAGGCGCCGGCGTGACGCGACGGATATTCGTAAAATCAAAAACGCAGGGGAATCTGTCAAAAACCGCAGTGCTCCCATCAGGATCGACAATCATCCAGCGATCGAAATTCTGCGGAAACTTGGAGCAACGCTCGAAACAGATATTTCCATCACAGAACTTAATGGCTATTTGAATAGTTTTGACCGCACCGACCCCAATCGGGACGGTTTTCATTCCAAAGAAGAATATATCGAGCAGGGACGCTACATGACGCCGCAGGCACGAGCGGGTATTTTTCGTGCCGCCGATGGTAATTCAGATGGAGTGGTTAGCAGATCCGAGTATGTCCTCAATCGGATTATCACCGATGAAGGCAAAAGTATCATCCAAAGGATGGACGACAACCAGAATGGTTTGGTGGAACGTGAAGAATTCATTAGTCACTCCACGAAGCTATTATCCAACGCTAGATTGGCCGAAAAAGTTTTTTCGGCATTGGACGTAAATCATGATGGCGGGATACCGATCCCTGAATATTTGCGTGTTTGGGGACAGTGGGCCCGAGCAGACCAGCAGTCTGCGGAGAAACGAATAGAGCAGCGTCAGGTCGAATTAGCGAAATCTTCAGGTAAAACAGGTTCCGAGTCATCTTCGACGCGAAGCATTCCACCCTCCCGGAATCCTGGGTTTGGACGACCCACAGGAGGGCCGCCGACGGGGCGCCCTGCGACTGGCAATGGACCTCCCAGCGTCGATGTGGTTTTTCAGCGATTTGACCGTAACCGAGACGGTAAGCTTCAAAAAACTGAAATCCCTGCAGCGGTTCAGCAGTTTATTCTTCCTGCGGATACCAATGGCGATGACGTGGTAACCAAAGCAGAACTGCAGGCTTCCCGGCAACGCCAACGACCAGGTAGTCGCCTTACCGGAAGGGACGATAACAATGAAAAGTGATTTTAGGAAGTTGCTACGGGGGATTTTGTTCATCCTGATCTTTGTGGGTTTCAACGCGCGAATCTGCGCTCAGCAGCGTTGGCTTGAACAGAGCGGTTTTGGATTGATGTTCCATTACGAGGCATTCAAAAACCATAATTCAGAGTCTTACAACCAGACGATCGATTCATTCGACGTTCCCCGATTTGTCGCGGCGATCGAAAGCACCAAAGCGAACCACATCATCTTCGTTGTTGGTCAGCATTGGGGAAAATACTGTGCGCCCAACAGTGTCTACGAAAAATTGCTTGGTGTGGAAAATGGCGTGTGGACATCTAAGCGTGATTTGATTATGGAGATTGGTCAGGAGTTGGCGAAACGGGATATTAAGCTGATCCTTTACATGACCGCTCGGGCGCCGATGCGTCATTATAAAATCATCCAGGCGATGGGCGATACTCTTCCTAGTATTGACGGGAAGCCTGCCGGACCTAATGTGGATCCGATGTCGCACCCCCGGAAGGTCAAGGGGTTTCTACGTAGTGAAAATCAACCGCCCAATCCGATATTTCTTAAAAACTGGGCTGCGGTGTGTGGTGAGTGGTCAAAACGTTATGGCACGTTGGTATCAGGTTGGTGGTTCGATGGGTATAAGACTGAGATGAAAGATGCGTATGAGTCGCTGAGGAAAGAAAAATATAATATCGACACATGGGTTGCCGCGGTTCGATCCGGTAATCCGGCGGCCGAGCTCGCTTTTAACGCTGGCGCCCATCCTATTCTATCTCTTTGTACCGAGGGTAAATTATGCCCGCATCAGACGTTTACTTCAGGTGAAAACCACGGTTTTCACCAACGACTCAAAAAAGGTATGGGCAAACCGCTGACTCCTCAGAACTTTCCGCCACCACCCGCAGTGATCTGGCACCTGCTGTTACCCGTGAGCGATGGCTGGGGAGCAGGCACTACCTCCAGATTTGAGCATGCATTGCTCCGAGATCGGGTGGACACGATTAATTCGCAAGGGGGAGCGATCACGTTCGACGTGCCCATTGCTCCCGATGGTACGATTCCTGAACCAATCATGGCGGTTCTTCAGCAATTAGGTGAGACCAACAGGCCTGACACTGATAAATAAGCTTGCGATTGTAACGGGAAAATCTACCCTAATACCGCCTGTGAGTGAAGTTTCTAGGACTTGTCGATTCGGGAAGTCCAGTTTACGATGCATAGATAGCATAACGGCGGTTTTTTACGCTTGCCGTACTCCCAATTAACTACATTGTTTCCTTCAGAACACTATGCGTCACGTCATTTCAGCTTTAGTTCAAAACGTTCCCGGTGTATTGGCCCATGTTTCGGGCATGCTTGCCTCGCGGGCTTTTAATATCCACTCACTAGCAGTAGGCGCTACCGAGAACCCAGAATTATCTCGGATGACATTTGTTGTCATTGGCGATGAAGGTGACTTAGAACAAGTGGAAAAGCAACTCGAAAAGATTGTTACGGTTGTTGAAGTTACTGATGTTGGTGCTTTCCCTAATGTTGAACGAGACTTGATGTTGATTAAGGTTAGCAGTGATTCGGGTGCACAGCGTAGTGAAATACGCGAACTAGTAGATATATTCCGCGGACGCATAGTTGATGTTGGTGCTACAGAAATTATGATTGAAATCTCCGGTAGCGAACAAAAACTGCAAGCCTTTATCGAACGGATGCGACCGTTTCAAATTACGGAACTTGTTCGCACCGGGCGCATTGCGATGATCCGTAGCGATGCAGTCGAAGAATAAACAAAAATATGACAGTATCAAACTAAACCACATAAACCTTTACGACCATTTACGATAGCAATAATAACAGGTGAATTTGATGGCAGCTACGATTTATTATGATGACGATGCGGACCTTTCACTTTTGAAAGATAAAACAATTTCCATCCTCGGTTACGGCTCACAGGGTCATGCCCAAGCGCAAAATCTTCGTGAAAGTGGTTGTAACGTGGTCGTCGGTCAACGTCCTGGCAGTGCCAATTACGATCTTGCTGTAAGCCATGGCTTTGAACCTATGTCACTCGCTGAAGCTACCCAAGCTGGCGATCTCATAAATATTTTGCTACCAGATGAAGTGCAGGGAGATATTTTTCGTGACCAGATTTGTGAAAATCTATCCACAGGCAATATCCTAATGTGCTCGCATGGTTTTAATATCCACTTTGGATTCATTGACCCCCCCGCCGGAACGGATGCGTTACTGATTGCTCCTAAAGGACCAGGCCATTTGGTTCGTTCAGAATATGAAGTTGGTGGTGGTGTTCCTGGATTGATTGCGTTAAGTGAAGGTGCCAGTGCTGAAACACACGCTCTGGGACTTGCCTACGCAAAAGGAATCGGCGCAACTCGTGGCGGTGTTATTGAAACAACCTTTGCTGAAGAAACCGAAACAGATTTGTTCGGGGAACAAGTTGTATTATGTGGCGGTGTTAGTGAACTTGTAAAAGCTGCCTTCGAAACACTTGTCGATGCCGGTTACCAACCTGAAATGGCATACTTCGAATGCTTGCACGAACTTAAACTTATCGTCGACTTATTCTATCAAGGTGGACTCAGTTATATGCGTTATAGCGTTTCTAATACTGCTGAGTACGGAGACTATATGTCGGGTCCACGGATCATTACGGATGACACTCGGGCAGAAATGAAACGCGTCCTGAGTGAAATTCAAGAAGGTGTTTTTGCTCGAAATTGGATCGCTGAGCACAAGAGTGGTGCTGAGAACTTCAAGAGTCGACGTCAACTTGACCATGACCATGGAATTGAAGTGGTTGGGCGAAAACTACGAAAGCTGATGTCTTGGATTGACTCCAAAGAAGTCTAACACTCACTTCAGTGTTTGTGTGAGATTTAACTTCCGACAATTACGTAGAGTTTTTACTGGTTTCTCAGTGTTATACGAATATAATCGGTTGCGAGGACTTATATTCCATGAGCGAACTGCATCCTGTCGATACATCATTAACGCTGCGAGTACTCGACGGCGCTGACCGTGGCCATGTGTATCAAGATTTGGACCTGCCGATCACTGTTGGTCGTGAAGAAGGCAATGACATCCAGTTAAATGATGAGCGGATAAGTCGTTTTCACTCCAAAATCCAGCTAGATCATGATCGTATGGTGCTCACCGATCTCGGTAGTACCAACGGTACAAAAGTAAATGGTGAGGATATTCAACTTCGGATTCTGCGTTATGGAGACCTGATCGCGGTAGGTCGTAGTGTCCTATTGTTTGGCTCGCGTGAGCAGATTGCGAAACGCTTGCAAGATTTACGACTGAACAGTTCTAGCGATGAATCGGTTACAGATCATTCCATGGAATCCAGACCTGATCTAGGGTTTGAGTTGAATTGTACCGACGATACAGAAATACGTGCAGCAATGAACGTTTTGGATCCGCCAGGCTTACCAGAGCGGCTGTCGCCTGGTCAAGCAGCACAATTGGCCGATCTCATGAGCTTCTTGCATATTCGCATGCGTTCCTTAATTCAATCGGCCAGTGAGAATGGGCCGGAACGAATGGTGTTGAGTTTCCACAAGTGGCAAAGCTTGATTGATCTACAATCACGGCTCGCCGAATATATTCGCCAAATCAGCAATCCCGAATAACGGTAGATTCTACGGATTAAACTTAATTAACCGCTTGGCTAAAGCTGGAAATGCTTCCCGATTTGGCGTAAAATCCAACCACAGCATTGCTGTTTAATGGATTAAATAGTAGGGCGCGTCTAATCCGCCAACCGCTCAAGAAAAAGGAATTAGCAGTTAATGAGTTCTCGGCCGTTTACACATTTGCATTGTCACACCCATTACAGTTTGCTCGACGGTGCAGCTAGTATTCCTAAATTGGTTCAGCGTGCGAAAGACCACGGGATGAACTCGTTAGCGATTACCGATCACGGAAATCTACACGGGGCATTGGAGTTTTATCGCGAATGTCGCAAGCAAGACATCAACCCAATTATTGGATATGAGGCCTACATCGCACCGGACAGTCGTTTTGAAAAATCAGGCGGCTCTCAGAAAGAATCCAATTTTCACCTAACACTGTTAGCCCAAAATCGGACAGGCTTCAAAAACCTAATTAAGATGGCATCCGCTGCTTACCTGGAAGGTTTCTATTTTAAACCGCGCATTGATAAGCAACTGCTCGAGCAGCACAGCGAAGGACTGGTTTGCTTAAGTGGTTGTGTGTCGAGTGAATTTAACCAAGCGATTCTCAAAGGGTTTGGGGATGTGCCTCAATTGGACAAAGCGATCGAGGTTTCGCAGTGGTTCCAAAAAATATTCGATGACCGCTACTTCATTGAGGTGATGAACAACGGCATCGAGATTCAGCGGATGGCGTTAGAAGGTTCCCTAGCAGTGGCCAAGCGTATCGGCGTGCCGTTGGTCGCTACAAGCGATTGTCATTACGTCGATGAAGTGGATGCGGATGCTCAGGATGTCATGCTGTGCATTAACACGGGGCGTTTTCGAACAGACACATCTCGGATGAAGATGGAAGGCAATGAGTTTTTCTTGCGCAGTGGTGAGGAGATGTACGCGGCGTTTCCTGGGATGGAAGAAGTTGTTGCCCAAAGCCAAACAATTGCTGACACCGTTGATATCGACTTGGAGTTAGGAAAGCGGTTTTTTCCTTCGTTTGCCGTGCCGCAAGAAAAATCGACCGCGGATTATTTACGCGAGCTGTGTATGATTGGCTTGCGTGATCGCTATGCCGATAACCCTGAGATGCTGCAAGGTGATTCGCTTACAGAGATCTCTCAGAAGAGGCTGGACCGAGAGTTAGGTGTGATCAATAAACTTGGCTTTAATGATTACTTCCTGATTTGTTGGGACTTTGTCAGATTTGCGCGCGAACGTTCGATTCCAGCGACCGCTCGTGGTAGCGGTGTTGGCTCTCTCGTGTGCTATGCCTTATATCTCAGTCACGTTTGCCCAATACATTACGATTTGTTATTCGAGCGATTCTTAGATGAAAATCGTCGCGAGGCGCCTGATATCGATATCGATTTCTGCAAAGATCATCGCAGCGATGTCATGCAATACGTGAAAGATACGTACGGTGAATCCAATGTTGCTCAGATTGGAACATTTGGCACACTGGCT
>JABJJO010000173.1 GCA_018660825.1 Planctomycetaceae bacterium | reverse complement strand
CCTTACTGATCGAAAGCTGGGACGATTTGTGTCCCGAAGAACGAACATTGCTAACCGCCCTGCTCTGCGTGAATACATCTAACGTCAATCAGCAACGCTAAGCTGTTAAGCTCGTCTCCCCGAAACTACTGTATTATTGCCGTGTCTGGGGATCGTAAAGATTTTCAGTGGGCATTGCCAACTGTTGATTCGAACTCGTGCATGATAATTCATCCAATCAGTGCGCTTTAAAAAGTTGCAGTTTAGTGTCAGAAGTTTATTGACACTAAGGGTTGTGGCTGTCACTGAGGGAATCGATATTTGAGGCTATTTGTGCTTATTTACTTCAATCCTGTTTGTCGATGAGTTACTGAAATTAAATCGAAACAACTCGGCTTGGGAGGAGTTTATTACAAGTTATGGATAACCTGTCTCACACGAGCCACACCAATGAAGAAAATATGCTTCTACGCCATCTGTGTTTCAATGGCCGCAGTCGGATTGTATTTGTGCCTCGTACAAAAACCACCCATCGTGCTAATACCCGGGGAGTTTGAACAGCAAGATGCGATTCTTGTCGCTTATGAAAAACAACCCTCCAACCAAGCCGACCGAGAATTGCTTCAAAAACAGCGGTTAACCTTAATTGACATTATTGCTGAATGTCACACCTCGGTGGACATCAAAGTACTTGTCTCAGACGCCGAATCACACCAATCCGCTAAAACTCTTTTGGTCGCCCGAAATGTAGATTTGGATAATATAGAATTCATTCACCAACAATTCGATTCGTTGTGGATGCGTGACTATTGCCCCATCCAACTAAATACATCTTTCGGGAACCGCGAATGGCTTGACTTTGATTATTACATGCCCGGCGATACCTGGGTTGACGATCAGGGTATCCGCCAAGACCGCGCGGATGACGACAGCGTCATTGCCCACCTAGCAAAAGGTCAGGGCGTAAACGTTCGATCGATAGATTTAGTGATGCATGGCGGCGCGATTCTTTCCAACGGTGGCAACCTTCTCCTGATTTCCAAGGCAGTCTTTGACTGGAATAAGGAACGATATCAATTATCACCCGAGCAAACCAAGGCGCGATTCACAAAAACGTTTCCAAACTTCCATATCGAATATGTCATGCCACTAGCCGGTGAACCCACACAACATCTCGACATGTTTTTGGTTTTCACATCGAGGAATACCGTTGTTGTCGGCGCCTACTCGCAACGCATGGACTACATCAACCATGTACGATTAAATAGTGTTGCTCGTCAATTATCACAATTGACGGTGGACGAAAAACCATTGATCGTTGAACGGATCTTCATGCCACCCCACGGCCAAAATATCTTTGGAGGCAGTTACACCAATGTTGTTTTCTGCAATGGAACGCTATTATTGCCCGATTATGGAATCGATCCAGCGGGTCTCGCACAAGCTACCACTCTATATAGTCGTCTGCTGCCGAATTGGAATATACGCGAGATCTACAGTGGCGACTTGATCGTTGCGGAAGGCGCTTTGCATTGTGTCACAGGGAACATTCCCGCATCAAAATAGTTCCCGATGTTTTATTTTGAATCCATCTTAGGGGCAATTTTCAGCGAATTAAAATATTCCCACGCGTCCATTGCTTGCTTTCGTTTGACATACGTGCAATTGATGCTTACCAAATACTTTCCCACACAAAAAGTTAGTTGCTCAACGTAATAGGTCATGTCATTTCGCTGTAAATTCAACGAATAATGAACCGTGGATACGTTACTTACGGATTTCTTTTGGATAATAACATTCGATGCGTGCATGGATTCAACAAGTCGGTCGACGTAACTACGGAGTTCCGTATCATCAAGAGTGCTTTTGAGGGGACGAGCAGAAAAGGACAAAGCCAGATTGTCTTTTCTGATTGCAGTGTAAATACCAAGGACGATTTGAGCTGAGTCTGCTCGACGAATTTTCCGTTTCATAACCGATGGTTTTAACGGAAATCGCAGAGAAATTTCCGTCGGCCGATGGTGAAATAAATATCCAACTGAAATGCCCGCTTGAGCGTCATCTCAGAGGGTTGGGATTTGGCCCATGTGCGAACCGTCTGCCAATGAATGCCCAGTTCCTTCCCGGCCATCACGTAGGTGTAAACACTGGAGTTCTCTGTAGCACCTCGATAGGTGCCGCGCAAGCCGCCTTTTCGAGTTAGCTTGGAAAGTGTTGCCAGCACTTCGGG
>JABJJO010000052.1 GCA_018660825.1 Planctomycetaceae bacterium | reverse complement strand
CCGGCAAACGTCATAAACCACATACGGAACATGTAAAAAGCAGTAATCGCTGCACTCGCCGTCGCCACCCAGAAGAATATACCACCGAAGGCAAAGCCATTCTGTTGTCCAAAACTAAAGGCTTGCTCCAGAATCGAATCTTTCGAGTAATAGCCACTGGTGCCAATTACAAACGGAATCCCCGCACCCGCAATGGCTAAACAGGCAACGAACATTGTGTATGCCGTTACAGGAATCTTCTTACGAAGACCACCCATTTCGCGCATATCGTTAGTATGTACGGCATGAATTACCGAACCGGAACCCATGAATAATAAACTCTTGAAAAACGCATGAGTGAATAAGTGCAATAGTCCGGCAACCCAACCACCTGCGCCTAAGGCCATAATCATATAGCCAAGTTGTGAAATAGTTGAATAAGCAAGTACTTTCTTGATGTCATTTGCTGTAATGGCTATTGTTGCCCCAATAAACAAAGTGATCGTTCCAATAATGGCGATGACCAACAAGGCCTCGGGGACGAACATGGGATAGAACCGGCCAACCAAGAACACACCAGCAGCAACCATCGTCGCAGAATGGACCAAAGCGGAAACGGGGGTGGGACCTTCCATTGCATCTGGCAGCCAAACATGTAAAGGGAACTGGGCACTCTTACCAATACAGCCACAGAAAATACCTAGACCACCGATAATCATCAGCCAATAACCCAGCGGAGATTCTCCGTTTTCAGCCCGCTCATGTTGTAAATCAGCAATCGCTTGCTCCGTGCTGACTCCGTGCTCGGTTTTGTGATCCTTGATTTCTTGTTCGTAAAATGCGGTAACAAGTTTCGCTGGCACAACCGCCGGCACGCTAGCGCTATCAACACTTTCGTGCGCTGCAACGTGGTGGACTGTGGCTCCCTCCATTTGACTGAACAAACCAATTTCGTCGCCGTCATCACCGTAGTTAAACGTCCCGAAGCCAGTCCAGAAAATCATCAGTCCAATGATCATCCCAAAGTCACCGACGCGATTAACAATAAAGGCTTTGTTCGCTGCGGTTGAAGCACTTTTACGTTCAACATAAAAACCAATCAGAAAATAAGAACAAATCCCAACTAATTCCCAGAACACAAAGGTCATTGCTACGTTTCCAGCAAGAACCAATCCCAGCATGCTGAAACAGAACAACGATAATGCTTGGAAAAATCGAGGGTATCGCCCCGTACGGTGGCAATGACTACCATCTTCCATACTGACTTCGTGGTCCACGAACATGAAGTCGTCTTCTGGACCATCCGTATCATCATGCTCATCATGCTCATCATGATCATCATGATCATCGTGCGAGTCTTGGTCATCGTGACTACCTGCACCAAATCGGTAGAAGAAGGCCAGGAAACGATTTTTTGTGCAATCAACCGCAGCGCCGCGTTTCGATGATGGTAGTTCGTCATCCATATACTTGTACGCGTAAAGATGAATCAACGATGCAATTAACGTGACCATACAGAACATGGCTAACGTCAATGAATCAATGTAGTACCCGATAGTCAGAGCCAGCGAGCCGAATTTGCCGAGCGTATAATAAACACCGGACATCGGTTCGAACTGCGGACCATGATGAGAATCGCTGGCGGGTTGAGTATGAGATTCTTCTGTGGCACCCGTTTCAGGCGCTACCTCTGACGAGTCTTCATGGGCAACAAATTGTTCGTTACGGTTACTTGTCGTCGAGTTTAGGGTGGAATCATGGTCGTGGTCGGTTTCATCATGCCCTTGATGCTCGTCGTGTCCAACTGCACCATGCTCTTCATGCTCTGCATGCTCTGCATGACCGCCAAAGCCTGTGTTGAGGTGCTTTAAATGTTCCGCGTTGGATTCTTTCAGCTCAGCCAAAGCCTGGATATTTGATTTTCCACTAGGATTTTCGCCCTGCAACCAGACTGCAAGCGAAATAAATGACAGCACTGCCGAGGTAACGATTGCACCCATTGAAATACAGGCAGCCACACGACTGAGGTTTTTTTTGCGTAACGCATGACCAGCCAAGAGGTTCACAAAGAACGCTCCCAGCGGAAGCAAAACCGCTACACCCAATAGTATTGAAATTGTATTTTCCATCAGCCTTTTAACTCATTCGCACGGTCGATATCAATCGTGCTGTGGTTGTTATAAAAATTCAATGCGATTGCCAGTGCCACCGCCGCTTCCGCAGCCGCCAAAACAATGACAAACAAAGCGATTAATTGGCCATCGAGCCCCAGCGTGTCACCTTCGCTGCGTAACAATCGACTTCCAAAAGCGATGAAATTGATATTGGCTCCGTTCAGTACCAACTCAACTCCCATCAACACACCCAATAAATTTCTTTTAGTCGCCATACATACGGCACCGAGGACAAAAAGTATTGCCCCGACTGCTAAGTACCATGAAACACTAACTGTTGCAAAAAGTAACATCTATATAATTCCAATCATTTTAAGCTGCTAAAAGCCTAATCCTCGTCTGGGTTTTCCGTGTTGTTGTCATTGGTATCAAGTGGATTTTTTGCCTGCTTATCTTTTCGCAGGACAACATATTTTTCCTCTTCAAGAACTTCGTCTTCCTCTTCCATCTTGAAAACTGACAGTCGAGCGCGACTACTACGCAAACCGGTTGCGTGTGATAGTTTTTTCGTACGCGCCATATAGGCTGCTCCGATGAGAACGACGAGCAAGTGAACCGAGATAATAATAAACGGCATCAAATATCCTGATTTACCCTGGTTTAATTTATCGTTGGTGTCATCCAACTTATCAACTCGTACACCGGTGAGCGCCAGACCCAATGGGGTCGCCGCTTTGGTATCTACCACATGAGCATCTGTCGGATCTTGTGGCGACCGCCAATCTTCTGAACCGAATGCGGCAAACAACAATACCATTAGCAGGGAACCGCCCACGACAGTCGCTAAAATCCAATCATGTGTGTGCGTCTTCATATTTACGAAATCTTTTTGGGCTGTTAGCATCACACCAAAAATCAACAGCACCATAGTGCCGCCCACATAAATCATCAACTGCATGGCACCGACAAATTCAGCACCCGCCAAAAAGAACAACCCTGCGGTCGATCCTAATGACAGCACCAAATAAAATGCCATGCGAACGATGTTTTGCGAAATCAAAACACCGCAGCCAAAACCGACGGCTGAACCAGCGAAGATGATGAAGAAAAATTGGTGCCAATAGGCCCAAGCGACAGCCATTAATTCCATTACTGTTTCCCTCCATTAACTTCCAAATCTCCTTGCGAAACTGCAACCGTTGTAACGGTCGCCTCGGCGGGAACAGCCTGTTGGACATGTATGTCATTTTCTGCAGGTTTCGTCTGCCGCTGGGTCTTTAAGTAGTCTTGTGACCATTTCTCATGATATTCATATCTTGACTTTTCATCGAGATTATTTGGTGTGGGCAAATCTAAGACTTCCCAACCAACCGCGCCAATAAAACAGAAGGCGGCAATCGGCACACAATATTTCAAACACATCGACATCACTTGGTCAATTCGCAAACGCGGGAATGTCCACCGAATCCAAATCATCACGGTCACACCAATGATGCCCTTAAAGATAAAGTTAGCGACACCAATAACGCCAACAGTAATCGCACCGAGCGAAGGTAGATTTGCGCCAATACTTCCGTCCACACCCACTAGATTTGCTACCCAGTCGCCGACCGGGATCGGACCGTTAGACCCGCCAAAGAACAAAATAACAGCTAATCCACTCACAAGGAACATCGAACCATATTCCGCCATAAAGAATAGACTCCAACGCAAACCTGAATATTCAGTGTGGAATCCAGCAACAAGTTCACTTTCTGCTTCAGCCAAGTCAAACGGAGCTCGATTCACACTCGCGGTGGCACAAGTGAAATAGACAATCGCAATCACAAAGGTGAAGGGGTCGTTAAACACCAGCCAATTTGTAATAAATCCTTCTTGCATATTTCCAATCGTCGTCAAATTCATCGTGCCACAAAGGAAAACGGGCACGACCACACACATCCCTAGTGGAACTTCATAGGAAACAACTTGAGCCGCCTCGCGCATAGCCCCAAACAACGACCACTTCGATCCAGAACCGTACCCCGCAAGAATTACGCCGAAGACTTCCAATCCCAACACGGCTAACACAAAAAAGACCGCTGTATTTACATGATTTGCAACAACTCCGTCGGCAAACGGTAGTGCGATAAAAGCTGAAAAGCTAGCGGCGAAAGCTACATAAGGGGCAATCTTGAACAAAAAACGATCAGCGACATCCGGCGTGAAGTCTTCTTTGGCAATCAGCTTGATTCCATCTGCCAATGTTTGTAACCAACCGAACTTACCACCAACTCGAGTTGGCCCTAAGCGATCTTGGATACGACCAGCCACTTTTCGTTCAAGCCAAATAAATCCCATCGCTCCCACAGCGACGACATGTATGACGAGAATGCAAGCAATCAGCGCAGCGACAACATACCCCAGCCACGACCAGGAACCATCACCAAAAATGTATTCATTAAAGAACTCTGCCATGTTGTCGGCCTTTGTTCCACTTACTGTTAAAACTACTAATTTTTAAATCAACTACCTGTCAATTTCACCCATGACAACGTCTAAACTTCCTACAACTGCTGGCACATCGGCAAGCAACACGCCTCGGCAAAGTGGAGCTGTTACATAAAGGTTGCTAAAGCAACTACTACGCGCTCGTACTCGCCAAGGATTCGACTGACCATCGCTGACCACATAAAAACCCATCTGCCCACGTGGAGCTTCCGTTTCCAGATAAGCTTCGCCTACCGGCAATTTCTGAGTCAACTTGATTGGCTCGCCATGTGAACCGGTGCAAGCGTCATATTTCGCAATGGACTGTTCGATTAAGCGGACTGACTGCACAACTTCCAGCATCCGAACATAGAATCGATGCCAGCAATCTCCTAAGATTGTATCCGCCGGTACATCTGGATACTCTAATCCGTCCTGATACACTTCCTGGTGTGAATCAGGATATTTTCCAGTTTCGGAATCTGCACAAATCACATCAAATTCGTACCCATCATATAGTTCGGTATATCGTTCTTCACCGTGGAACCGCAAATCGTGATACACACCACTGCCTCGCAGCACAGGACCCGTACAACCATAGTCGATGGCCATCCGCGGTGACAATACGCCAATACCTGCTGTGCGAGCAATAAAAATGGCGTTGGTGGTTAAGAGCGTGTGGAATTCAGGGATGATTTTCTTGAACTGATTGATAAAGTCGCTACATTCTGTTGTCCAACCAACAGGCAAATCAGCAGTCGCTCCACCCGGTGCAATGTAACTGTAGGTCAAACGCGCACCACATGCTTTTTCAAACAAGTCCAAAATTCTTTCGCGTTCTCGGAAAGCATAAAGAAACGGACTAAATGCGCCTAAGTCTAAACCGTAAGTCCCCATCGCAACCAAGTGACTGGCAATACGATTCATTTCACAAATCAACACTCGTAAGTGCCGACCCTTTTCCGGAACATCGTGGTCAAGCAATTTCTCAATAGTTAAAGCCCAACCCAAATTCATATTCATCGCAGCGAGGTAATCCATGCGATCCGTATAGGGCACGAACTGTCGAGCGGTTAAGTTTTCACCGATTTTTTCAGCACAGCGATGCAGATAACCAATATGCGGTTCAAGATCCGATACGATTTCACCGTCAGTGCGCAATGCCAATCGCAACACACCGTGAGTACTCGGATGTTGTGGTCCCATATTAATGAGCATTTCGTCCGTACGGACGTCAAACTCAATTACGCGTGGATCATCAATATTTGTTGCTGACATGTTTCTTCGTTTTTTCTCTTAACATTTGTGGCTCTGGAACTAACAGACGGATTATCGACAACCCCATCCCTACCGGCCTCGCATCCCGTGGTACTCCAAAGGCATTTCATAATCTCTACGTAGCGGGTAGCCTTCCCAGTCGTCAGGACACAATATCCGTTTTAACTCCGGATGCCCAATAAAATTTACTCCCGATAAATCATAAACTTCTCGCTCGTGCCAGACGGCCGTTGTCCAAACACCTGCCACCGAAGGAATCTCTGGCAACTGCTGTGCCGCTTCATCTTTCCAGCGAGGAATTTTGACTTTGATGACCAGCGTAAGTTTGGTAGCAATGCTACTTAAGTGGTAAACCAACTCAATATGTGGCGCCCAATCGACTTTTTCCGCTTTCTTAGCATCCGTGTGCAAGTAGTCGATCGCTGTAATACAGTTACACATATCAAAATGATAATCTTCAACATCGCGCAAGAATGAACAAACTCCAATCAACGCTGACGCAGTGACTTCGACCCATGCATCAATGGCATCGAATTCCACGGCGACGATTCCGGATCCAAACTTGTCTTTCAGTTGTGTTACTAATGCTATTTCGCTCATCGTTTTACCCTATGACGTCTCCTCTGATTCCAATTGTGGAGCACGAGTCCGTTTTCGTTCATCGATTGCAGTTTTTACCCAATCTAAATCACCTCGCCGCCAGACATAGGCAAAGCCCAACATCAAAATGGCGAAAAAGATACCAATATCAACTAATGTAATCCAAGCAAGAGTTTTACTCGCTGTAGCAATGGCTTCGTTACTAGCCACTACATTAGAAAGATCACGAACTCCCAATTCAGTAAAAAGGCTCTTCGCGTTGTCTGTCAATTGCCCCGCTTGAACTGCTTGGTTAGACGACGCCATTTCAGCTAAATGCTCTGACTTACCAAACACAGTTGCCCACGGAAAGAAGAAAGCAACTTCCACATCAAAAATAATGAAGAGTAAAGCGACAATATAAAACCGTAGGTCGAACTGAATATAGCTCGATCCAATAGCTGGCTCGCCGCACTCATAGATCTCTCCCTTTTCTGAGTGAGGGTTTGAGGGACGCACGAAAAATCCAACCAACAGATTGACAAAAACAAATGCCAACCCAAAACCGATAAACAATGTTAGATAACCAACAATGTTAACGGCGGACTGAATTCCTTCTGTTGCAAATAATAACATGCGTGTCATAACCCTATCGGGTGCAAAAATATCTAATCTAATATTGAGGCTAACTTGGTGTATCCACGACCGGATTTTCTACAACATCTGTCAAACTCTGGCGACCAGAGAAGCCCGTGTCCAGTTCATGCCAGTGCTCAACACGATCCTCGCCCAACTTCCAGCACAGAAAAACCACTCGTTCATCTCGCTGAGATGGAAAATCAACTAAATCGATCGCTCCACTCGGTCCCGTCTTAGGTTCCGCTCCTAAGTCACGCAACTCATCAATCAACTCGTTTAATCTATTTTTTTGGCGTTCCAACTCGTTCTGTTCGTGTATCAACTCTTCTGAATACAAACCGTCTTCTGTTGATAATTCACGACCAGCGCTGACCGAATCAAAATGGCGTTGTCGTTGAAAAACACGTGAGCTCAACTCGGCCAAGTCTGAGGTAATAGCGCGCACCAACGGTAGCGATGCATTCGCTTCTTCGACTGTGAACAATTTCATGGTTTGGTTAACCGTCATGGGATTGGTTATCTACTATCCTTCTTCATTGGGACCACTATGAACGGGAGAAACAATTACTTTGGACTGAGCGATAGCTGCTGGATTCAATGTCGCTCGCCCCCAACTGACATCCATCGGTAATTTCGAATAGTCAACGATACAGCCATCGCGACTGTAGCAACTCAAGTCATGTGATGCGCCCATGAAGATACAATCCACCGGACAGGGATCCACACATAATGCGCAAAACATGCACTTGGAGTAATCAATCGAAAACCCGGTGACCTTGAAGCCTTTTCCGACACTTACTTTTTCTTTTCCAATGTAGATGCAATCAACGGGACAGGCCTTGGCACAACCGTCGCAGGCAATGCAGGTGGTAAGATCAAAACGATGAAACCCACGGTACCGTTCAGACACGGGCACAGGCTTTTCGGGATATTCAAACTCTTCGGTAAACGTTCGTCGCTCTGGATCGTAAGTCTTGATCCAATATGAGAGCGTAATCTTCATCCCTTGGAGAGTCGTTTTTACAACGCGCGCAATGTTTCCAAACCAAGTTTTGAATGATCGAGCAGAATTTAATTCTTGCTGATGAACTACCATCGCTATTGTGAATCCTTGTTGTAGATTTCAACCCTACAGGCGCAACCAAACTGACTGCAAAAAACACCTATAAGACTGCAAGAATAACTATAGATGCGACTCAAGAACACCCCCAACAATGCGAAATTCTACGAAAGATATCCCGTTTTTGTTCGTGAAGACACTGCCACCATGACACCAGGCAAAATCCTATGCATTTTTAGACTGCAAGCAAATATCAGCAACGTTGCTTCAGCACCGAAAGTGTCCAACGCCCATCGCTAATTACTGCTGCTGAGAATTCAATTTGAAACGTTTACAGCGGTTATACCACTGAAATAGCATAAAAAGTCACCTTTCCGCGTGTGAAATCCAAGCATTTGTTGACTGAGGCTGTACACATCGTAAAGTGAACATACGTACGGAAGTACTTTTGCACTTTAATCCCTTGTTTTCAAAGGATTTTTGAAGCGCTTAGCACCACTGTTCAATGTAAAATAACAATGGTGGACGTTCTGCTGGCGGATCCAGTCACGAACGACGCAGATTATCCAACCCACGGATCTGCGATTTTAACCAAAGGAATGAACCATGTTAGTTTTGTCACGAAAAAAAAACGAAAGCATTGTTATTAACAATGACATTACGATCGTCATTGTTGATATTCGTGGCGACAAGGTACGTTTAGGCGTCGAAGCGCCTAAAGAAATACCTGTCCACCGACGCGAAGTCTACGACGCGATTCAAAAGAACGAACAATCGGCAAAAAAAGACACTCAGCCTTCAAACGACTAAAACTCTCGCTTGCCTCATCCACCGAGTTCTGTTTATGACTGGGCCCAATTCTCACATTCGTGTGAATTCATGGCCCAAGTTTACCCGTTGCGTTAACACAGGCGACCTACGCCTCTGCTAGAACTATCCACCAGTTTTTATTGGCACAAAGATACTTTCTGAAAAATAAAGTATCAACTGGGCAAACCCTACTTGACGATAAAGGTAATCAATTATCTTATATTAGGCATTGGTGCGGTCATGACATTTGTTGTATTGTCGCACCACCAACTGGCCCCTTCGTCTAGTGGCCTAGGACTCCGGCTTTTCACGCCGGCAACAGGGGTTCGAGTCCCCTAGGGGTCATTAAGCCACAGGTGCAATCCACCTGTGGCTTTTTGCTGCGCTAACCTACAAACTCAGGCTCAATCAACTCTGGAATAACGCCGCACTCAAACCCTCGCTTGAGCAGTAACCTGACTGCCTCGCGGCCTTTTTCTCCGAAGTCTACGGTCCAATCGTTGACATACATACCAACGAATTCATCGGCCATCGAGCGATCTAAGCCTCGACCGTAGCCTAACGCGTAATCCAAGGCGGGAGCCCGGTTTTCAAGGCCATGCACAATCGATTCTTTTAGCAACGCCGTAACTTCAAGCATCGTTTCTTCGCCCATGTCTTTACGAATTCCATTGCAACCCAAGGGCAGTGGCAATCCCGTTTCTTCATCCCACCAAACACCCAAGTCAACAACTAACTTCAAGTCTTGACTAGCGTAAGTTAACTGACCTTCATGGATGATAAGCCCAGCGTGAACTTCTGCACCCTCAAAGCTACCAGCTTCAACGACATTCAGAATTTCATCAAACGGGACAACGACATATTTAAAATCAACACCCATGCACATTCGCAGAGCGAGATAGGCTGTCGTCAGAGTTCCAGGGATCGCGATCGTGGCATCGTTCAATTCAGCCAAGCTAACTTCTTCTCGAGCAACCACCATCGGGCCGTACTTATCGCCCATGCTCGCTCCACACGCACAGATGGCATACTTGTCCGCCAAGTGAGCATACGCGTGCAAGCTCAAAGCGGTAAGCTCCAAATCAGCCTCGAATGCTCGGCGATTTAAAGTTTCAATGTCCACAAGTTCGTGGCTAAATTCATACTTGCCGGTGTCAATTGTATCACGGGCTAACGCATAAAACATAAATGCGTCATCAGGGTCGGGACTGTGCCCCACGTGAATTTGAATCTTTCCTATTTCGTTCAACCTTGCACCTCGTTATCTGAACATCGTCGTTATAGTGGTTTCAACTACGGTTACTAAAGTGAACCGCAAGTTGTTTAATTCATTCACTGCGTCTATTAATATACCGATTGGCAGCGTGGTTGTGCAGTCAACCAAACACGAAAAAATCAGAACCCGTCCACAGGTAGCTTTTTTAATTCAGCAATGATATCTGCGACGCTAGGTCGATCACCAAAATAACTTCCGCGGCGCGCGTATTGCAATATCCCCTGTTTATCAATGATAAACGTAGCTGGACGATTGCTAATTTCCGTATGAATACGCATCTGAAACGCAACGCCATACATCGCACTTACAGTTTGAGTGGGATCCAATAGCAAGGGATACTGCAGGTCTGCCTCGGCAAAGCCTGCGTCCTTTAAAAGAGATTTAGCCGAATAGGACTCGTGAGGGTCGATGGCAATAACGGCCGCACCGCTGCCCGATATATTTTTTTGTTGATCACGCAACTGCGCGAGTTGACCGTGGCACACCGGTCACGTATCGCCATAGATAAACACTAGGACTACAGCCTGTTTTCCACGAAAGGAATTTAGCGATATCTGCTGCCCCGTTAAACTCTGCAACTTGAAGTTCGGGGCAGGTTTACCAATAGTAGCGGATGCAAGTCGTGCTGGGTCCCAAGCTCGTAACTTTTCAACCATGGCTTGAGAAACCGCATGACTTCCACGTTCTAGTGCATATCGCAAATGCCAACGCACGTCTCGATTCGTCTCATTCTCGTGAAGTTGCTTCAGTAGTTGAGAGGAATCTATATTGCCCTGCATGCCCAATGTATCCGCTGCATACAATCGAACAGTAGCATTTGAGTCGTTCTTTGCAGCATCTGCGATTGCCTGATGTGGTACCTGCGGGGATAAAAAGCTTAACGCCTGAGCCGCTAATATCCGCTGTGCAACATCTTCACCCTTCAGTGCCTTTAGCAATACGGGTACCGCTGCTGCGTCGGACTTGACTAACGATTGCAGGGCCAACATCCGCACTTGCCAGCCGCGGTCGTCGGCTGGACGCATGGAGTTACGAGCAGCAGTCCAAGTCGTATCGTCCCACTGCTGAGAAAACCACCGTAGTGTTTCCGCAGGTGCCACCGGTACAACCAACGATTGTGAAGCGGTTTTTGGTGAATCAGCAGCCTGAGCACTGATCTGTGTAATGCCCGAGGCGAGACAAAGAAATAACGCCATCTCCCAATAACTCCACATCACACGATTATTGGTACAACACATAGCAATTCACCCCAAAATTTATTGTTTCCCTCATCAATATCCAAATGATTATACCATTGTGAATTCCCCGCTGTGCTTCCATAAGTATTTACCACAGCATTAACATGGCCATTGGCAACACCAATGAAACCAGAATATGGATGCGTTGATATTAAGTAGAACAGGCAGCCACTACAATTCGTTTCCCGTTGAGTTGATGCGCCGGGTCAACATTCAAGTCTGCAACGGTCGGGGAATTGGATTGTTGCACACATTCGGAACAACCCGAATGCTCAGCAATTCTCGCACTGCCAATACAAGTGCAGGAAACGGAAGCGGGATAGCCAATTTCAGTTGATTGACGTCGGATTCCTTCATCTGACAACCACGCATCTCCCGATAGCCTATGTTACGACGACGAATTATTATTCATTATATCGATTCGCCGAAAATCCACTCGGAGAACCTCATCATGCTAGTACTTTCAAGAAACACCGATGAAAGCATCGTTATTGGTAACGACATTACTATCACTGTCGTGGCCATACAGGGAGATAAAGTCCGTCTAGGTATCAACGCTCCTAGGGAAATTCCCGTTCATCGATTAGAAGTTTACCAAGCGATTGCGGAACAACAGAATACGCAATCGGCAACGAGTATCTCTTAAACCCCTCGCGCCTGTGCGATCATTTCCTCGGCACCAAGCCCGCTGAGTTCTTCGGCAACATTTCGTCCCAAGCTAGCCGCTTGCGATAACTGGCTGTCCAGTTCTTCTGTCAAAAGTTCGCAACGTTGCTCAACATCACACCGCTCGGTCCCGTCACCGCTGAGCACAACAGCAGTAAGCACTAACGCGTTATTTTCAAATCGCCCCCAGGCTGCGACCGGCGCCAAGCAACCAGCCCGTAATGCCTGCAACATCGTGCGTTCAGCTGTCACTGCTACAAACGAACGATCGTCGCACAACAAATCAAGAACACTTCGCACATGTGAATCATCACATCGGCATTCAATTCCTAGTGCACCTTGCCCTACCGCCGGTATCATGATTTCAGTCGGAATGATATGCGAAATTCGATCAAACAGCTCCAAGCGTTTCAAGCCAGCCTCCGCAAGGACAATTGCATCATACTGACCTTCGTCCAACTTTCTCAAACGCGTATCAACGTTTCCTCGAATGTCTCGCACATTAATGTCTGGACGTTGACTCAGAATCTGTGCTGCCCGCCGCATGCTACCCGTGCCGATACAAGCGTTTAGTGGCAAATCATGCAAACTGCACCCAGCAGATGACACCAACACATCGCCAATGGTTTCCCGCCTGGGCACGCAAGATAGACAAAGCCCCTCGACGTCATCCGTTGGCAAGTCTTTGAGACTGTGTACAGCAAAATCGATTTCTTTTGCCAGCAACGAACGTTGAATTTCTTTAGTAAATACTCCTTGTAACCCAATCGCACCGATTGGGCCATCAAGTACATCTCCCGAGGTCGAAATCTGAATGATCGCTACGTCATAGCCATGTTCACGCAATTGGGCAGCAACCCAATTTGACTGCCAAGTTGCCAATTGACTACTACGCGTGCCTAGTCGTAAAATTTTAGAACCTGCCTGCCCATCATTCATCGTTGTGATCACTTTCCACAACATCTGCGTCCGCCTGCTCCAGCTCTTCGTCCTGCTCAGTTTGTTCAATATGGCCTTGGATAACCTGCTTCACGATTGTGGATTCGCCGACAGTTGCATTATTATCACCAACGATCTGTGTGCGTGGCACAACGACCCCACAACTCACCACAAACTGGATGGCTTGATCCATCGTTATGTTGAGATTAACCGTTTGACTAACCGGCACAGAAATCGTAAATCCGGTAGCTGGCATCGGCGATGTTGGCATCAAAACACTCACAAATGGCTCGCCGTGTTTTTCGTGTAGCGTGCGCATCGTGGTGCCGGTTACAAAGCCAATCGACCAAATCCCTTGCGATGGATACTCCACCGCAACCACTTGGTTAAACTCTATTGCCTGTTCCCGATCCCCCACAATAAAGTCTGTCACTTGTTTAACGCTCGAATACACGTTTCGTATTAGGGGAATGCGGTTAATTATATTTTCAAACAAATTGAACAATCCACGACCAACTCGAGCAGCGAGTACTTCACCGATGAAGTAGAGTGAAATTGTAAACAAGATTATAAAAATAATAATGACGGCCCACGGTTGTAAATAAACCAATCGCACATATCGATGGTAGATTTCATGTGCCGACGCTTGTTCGAGATCCAACTTGAGCATTAGATCAACGTCGCCCGGACTTTGCTTGACCGCATTATAAATATCTTGCGGGATGTATTTACGGCCAACTTCCTTAACGGCCGTATCGGTTTTTGTATCGCTAATATCCGCAATAACTGTGACCACAATCGTGCGGGCGGCCCAGTCCACCGGACCAAGGACGTAGGACTCGACGAGCGACCAAGCCCAGAAGAATAAGGCAATGGTCAAAAGCGGTGGCAACACAACACCTAATCCACGTAATATCGCTTGTCGAAATGGACGCTGAGATTCCACGAACTTGTCACTTTCTTAGAGATGCTAATTAACGCAATTAGCTGATGTGAATAAATGTAATCCGTTTTGGACTTAATGTCCATTGTCTCTTAGCCGACGAAGTTTTCAAGTATACATGTAATTCAGTAGATATGAAAAACTGCATTGATTAGATTGCATTAATGGCATGATGTGCAAATCTGCATACCAGTAACTGCCAATCAGTTTTAATTACGACTAATGTCCATAACCACCGCGAGCAATAACTGCCACGCTGACCGATTCAATTCCATTACGCAATAATAAACTCGATAGTTCGTTTAAAGTCGCACCGCTCGTCATCACATCATCAACAAGCAATACTTGCTTCCCCACGAACCGCCGAGCCTCTCGAACGTTCACAGCATAGCTAGATTGAACATTTTTCTGACGCTGCTCCAACGATAACGTGCCTTGTTTCTTAGGCAAACGTATACATTTCAGTAGTTTGAAATTAACAGGTCGAGCAACAACGCGCGCAACCCCTGTGGCAATGATGTCGGGTCCATTTATCTTCCTTTTAAACCGCCGACGCCAATGCATCGGAACCGCACAAACGACGTCAGGAATCCGCGGAATCCAAGGTCCGGCGACTAAATCAGACTCTGAAGTAACCGTTGTTGAAACACCGACACTTGTTTGCAAAATACGTTCACCAAGCAAACCACCTAATGAAAAACAGAGAGCGGACCCCGTTGTTTGTTTTGACTCCAAAACTAGTTGTTGTAGCGTATCTCGATATTCGCCGAGCACCGTTGTTTGAACGAACTTAAACTTCATCGAAGCACAGAACGAACAACGCAGAACAATTTGCGATGGACCTTGCGGTTGATTTTGCTTACTTACAAACTGAATATCTCTAATCATCGGACGGGGCAGGGCACACCGAACGCAAACCGAAATTACTTTGCGATTCCAAGACGATTGGCAACTCGGACAAATCAATAATCGGGGAGTTCGCAATCGTGTTCGATTAGCAACCCGCACAAGGACCTGCTGACAGCCTAAACAAACCGGTGGGCTCAACATGTCCATCGCTCGCTGAGCAACCACTGCTAGTGACAACATAAAGCGACCACCCGATTTTTTTGGTAATGAGCGTAAGAAAGTGTTGCTATGAATCCACATTTTTGTGCGCTCGTTTTTTCTAAATCTTACATTTGGGCTAAGACAATCCTAACCGAACGAGTATATTCTGAGGCATCCTCGTGCAACGCCTCGTGTCAGCGATGTGTCTCAAGATGATATTCACTGTTGAAACGCTCGCAGGATTGGGAATCGAAAAAACAATTGGCAGGCAACAACGAAAGATAGACAACGTGTCGGACAATATCAAATCAAACAACGCCCAATCACCCCAGGTCAGTTCGCTAAGCAATCGAGCAACTTGGGCCGCCGGGCAACCAATCGATGAACTGATGGGTATGGCGCTCGCCAAACCAAATATCATTTCTCTAGCTGCTGGCTTCGTCGACAATGAAACCTTGCCAGTGGAAATGACGCGTCATGCCGTGGCGGATATGCTCGCTGAAAGTCCCGCGCCCCTCCAGTACGGAACAAACCATGGAGACCCAGAACTTCGCGAAATGCTACTGAGTGATTCCATCGCTCAGGACAACGCTGCCGCACAAACGCACCAAGCCTGTCAAACGCCATTGGAACAAGTGCTAATCACCCCTGGCAGCAACCAACTCCTATACATGGTTGCCGACACATTGTTAGACCCCGGTGACATCGTAATCTGTGCCGCACCCTCTTATTTTGTCTTTATGGGCGCTGTGAAAAATGTGGGAGGCCGAACTTTGGGTGTCACCATTGATCAACAGGGAATGCTACCCGACGCCCTGGAAGCAGCCCTACAGCAACTTGATGACCAAGGTGAGTTACACCAAGTAAAAGCCATCTACACGATTCCTTATTATGACAACCCAACCGGCACGTCCCTTTCCAGTAAACGCCGTCAACGAATACTCGAAATTGCCCGCAAGTGGTCCAAGTATCACAAAATCTATATCATCTCAGATGAAGCCTATCGTTTGTTGCGATATCAAGGCAAGGATATTCCCAGCATTCACCATTGGGACCCCCATCTCGAACACTCAATTATTACCAGCACATTTTCGAAATCTTATTCTCCGGGCATTCGTGTGGGTTGGGGGTACATTCCAAACGAACTTGTTGAACCACTGATAAATCATAAAAGCAACCTCGATTTTGGTTCTCCTTTTTTCACCCAACGTATCATGGCCAATGTGCTTAAACGAGGAGATTGGAATCGACATGTAACTCGCTTACGAAAAAACTATGCGGTCAAACAACAGGCCATTCTTCAGGCACTCGACAAATATCTGGAGCCCATTGAAAATTGTCATTGGTATCAGCCTAAAGGTGGCCTGTGCGTGTGGCTCACACTTCCAGATGATATCGATACTGGGCCCGCAGGCACGTTATTATCAACAACCATTGACGCCGGATTGCTGTACGTACCAGGACAATATTGTTTCCCTGTAGAGGGGCAAAGGGTAAATCGAAGTACCATCAGATTGACTTTTGGTGTACAGTCAGCGGCAAGCATTGATCAGGGCATAGCAATACTGGCCGAATCGATTGCTAAAATACGTACGTAATCCCCTTTTGCTAATGGGACTGCAATTCACATGAACATTATTGACCGATATACCACGCGGCTCTTCGTAAAGATCTATCTGATCGCAATGATCTGTATGATGGGATTGTGGTTGGTCGTCGATCTCGTCAAAAATTTTGATAAGCTAACGCCACCTGCCT
>JABJJO010000135.1 GCA_018660825.1 Planctomycetaceae bacterium | reverse complement strand
ATTTACCGTGTTCTTTTGAGAATTGAGTCCCACTTCGAGCATCGCAAATCCTGGCTGCATTAAGATCACAAGAACGGCACACAACATCATAAACAATGTATTGATGACATAGTCGTTTTCAGCCATCCCAGCTTCTAATACGGCAATCTTGTCATCGACCGGCGCTTCCCCAAGTGCCATCTCGCTCGCCGCCTCACCGCCTTTTTCAATTTCCGCCTCTTCGGCTGCTGTCGGTTCGTATCCGTCCGAATCGGTGACCGCAGCTTCATCGTCCCACGCACTGACTGCAGGGACTACTGCCCCCAGTGCGACGATCGTGGCCAGTAGGCACAGCGCCATGCCAATCCATTTTTTATCAATAAAGTAATCCGCCTTCATTTCGATTCTCCCGATCTATTTCTTGATCTGTAATAGCATAAATTCATCGGCAAACAACGTCCTTCGCCTATGCCGAGTACTGCTGGCCACGTTGCCAACAAAGCAAGCACAAAACCTACCTTATAGGTGAATACGCAAAAGGCGTGCCAAGAACTAGGCGGAAAAAGCCAACTAGACTGAGTTTTTGATGGATGGACAAAACCATGCCTAAAAACGGGTTCGATGTAAAAGTTTATTTTTTTACTAATTTAATTTCCACATTAGCACCTTCGGGAGATGACTAGTCTTAAGGCACCTTGCCCAAAAACTTATCACACCAAACCCTCTGGTATTGCTTTATGCCTACTCAAGCACCTACGCCGCCTAATAAAAAAACGTCTGGCCAAATGAATGGACAGACGTTTCTTCGTGTCGGATTTTTACGGAAGCTCAGTCGTTTAGTACTGAATAATAGCATCCATACCAAATATTACGATAGTGTCAACGGAACTATTGTCCCAGTCTATACGTACTTCTGGTCGTAAAATCATGTCAAAACGACTTTCTGGGCGATAGTTGACACCCGAAGTGAACGAGTATTGGCTATCAGCACCCAAATCAGTACCGTTTCTCCACCATTCAAGTCGAGCACCGACAGAAATGTCTTCTGAAACAGTGTAGAACACATACTGGTTTACACCAATATGGTAACGTTCGTTGGTATCAACGTAGTCCGACTGGAATACGTAGTCCATCTTTTCACCAAGTTCAATCTGCATAACAACACTGTGTGTGTAACCATTTTCGGTGTCACTAATATCACCAAATGTTGTCACATAGTTCAACGAAATGTTGTCACCTATCGCTTTGCCAAGGCCAAGAATACCGTTGCTTCCATGACTTTGAAAACCAGTGTCCCAACCGGATGAATATCCAACTGTAAGATCCATCCCACCCTCGGTGGTCTTGCTTGCAAGAATACCAGTGTGGGTAAACGGTTCACTGTTGTACATCGTTTTGGCATGACTGTAAAAGAAGTTACCAGGAGCCTGGACTACTTCGTAACCGGCGATCGTGTAGAACTTACCAATGGTGAGCGACCAATCGTTCAATTGTGTCTCAACATACATTTGAGGCATTGCCCAACCAAAACCATTGCCGTCAGGATCGGAACTTTCAACGTCCCAACCTTGATTTTGGCCAAACGCGCTAGTGTCAGGTGCATCAGCACCATACATTAAGTCGAAGTGGTAACCAAAACCAAGCCCTTCAGCATCTGCGTCGTAAGCTTTGTCAAACGCAAACCAAACTTGATGAACGGTTCCCTTTTTTTCGTTGTCATTGAACAAACCATTGTTATGATCATGGTATCCAAATTGTGTCCAGCCACTGATATCCAAAGCCTTGTCATCACGCTTGAAAATATTCCATTTTTTCGCTTCGGAATCTGCAGCTGCATCATCCTGTAACGTGAAAGCAATAGGCTGAATAACCGGTTGCTGCAATTCTTCAGCAGATACCTGACCGCTAAAAGTTGCTAGTGCAAACGCACCCAGCAGTACTAGCTTACTGAGTTTCATATTCCTATCCCCCAATTAAAAACATTCTTTGTGGTCCATCTCATCGTGCCAAGGAAACACCCAAAGCGTCTGGGGCCACAATTAAAATAATGTTGATTATCCCGTTACAACCGCTCAGAGGTCTGAACGTAACACATGTATCGGTTTTTCCGCATATGAGGATATTCGGAGTAATTACAGTTAACTCTATACCTCATTTTTAGGATTTCTAACCAAACTAGTCGAATTTTTGCAGTTCACCGCTAAACACTATATATGTCGTATGGAAGCGTGATAGCCAATGATATTAAGATAGGGAAGCATGGTTCCCCTTACCGACCACCACAACGCATTGAGCGTCATTAGCGATATTTCAACTAGCCCATCGCTGGATAATAACTACTGTTGACTTTCAACTCGCGTACTCTGCCAAACCGGCTAACTTCGACTTCCATGTGTTGCGCCAATGCTACAAACTTCCTGGAAAACGCTACGTTATTTTCTGGATGATGTACGTGGTAACTACCGTGTTTATACCCTCCGCCAGCTAAAATAATCAGCAAGTTTCGCCAATCGTAAGCACTAGCGTTACCGAAATTTGTACCAAACAACACTGCCGTTGAGCTTATCGATTATGGTCGTTCTCTTGAATTGCCTGCCGTTTGGTCAAACACTAGCCAAACACCGCCCCATTTTCAATATTCATTTTCAACGACGCTAAGCTTAAACCGCCCGCTCCCGCGCCATCGCTGTGGCAAGCGGCGCAACAGGTCCGGATGAATACTGTGGTCTTAGGCGAAAACCCAGACGCAAGCGCCGCTATAGCACGTGCATTCAAATCAGATTCGCTATACTAACAGTCATTGATCTCATTTTACTCTTGAACACAAGTGCTATTTACACATGAGACTAATCTTCTTTGGTGTTACCGCTGTCCTCTCACCGACGGCCGAGTTCGCTGAATTGAAACCTGTTGATGCCAACGGCAAACCAAATACAAGCTACAACGTACTCAAGATTAACGTTGCTGGACTTTAATCCACGTAGGAAATACAAATCATGTTAAACCATAAAAATATCTGCTGGTTCTCGCGAATCACCGTTATGTGTACCAGTGTCTACATGAGTATTTCCTTATGTACCGCAACACTCTCCGGCGAACCCTTAGAAACCGCGGCGGCGGAGACCGTCGGAATGTCAGGGGAGAAATTACGATTGGTCACCCCCGCGCTTCAACAACTAGTCGACCAGCAACGGCTTGCAGGTACGACAGCAGTGATCCTACGCCGGGGTAAGATCGTCTATTTCAAATCCTTCGGCTTCCGCGATGTGGCACAAAATCTGCCCATGGAAAACAATACCATCCTGCGTTTCTATTCCATGACGAAACCGATTACGTCGGTTGCAGCGATGATGCTCGTGGAACAAGGAAAAATGCAACTAAGTGATGACATAGCAAAATATGCACCTCAATTCAAACTTCTAGAAGTGTTCAACGGTTTAAACAACGACGAAATCACAACCACGAAGCTTAAACGATCCGTCACGATTCGAGACTTAATGCGACACACCTCCGGTTTCACTTACGGATTCCTCGGCAATACGGCAATTGACAAACAATACAATGCCCACGACGTATTGTCACGACAAAATACGCTATCAGGCAGCATGGACATTCTCGGAACAATCCCGCTTTTATATCAACCGGGAGCGCGGTTCAATTACAGCGTTTCCACTGATGTTTTGGGGTACATAGTAGAACGGGTTTCTGGCGTAGACCTAGCAACGTTTTTTGACAAGCACATATTTCACCCGCTTGGTATGGTCGACACAGCCTTTCATGTCGCACCGCAGTCCCAGAACCGTTTCGCGTCCGTCTATTCCGGAAAACTCTTCGGCGGTATCACGCTCAACGAGGCAGCGGGCGATAGCCCGTTCTTACAACAGCCCAAATTATATTCCGGCGGTAGTGGGCTCGTATCCACGGCGCTGGACTACGCTCGGTTCTGTCAAATGCTATTGAATCTTGGGGCTTTCAACGGTACGAGACTATTAAAATCCAAGACGGTTGCTGAAATGACTAAAAACCAATTGCCACCAGAAGCCTTTCCAATGGGCATTATTGTTCCTCGCCCTGGTATCGGATTTGGTTTAGGATTCTCTGTCGTGGTTAAAAGTATCGATCCAAACCTACCCCGCCGCATCGGGGAATATGGTTGGTCTGGCATGGCGAGTACTCATTTCTGGGTTTCTCCGCAAGACGATCTGGCCGTGGTTGTTTTAAGCCAACTCGTACCCTACACGCCTCAACTGGAAATGACCATCCGCCCATTAATCTACGAGGCAATCGACACCGGTGCTCGCAAGTAACCCTCTTGATATGTACCCCTAGGGTGCTAGAGTAAACTTAATCATTTGTGGCAGTATCCCTTAAACCCACTACCCGCAAGAGAACTGCAACAAGCCACAATGTATGGATTTCTCAAACCTCCCGCGCAACAAGAAGATTTCGATTTCGAATCTCGGTTCTACAGTCGCATGCGTTGGCAAGTCTTTCTAGGCATCTTCGTCGGTTATGCTGGCTACTATCTTGTTCGTAAGAACTTCACTTTAGTGATGCCTTATTTAATTGAAACGGGAGAATTCACTAAAACCGAGCTTGGCATCGCATTATCCGGCGTTTCCATAGCCTATGGATTATCCAAATTCCTGATGGGTAGCGTTTCTGACCGCAGCAACTCTCGCTATTTCATGGCGATTGGCTTGTTTGTCAGTGCGTCGATAATGATCACGATGGGACTCGTGCCGCTGGCGACCTCTACCATTCCAATCATGTTCACCTTATTGTTAATCAACGGTTGGTTCCAAGGAATGGGGTGGCCGCCGAGTGGTCGCGTGATGGTTCATTGGTTTAGTCCCCGTGAACGCGGGACATGGATGTCATTTTGGAACGTCGCTCATAATATTGGCGCATTTCTAATCGGACCCTTAGCAATCTTTGCCGTCGCGTGGATTGGGGACTGGCATTCGATTTTGTACGTACACGGTTTTTTTGCGTTGGCCATCGTAGTGATAATCCTGTTTGCCGTAAGGGATACACCTCAATCACAAGGGCTACCACCGATTGAGGAATACAATCAGGATTACCCTGTGACCTTTGGCTATGCTTCCTCCCACGAAAACGAATTTTCCACTGCTGATATTTTCTTTAAATATGTCCTGACCAATCGATTACTCTGGTCGATCGCGATTGCTAACGCCTTCGTTTATTTAGTCCGTTACGGCGTCCTTGACTGGGCTCCCACATATTTACAAGCCGAGAAGGGATTCACATTTGACGAATCGAGTTGGGCGTATTCATTCTATGAGCTAGCAGGAATCCCCGGCACAATTGTTTGCGGCTTCCTGTCCGACAAAGTGTTTCAAGGTCGCCGTGCTCCTGCCGTAATCATTTTCATGTTTTTGACAACAATTTGCATCGTTGTCTATTGGCTCAATCCGAGTGGCCAACCAAGCATCGATATCGCCATGTTAATATGTATTGGTTTCTTGATCTACGGTCCTGTGATGCTGATTGGTGTGTTTGCACTCGATCTTGTACCCAAAAAATCAGCGGGAACGGCCGCTGGATTCACCGGTCTCTTTGGCTATGTCGGCGGTTCATTAACCGCGAGTATCTTCATACCGTGGATCGTCGAATACTATGGTGACAATTGGGATGCGGGATTCCTCGTTATTATCGCAGCTTGCGTGATGGCCATCGTCTTAACCGCCTTCACAATCAAAGCAGAAATGCAGTCGATCCAAACAGGTCCGCGTCACACCTCCAACTAGCCTCAGCACTTCGCTAGACTTTGGCGGTTAAATTTACGCCTGTGGTTCCAATTCCGCCATGCTACCTAGGGTGAGACGATCGCTCTTATATCCGAGGCATTCTTCGAGTGTCGAAAACTTATTAACGCCCGTGCAAACTTCAATATCACTCGAGGTGATCTGCTGTGGATGTTCATAACCGGCAGCTCTGCCCAACGCCAACAGCTCTTTGCGGAACGTTTTGATATACAATGCAAACCGATGTGCTTTATCCTCAACATTTAATCCGCGCTGCAACCATTTACTTTGCGTCGCAACTCCCACGGGACAGTGCCCCGAGTGGCATTTCTGTGCTTGGATACAACCAATCGCCATCATTGCTTCCCGCGCAATACCAACCATATCCATACCCATCGCCAACGCGACCATTGTTCGATCCGGAAAACCGAGTTTCGAACTACCAATCCAGGTGATGTCTCGCGACAGTCCCGCTTCTTGGAAAATCGGATAAACTCTCGAAAATCCGACCTTAAGCGGTAACGCGACATGGTCACTAAACGTCAAGGGTGCAGCTCCTGTTCCGCCCTCACCTCCATCCACAGTAATAAAGTCAGGTCCTTCGTTGCGGGCCTTCATTTTCTCCGCTAATTCGTGCCAAAACTCCAAATGCCCAATCGCGCTTTTAACTCCCACGGGCAAACCAGTCCGTTGGGCAATGCGCTCAATAAAGTCAATCAAGCCATCCACATCCGAAAACTCTGTGTGTCCATTGGGTGAGATACAATCTTGCCCAATGGGGATTCCACGAATCGCCGCAATCTGGGAAGTCACTTTAGCACCAGGCAGTATCCCGCCTTTGCCTGGTTTAGCACCCTGGGATAACTTAATTTCCAAACAGCGGACTTGCGGGTATTCTTCAATTTGTTCGCCTAACACGTCGAGGGAAAACTTGCCATCTCGGCGAGCACCAAAGTAGCCCGTGCCAATCTGCCACATTAAATCCCCGCCAAGTGCATGATACGGACTGATACCGCCTTCCCCTGTATTGTGCATACAACCGGCTTCTTTAGCTCCGAGATTTAGAGCAGAAATCGCTCTCTCACCTAATGATCCGAACGACATTGCCGAAATATTAATAATGGAATTCGGGCGATAGCAACGCGCGCGCCCATGAAATTCACCCAATACCTTAAGCCCCGGTATTGCCGTTTTGTCACCACCCACAGCATGTGCTTGTGAGTCTGGATACGGAAAGGCTGCATGTTTGATAATGGGATAGCCAATCTCATATATCTGCTCGGTGGTGCCGAAACCAAAAGTATTATTGGCGCCTTTGGCCGACGCATATATCCACCGCCGTTCGTCTCGATTGAAAGGTCTCTCTTCCTTGTCATTAGCAACGAAGTACTGCCTAATTTCCGGACCAATGGTTTCAAAGAAATACCGCAGGTGCCCGATCACGGGGAAATTCCGTTGAATGGTGTGGCGGGTTTGGATGATGTCGCGCAGAAACACTAATGATAGAACGATAATCACCGCGGCAACGCTCGTCAACAATTGGTTATTACTAATCCACTCCCATAACTCCATCGAACATACTCCTGGAATAGTGGTTCATCGCTAGAAACTGTACTAAGTCGTTATCCTACCAAATTCCTGAGCAATTCCCAAATATATATTGGATGTTATGAACCGCCGGAGATTATAGTTGCCAGATAGGAGTCGCGTTGAAGACATGGCTACAGTTCAGAACAGATTGAATTGCACGAGATGACCTTAGATACTCTAATCTAACAAGAACCATTGGAACAAGGAATGTGGAAACATGAGTACGCACAACACAAATAACGATCGCTTGGTAAGTCTCGACACACTACGTGGCTTCGACATGTTCTGGATAATCGGCGGACATGAAATATTGATAGCATTATCTGCCATCACTTCAGCAAAATGGCTAACTTGGTTACTGGCTCGATTAGAACACCCAACGTGGAACGGTTTTGAACCCTACGACTTAATTTTTCCGTTATTTCTGTTCATCGCCGGAGTGTCAACTCCGATGTCAATTGCTAGACGTCGATCCCGAGGTGCAAGTAACGGTAAAATTTACCGCCATATTATTCAGCGGGGAATATTACTTGTCGCACTAGGGACGATTTACAACGGCCTACCAACCGACTGGACAGACGCCAGCGCTTGGGCAGATGTTCGCTATCCCAGCGTCTTAGGACGCATTGGTCTTGCCTATATGTTCGCAGCACTAATTGCGATGAATACACAGCTAACCGGGCGAGTACTAACAGTCGTCGGCTTGCTGATTGGTTACTGGGCAGCACTGCGGTATATCCCCGTGCCCGAGTTCGGGGCGAACGATTTGACGCCCGGTCACACGCTGACTGACTACATTGATCGAACCTTAATTCGCGTCGGAGTACTCTACCAAGGAGATCGTGACCCCGAAGGTATCTTTGCGACAATCCCGGCAATCGCGACCGCACTAATAGGTGTGATCACAGGCCAGATGTTAATGCGAACGGATCATGGCGGAATGCGAAAAACAACAACGATGGTGCTCAGCGGGTTGGTATGCCTAGCAATAGGGTGGGCTTGGAGCAGAGAATCTGTCGTACAGTTCCACTTAAATAAGAATCTTTGGTCGAGCTCTTTCGTGTTGTACTGTGCGGGCTGGAGCCTGTTGTTGCTAGCGATTTTCTATTTGGTTATTGACGTTTGGAAAATTCGCTGGGGGATGAAGCTATTCGTGGCTATCGGTGCCAACTCTATCTTTATCTACATGGCCGGGCATTTTATCGACTTTGAGCACATCGCCAACCAAATATTTTCTGGCCCAGCATCCTTAACCGGCGCATACAGCCCCCTGGTAGTCGTCTGTGGCGTTCTACTGATCAAATGGGGACTGGTCTACCTGATGTACTGCAAGAAGTTATTCTTGAAGGTTTAGTGCTCTAGTGGCCAGGAGGTCCGACTGGTGAGGAATGCTTGTAGACCGTATGGCTTGGGCGTCCTGCGAGTATTTGTTCGGCACCCCAGTTGGTTACCGCACGGAATTCATCGCTGCTAATAAATGCACCGAAGGCAGCTTCATCATTCCAATCGCTGGTGATTAGATATGAGTTATCTTCGCTCACATCTCGCCACAACTTTGATTCAGTATGGCCTTCGGCAACATTAAGTGCATCGATAACGGCCGCAAACTTGTCTTCGAAATCTTGTTCTTTTCCCGGAATCACTTTGTAATTCATTCCAACGGTAATCATATTATTCTAAGCTCCAGTTGTAGTGTTTCTTTTAGCAAGCCGCAAACATGCTTTACGACCTAAGCCGTGATTATAGATGCCTCAGCGACAATCGACTAGCGGGTCTTTCCGAGCAACAACTATTCGGCATGGTAATCCAATATTTTCAATTGAATCTTATTGATCAAACTAGCGCATTGATCCAAGAAGATTGAAAACGCTAGGTCACTCCGCATCTCCGCCTCGGTTAACTCTTGCAAGGCTTCGAGTTTGATCGTTGTCACTTTATCTAGGTATTCTTGTAGTTCTTCAATATCCGAGGCGTTCATCTGAGCTTGTTCAATTAGCAGCGTCTGGGAAAGGAACCAATCTAAACGGTCCCTTTGTTTGTTGCGCAGTTCGTTCCGTTCTTCTTCTTTCAGCCGTTTCCACCGTCGCCACAACAGATAAATCCCAGTCCCCATCGCAACAAGCAACTCCTTCATCGTCGTCACCGATTCGAGGATATCTCGCACCCAACCTATTTGGTTACTCGGATTGAAGTACTCGTTGGCAGCAGGGTGCAATTTTGTACTGGTCCAAGCGGTGGCATCCTCTCGTGAAATTAAAGTTGGCACCTTTTGCTTAAGACTTTCTTCGTGGACAACGCCTAAAACATGTCGCACAATTTCACGCGGCGTATCGGACTTGGTTACCAAAAACGCGTTGGTGGTAATCGTTGTGATTGACTCGCTTGGAATTGGTACTTTGTCACCGAAATACCCCCGCGGAATCTGGCTCTTACGAAAAAAAGGATGTGCTAGCTCGATTGCTTCGGCGTTTAGAACGGGTAATAGTTTAAACCGATCCCCTGATAACACTGCGTGCAAATCAGGATTTTCGATGCCGGTTGTCATAATAGCACCTTCCAGTGACGGATCGTCAAGCAGATCCATAAAGTACCTATCATTATCACCGAGGTCGTCTTCGTGGATGTCAAAATGCTCTAACACCTGCAGCGCACTGATGCGACTACCAGACCCCGAACGCCCTAACGCTATATCTGAACCCGCTAAATCTGACAAATCATTGATCTCGCCATCCGAACGGACAATCACGAAAACAAAGTCAGGAAACAAGGGCGTAACAACGGACAATTCTTCGATTGCGACAGCGCCACCTTGAACAATGCCAAACGTTACTTCGCCTTGACGAACCCTGCGAAAATTGTCAACCGACCCTTCTGTTGACAATAATTTAACCGGCCTATCTAACCGTCGTTCGAGCGGGATTTGAATATATTCACCGAACTTATGATACAACCCGCCCTGTTCACCTGTAGCAATCCGAATGACGTCTGGTATATCCGTCCGACCAAAGAACCACATCAACAGCGAACTGACAAACAGCATAACGATGCTCAATGACACCCATTTGCGAACATGTCGCGTCGTAATCTTTGATGGGATTTCCGCTGTAATATTTATTAAGGGGATTTTGGTCTTCATAAACTGGATTTTACCACAGTCACAAACTCAAACGAACACTAATCGATCCAAATATTTCAGCCACCCACGAGTGTCGTTTGAAAATCATGTACAATCGACGTTTACTTATTTCGTGATTACCCACCCATATTTCATCTAAGGGCCTTACCTGCATCCACCATGGACGTCCTATCCGCAATCAAAAACCGCAAATCAACTCGTGCCTTTATTGATAAACAAGTTTTGCCGCTGACCATTAGCAATGTATTAGACACCGCGCGGTGGGCTCCTTCAGGAGCCAACACTCAACCATGGAAGGTTGCCGTAGCAACGGGTGGGACGAAAACAAACCTGTGTTTGGCGCTCACCGGCGCCTTCGAATCCAGCAACCCGTCTAATGCCGATTACAACTATTACGCCAATCCGATTGAAGAACCTTACCGCGATCGTCAGCGACGTTGCGGAGCGGCGTTGTATGGAGCATTGGACATATCACGTCAAGACAAGCAACAGCGACGTGCTCAGTGGTTAAAAAACTACTTCGCCTTTGACGCTCCGGTGATTCTATTTATTTTCATCGATCGAAACCTCGAAAAGGGATCATGGGTGGATATGGGGATGTTCATCCAAAACATTATGCTGGCCGCTCGTGGGCATGGACTAGAATCTTGCCCACAAGCTGCCTTGGCTGAATATCCTGACATTGTGCGTTCACACCTGAGCATCACAGACAAACAGTCCTTGATCTGTGGTATTGCCCTTGGTTATTGCAACACGACCGCGCCCGTGAATCAATATCGAACCGAACGCGAACCCGTGGACAGTTTTACGTCGTGGCATTCTTAACATCCACCAACCACATGCATCGATATAGAAGACCCACTATACCAATCGAATGCATCACACGTTAGCATGGCGTTATCACACCGCAGCAGGTTTTTTTCCGTGGTTACCGTTTACTGCTAATTCAACCACCGAATTGAATGATTGCGGTCCCCATTTGGGGGGCGGCCTATTCAAATTGGCCTCCGCATAACTGGTAACATTCAGTTATAATACAGCATTAAGCCTGCGACGATTTGGCCGCGCGTCCCCCCTCACTGCCCACCTAATGCGAAAAAAACACCACAATTTGAACCGGCGTTCATTTTTTGAGGCAGGATCTCTTTTGATGGGCGGTCTCACACTACCGGATCTGTTACGTAGTCGGGCCGCGGGCAAACAACTTGGCGTGATCCCCAAAGACACTTCAGTAATCCTGATCTGGCTTCAAGGCGGTCCAAGTCACATGGACACGTATGACCTCAAGCCAGATGCTCCGCGCGAGTATCGTGGCGAAGTCAGCCCCATTTCCACAGTCGTGCCAGGCCTCGACGTTTGCGAACTTTTACCGCGGCACGCCGAAGTCGCTGACCGTTTCAATCTTATCCGTTCCATTTCCCACGGCTTTGCAAACCACGCTGGCGGCGCGGGACGATTTTTATCGGGTTATAACCCGTCCAAACCCCTCGACCCCCTCGCACAGTCCCCTTGCATCGGACCAGTTGTTTCAAAAATGCTGCAAGGTTCCAAAGATCCCCGTATGCCGGTCTATATAGCCAGCGCCAAAAATGTCTACGGCGGCGGCGCTGCAAACCTCGGTTCAGCCTACCTTCCATTTGTGGTCAGCGGTGACCCAGATGCGGCTAACTTCAAAGTCAACAACCTGTCACTTGCCGCAAACCTACGTGATCGCATTGATGACCGGACTTCCCTACTCAAAGCAGTCGATAACCTTAAACGCCGACTTGATAGTAACTCGACAATGGACTCGCTGGACAAATTCAATCAACAAGCAATCAGTTTACTTACCGGGGACAAAGCCGTTGCAGCGTTTGATATTTCCCAGGAAGACGACAAAACACGCGCTTGTTACGGTCGGCATAAATGGGGCCAACGAGCACTGTTGGCTAGACGACTTGTCGAAGCCGGGTGCAGTTTTGTAACAATGCAAATGCAAAACCCAAGCGTTCCTAATGGCATCGGCAACTGGGACATCCACGCCGTCAATGGACATCTTTTCCGCGATAACCGAGCGCGATTACCAATTTTTGATCAAGCGGTTGGGGCGTTGATCAAGGACATCTATCAACGAGGATTGGATAAGAAGGTGATGGTAATCGTTTCCGGCGAATTTGGGCGAACTCCCCGCATCAACTCTCAAAAAGGCACCGCTTCAAAAATCATGCAACCCGGCCGCGACCATTACCCGGCAGCGATGAGTGTGCTCGTGTCCGGTGGCGGAATGCCCACTGGGCAAGTCATTGGATCAACGAATAAAAAAGGCGAACACCCACAAGATCGTCCATTAGATCCCAATGACTTATTGGCCACGATCTATCGTCATCTGGGTATCGATTACAAACGCCATGTCCCTGATCTCAATGGTCGCCCTGTTCCACTTATCCCCAGTGGCACACCGATTGCTGAGCTCTTAGCATAATAATCCCTGGCCGTATGCCAATTTATTGCGAGCATCGCAAACCGGATGACCGCGATCCGCGGATTTTTTAGTCACTGGCAGGCGTACGCCACTGCCATAGCAAACTCTTATGACATTCAGTTTTCATCAACATTGTGAAGGCACGTACAGCCTTACCCTCTCACAAATCGTGGTTGTATTTTGAACTCAATTGCAGGACAATGAGCGGGCAAAATTACTGTCTTATTTATGCATACAAGTTCCCACTATGCCAACACAAAATTCAAAACCAAGTCGCACTCGCTCCATTATCGGATCAATCTTTATCCTCGTCGGCATCACCTGCGTGGTTATGTTTACGCCCAGTTCCACAGAACTTTCCCCCATCGAGCGAATCGAACTTGAGTCGCTCAAAAACTCAGGGATCGCAATGCTGGAAAACACACCTAATGTATTGAATCATCGAGGTTCCGCAGCCGTCGATACTTTCACCTCTATTGTTCAACTCGCACCCGGAGAAATGCTCGGGCATCGCAATCTTGTAATCGCCTCACTGCTATTACTTGTAAAACACCGAGAAAACCAAGAACAAGAACCGGCATCGTTTGCAGCAACACTGTTGGCCACCAAAAAGTTGCTTGCTATCCTTCACCAACAAGACACCGCAAGTGGCATACCAGAAATCTTAGATGCGAAACTTGCCGAAATACTTGACGACCCTGAAACTGCAGTCAAACACTACCAAAAGGCAATGACTCTAAGGCCAAATGACCAAATGCTTGGCAGCGAAATATTCATGCTGCTCCGCAACAATCCCGACGCCGCTGTTCGGAATCAAGCAATACTCGATGCCACCAAAGATCGACTCGACAACCTCGTACTTCTCGAAACACTCGTCCGCTACCAAGCGGAAAACAAAGACCCGCAGTTACTGCAATCACTAACTGCCTTAATCGACATGCTGGCACCCTTCGCTGCCACACTGGCTAACCAAACAATAGACATCAAAACGGAACTACCGGCATTTAAACTACGACTCGAACAACAGGATACAACTGTTTGGCCCGAATTAAAAACTCGGCTCATCCAAATTTTCAACGTGATGCGGCAAGAGTTTGGTTACCAAGCTGATCTATTTCAACTGCAACGACACATCCTTGAGTATGTCATCCATGATTTTTCTGATGATTTCCACTCAACTGACCTCCCCGACACGGAATCAGACACCGCTATTGATGTATCGCTTACTGTTGCACCAAGTAACAACCACCCAGCGTCAGAGCACGACGTGCTTGATGTTCAGGTTTGCGATTTCAATCTAGACCGCCAACTTGAGATCATCGTCTTAACCTCCGATTCCCTGACCGTTTTTGCCGCAGACCCAGAAAACGAATCTCGCTGGCCCACGCTCTGCCAAACCAGTGTCCCCTCCGGCATGCAACACATCGTCGTCGCGGATTTTGACCGAGATGCCACGACGATGTCGCCTGAAAATCACGCCATCGCTGACGTCGACTTCATGCTCTACGGAACCGCGGGTTTTTGCTTCATCGAAAACAAACTAGATCCTGACACCCAAACTCGGTCCTTAGCGATAACAATAGATGCCCTTGACTTCCCCGCTGACACTTCAATATTCACAGCGACACTTGTTGACATTGAAAACGATGGGGATTTAGACGTTGCGACGATTACCCAACACGGTCTACAAATCATCAAGAATCTCGAGAACTGGGACTTCATCGATGCTACAATTAGCTCCGCGACTCAAGCTAAACATGCTCAAAACCAGCGAACCATAGCAACTGTCGACTACAATTTAAATATCCAAGCAGATATTCTGCTGCCCAACGGATATTTTGAAAACGTCCGTCACGGTCGTTTCCGGTGGCGACCAAATAATACAACTGCAGTAACATCGAACGCTACCGTCGTCGCGAGTGCTATCGCCGACGCCGATGCCAATGGCTCATGGGACACCATTTCGGCATCCGACGCTGGGATCACGATTGCATTTACTCGAACCCAAGCAGGTCAGAAAACGACCGTTATCAATACGTCGAAGATCTGTGATATCGCGACCGCTGGCATCACCACATGGGATTTTGACAATGATGGAACTCTAGACATTGTTGCTTGGGGACCCTCTGGCGTTTGGGTCCATCGCGGACTCGGGGGAGGGAAATTCGACGAACCACTGAAACCGAAAGGACTACCTACCGGCGAAGTTACCCGCTGCGAGGTCGGTGATCTCGACGATGACGGCGATCTTGATTTAGTCATTGTCGTCAATTCAGTTCCGCTGATTATAGACAACGAAGGGGGTAACCAAAACAATTGGATACGATTGCGTTTGGCCGCCGAACCAGACCCGAAGTTTGCTGTGCAACGTTGCAACAGCTATGGCCTCGGCAGTCGGGCTGAGTTGCTCGTCGGAAGCCAATATCAACTGCAACAAGTTTCTGACCAAGTGACCCATTTTGGAATTGGCACACAAACTACGGCTGACGCGTTGCGAGTGCTGTGGACCAATGGTATTCCTCAAAGCACTGTTAAGCCTGACACGCGAGTCACCATAGCCGAAAAGCAAGAACTGCTCACTGGATCCTGCCCATACCTTTACACATGGACGGGCGACCAATACGAATTCTTCACAGATCTATTATGGGCTGCACCGATTGGACTGCAGTTTGCTGAAGGCATCATTGCACCTACTCGTGATACGGAACACTTGTTCATCCCCGGCGGCCGCTTACAACCGATCAATGGTGAGTACCGTTTACAAGTAACAGAGGAATTGTGGGAAGCCGCTTACTTCGACGACATACAGTTGATTGCTGTTGACCATCCGGCCGCAACGGAAGTGTTTTCCAACGAAAAGGTCGGTCCACCATCGATTTCCGAATATAAAATCCACGCGTTTGCCACCACCGACTTGCGGTCGCCGTTGGCAGCCCACGGCAGCAATGGGCAAGATATACTCGATGTCGTCAGAGCGCGGGACGGTAAATTCACCAAGCTATTCGACCAACGCCAAAAACAGGGACTCGTACCTGAGTATTTTCTAGAACTTGACCTAGGCGACCTGTCCGTGGCGAACCAGAGTATCGCAAACACAGTACAACTGGTAATGACTGGCTGGATGTTCCCGACCGACACGTCCATTAATATTGCGATTTCCCAGAACCGCCAACTCTCAGGCAGTCGACCTCCGTCAATTTGGATGCCGCGGGTAAATGCCGAGGACCCATCACAAACGGATTGGGTTAAAGTCGTTCCGAACATGGGTTTCCCCGGAGGGAAAACGAAAACCATCGTGGTAGACGTCCCCGTCGAGCAATTCCGCAATAGAGACCATCGTATTCGTATCGCAACGACCATGGAACTCTATTGGGATAGCATCCAGGTGGCTGTTGGATCACAGCAACCAGCAACGACGACCAAAACAAACGTCGAATTAATCACCGCCGACTTGCATTACCGTGGCTACTCCGCCCGCCTCAGTCGCCTCCACAATGGCCCGGAACGCTACGACTATGACCATGTCATTACACAACCTCTGTGGTCACCAATGGCTGGCAACTATACTCGCTACGGTGACGTCACAGAATTACTGCAAGCCACCGATGACCACCTCGTTGTGCTCGGGTCTGGTGATGAAATGACATTACGGTTCGCGGAACTACCCCCACCAAAAGCGGGGGTCGTGCGCGATTTTATTATCCGTTGTGTTGGCTGGGATAAGGATGCGAGCCTAAACACGGTGGCTGGGCATCGCGTCGAACCATTACCTTTTACGGCAATGAAGTCCTATCCGTTTGGGCCTGCTGAACATATTCCGGATTCACCAAGCTATCGTGAGTATCTAAGGGTTTACCAAACGCGGCAGCTCGAACCACAACCATTCTGGAATCAATGGCGACGATAGGGATAGGGCGAGTTGCGGATTATGTGTCTCGGGCGGACGCGGGTGCTGGCTGGATTTGTTTCTAATATTTACGTTTGGGTGGGAACCATCAAGGTATTCTTTACGTAATCATAACAACCCGAACATCGCATTAAACGTGAGGCTCTTGCAAGTTCATTTTTTGCGTTCCGTGGTAGTTTACGGAAAACAGGTGATAGACTTTTGCATCTCATTTATTCCACCTGACAACAATTAACTTCAACACGTTATTCTCATGCGCCTCATCATTCAATTTCCCTGCTACCTAATTCTAGGCATTGCTATTCTTGCTGGTTGCACTGAATCCACAGACAACAACGGTGGTAATCATCAGGTTGAAATCCCAATTGCCCCAGGCACGGGCTCCATTACGTTTTCAGAGGTTCAACAACAAGTCGGCATCGACTTTACCCATTTCAATTCCCCTCGTAATTCACTAATCCCAGAAGATGTTGGCTCTGGCGTGGGTTGGGCTGACTTTGACAACGACGGCGATGAAGATCTCTACTTCGTCAATTTCGCCGCTCCCTTTTTAGCGTCCGACGAGGACATGGCTCGCGCGAGTGGTAATCGCTTGTACCGTAACGACGGCAATGGAATTTTTACTGATATCACCAAAATAGCCGGCGTGGGACATGTCGGCTGGGACTTCGCCTGTCTATGGTGGGATGCCGATAATGACGGCAATATTGACCTCACCGTCACCCACTATAGTGGGCTCGTTCATTATCGAAATCGTGGTGATGGTACGTTTCAAGACATCACTTCGTCCGCCGGATTTGGCAACATCAACAGTTTCCTACTCGGTCTAACCGCCGGTGACTACGATCTAGATGGAGATTTAGACCTGTACGTTTGCGGTTATGTCGAATTTGACCGAGAACGCGCACGCAACCGACCAATCGTTGCCGGCCGTCCGGCTGTTTGGACAAACCCCGTGTCCTACCAAGCCTTGCCTAACATACTGTTACAAAACGATGGCAGTGGAGTATTTACTGACGTAACCGAGTCGGCGGACGTTGCTAATCCCGCCGGTAAATCGATGCAAGCGATTTTCTGTGATTTCAACAACGACGGTTTTCCTGACATATTTGTCGGCAACGACGTCGGTACTGCGGATGCGATGTACCTCAACAACCAAGACGGAACTTTCACCGACGTTTCAAAATTATCGAGTACATTTGACCGTCGAGCTAGCATGGGGATGGCCGTAGGCGATGTTTATCACCACGGTAAGATGGATTTATTCACCACACACTGGGTTAATGAAGATCACGCCCTCTGGAAAAACGAATCCACTGCAGGGGACCAGTCAGGAATTCTCATGGAGGATGTTGGACCATTTACTGGAATTCTTGAAATTAAGTCGACGGCTGACGTCGCCTGGGGAGTCAATTTAGTCGATTTTGATAACGACGGTCACCTCGATGTAATTTTAGCAAACGGCAGCACTATTGAGGATGAGTTAACAACCGAGGTGTTGGAAGATCCAAAACTGTTGCCTCAAAGAAGCCGCATCCTCCGTAACGATGGTCAGGTTAACTTTGTTGATGTTAGCGACAATGCCGGACCGTTCTTTCAGAAAAAGCTGATCGCCCGAGGCTTAGCGACCGCGGATTATGACCACGATGGTCGACTCGATGTCGCAATAGGCATCCACACCGGCGCTGGAGTTCTTTTGCATAACACTTCACCCGATACGGGGAATTGGCTACAAATCAAACTTGAGGGTTCCAGCAGTAATCGCTTTGGCATCGGCGCCAAAATTGAAGTCAAAATTGGAGCGAACACTTACAGTCATCAATCCGTATTGAGTTCAAGCTATTTGAGCACCAACAGCACAATCGCACACTTTGGATTAGGCACCGCGAAACAAGTTGATTCAATCATAGTCACCTGGCCCAGCGGTGTCGTAACCGAACAAACCGGTGTAACCCTTAATCAACTTATTGTGATAACCGAAGAAACACAAAAATAGTTATTTTCCTTTTACGAATCCTTGAGGTAAAATATAAGAGTCCTCAGGAGATGGTTTTTACCAAAGCACAGGTCACGTCATGAATAAACTCGCCCTCCTAATTGTCCTAATTGTCATCGTAATCGGCTGTAGCAGCAATAAAACGGGTTACGTTTGTGGAACTTGCGAAAAAGAAGTGGCCAGAACCGCACCGTCATGTCCTCATTGTAATCAGGTGTTTGATGTTTCGGGTGTAACGCCTGTTAAGTCGGAAACCCCGCGAGATCAATTCGCCGAACCCCCTACTATCACCGACTTACTCGACGGCCAAGAAGCGACTGAGGCTCGCACGGTGCAAACTGAAACGGGTGGCACCCCGCACCACGAACCCATTCAATATCGTGCGAAAGATTCACGGGACGCAATTGTCACACCAGAATTCATCGCTGGTTCCGAGGCTCAAATCGCCGGTGGCACGAAAGGTATTGGCATCACCATCAACGGTGAAAGCCGTTTTTATCCGCTGTACGTTATGCAGTACCACCAAGTCATCAACGACACGCTGCAGGACACAGCGATCGCGGCCAGCTACTGATCGAGCGAACAAAAGCTCGTGGTTCACGAGCGACGCATTGAAGGTTCAAATCAACCCATGGAATTACGTGTTTCTGGCGCTGTCCTGCACGGCAACCTAATCATGTTTGACAAAAAGACCGGTACTCGCTGGTTGCAAGAAACGGGCAAAGCGATCGACGGTGAGAAAAAAGGTTTGCGTCTCGCACAACTAGATGACAAAAAATGGACAGGCAATGTTCGTTGGGACGTTTGGACAAAAAAACACCCCGATTCCCAGTTACTGTACTGTGATCACTGTGAAAACCAACTCAAGCAAGGCGACCATGACCACGACAAAGATCACAAGCACGACTAATTGTCTAGCCGAGACAGGCGTCGATCGCGAAGCTTAAGTGATTCTGGTATCAATATCTCACCAGTATATTCGCCCTATCGCAAACCACGGCTCGCTGATACTATATGACGCTTCTGTACTACCGTTATCGCATACCTCACCGAGTCCTTATTAATGCAGCGTCACGACATTCGTAATATTGTAATTATCGCCCACGTCGACCACGGAAAGACGACGCTGGTTGACTGTCTCTTGCGCGAAAGTGGTCAGTTTCGCGCAGAGCAACTCAGCGAAGAATGCATGCTCGACAGTAACGACTTGGAGCGAGAACGCGGCATCACTATTCTAGCCAAGAATATATCATTGCCTTACAAGGGTGTGAAAATTAACGTTATCGATACTCCAGGTCACGCAGATTTCGGTGGTGAGGTTGAACGAGTCTTACAAATGGCCGACGCAGCGCTGGTCCTCGTTGATGCCGCGGAAGGCCCTATGCCTCAAACGCGATTTGTATTGTCCAAGGCCATAGAGTTCGGAGTGAAACCACTAATCGTGGTCAATAAAATCGACCGGCCCGACGCGCGGATCGACGAAGTGGTCGATGAAACGCTGGAACTACTTATGGACTTAGGTTGTGAGGATGTTCTTGACAACTTTCCTATCATTTATGCCAGCGCTAAAGAGGGCTATGCCACACTCGATCCAACCGTCCGCACCGACAGTATCCTGCCTATCATGGATCTTATACTCGAACACGGGCCGGGCCCAGATGTTGAGGCAAACGCACCATTGCAAATGCTTGTAACAACCCTCGACTGGTCCGAGTATGTTGGCCGAATTGCAATAGGTAGAATCGCTGCGGGGGACATTACTACGGGACAGCGAATCGCGCTGATGCAAAGTAATGACAAAGTTGAGATATGTGCTATCAAGCAATTACAGGTATTTAAAAACCTTGGACGCACCGATGCGACAAAAGCTGAAGCCGGTGACATTGTCGCCTTGATTGGCTTGGAGCAAGTAGAGATTGGTGACACGGTGAGCGATCCCGAAATCCACCGTGCATTTCCACGACTCACCGTCGGTGAACCAACGTTGGAAATGACATTCTCAGTGAACACTTCGCCCTTTGTGGGTAAAGAGGGTAAATATGTCACCAATCGCCAACTGCGGGAAAGACTCGATCGCGAATTGGAGAAAAACGTTGCTTTGCGAGTCAAACCGACCGCCAATGGTGATGCCTTCGCCGTAGCTGGTCGGGGAGTACTGCATCTTTCGGTGTTGATCGAAACAATGCGACGTGAAGGATTCGAATTATCGATAGGTAAACCCCGTGTCGTTATTTGTGAGATCGATGGAGTGCCATCTGAACCGTATGAAACATTGACCGTCGAGGTACCCAGTGAATATCTTGGACCTGTCATGGAACTTGTCGGTGGTAGACGTGGCGAGATGCAAGAGATGACGACCCGTGGCGACTACTCGATTGTGCGGTTTGAGATCCCTTCACGTGGGCTTATTGGCTTGCGAACTAAGGTCTTAAACTCCACCCATGGCTCGGCGATCATGCATCATCGTTTTTCGGATTACCGACCCGCCGATGCCGTTTTACCTGACCGTTCCAACGGAGTGCTTGTTTCTCAAACGACGGCCAAAGCCGTTGCTTTCGGACTCGACGGATTACAACAACGCGCCGAATTATTCATCGGTCCTGGGGATGAAATCTATGAAGGTATGGTCGTTGGCGAAAACAGTCGCAGTGGCGATATGACGGTAAATCCCACAAAAGAAAAGAAACTCACCAACATGCGGGCTTCCGGCAGCGACGATAACATCGTGCTGCAACCACCGCGACGACTCTCGCTCGAGGAAGCACTAGAATACATTGCTGATGACGAATTGGTCGAAGTCACTCCCGGCAATGTCCGGCTACGCAAAAAACTGTTGACTGAAGCGGACCGCAGGCGTGCCGGCAGACAAGCCAAAGCTTAGCCGGTCAAAGCGATCCTATTGCTTCGTAAATCGCAAGACGTAATTTTCTTGTGAGTCGCTGATGTGGGATTGATCGAGCAACTTAAATCCCGCGGCTTCAATCTCCCTGAGGAACACTTCCTTGCCGGCTCGGACATGATCCATTATAAACGCTTTTGACTTGCCTTCGATTCGTTCAAAATCAACGATGACGAGTAACCCTCCAGGGCGTAACGCTTTGTGAATTGACGCCAAAGTTGACGCCGGATATTCAAAATGGTGATAGGTGTCACAGGTGAAGGCGACGTCAATCGAGGCGGGTGGCAGGGCAACGGAGTTTTCCTCACATTGAACAGTTTTGATGTTTTTCAGCCCATCCTGTTTCGCATGCTTTTCAATGTGATCGATAAATCGTGGCGAAATATCAACCGCATACACTTTGCCCTTGTCACCAACCGCCGCTGAAAACAGCCGCGTAAAAAAACCTGTGCCCGCACCAATATCGGCGATTGCGGTACCAACTTTGACGTTGGTCGATTTGACTACCGCATTTCGAGCAGCATAAACTTCGCGACTTTCAATTTCAAAGCGCCCTACCCACTCATCTACCTTCAGGTTGGTGTCAAGAAACCGCTTATTAATTCCGGGGCGAACACTAGTTTCAAGCGAACGCTGGCTATTTTGATTTTTCTTAATGTAGGCGCGAGCCTTTGTTTCAAAGATTGGCACTCGCATTCCGACTTCCTTGGCTTGTTTGACAGCCTTTTCAAGTTCCACGCCTTGATCTAAGACGCGGTAAACCAACCACACTGCTCCGACTCGATTAGCCGACGCACAGTGCAATAAAGTACCCGCCTTTTCGCCAAGTTTAAGTTGTTTACGAACCGCATCAAAAGTATCGTCGTTCATCGCATCTAACCCTGCGATTGGTATTTTCAAGTAACTTATACCAGCTGCTTTCGCAACCGCCGCTTCATCCCACTCAATTTCGCTATCGGCACGCAAGGTTATTACTCGCGTTATCTTTCGTTGCTTCAATATCTTGAAATCCGCTTCAGAAGGCTGGCCAGCCAAAAACAGATTTCCGACTTGATGCACATTTCGGGTCGTTCCAAGTGTGGTTTCTTTAAGGGTATTTGGGGGTGCGGAGGATACCCATTGACCAGTGAAGAGAATGGCAAGCATTGCAAATGCTACATGTCGGGCGAGGCGTCGGAATGGTTGCATTGGTTTTGTTTTTCCTGTTTTACGATTTCCTCAGGCATAGATGAAAATACATATGTTAGTATCGCACGTTATCGTCGGACATTGAAGATGTTCAGTACCAGCAACTGTACGATAATGGGCAATATGTCTCATTTTGCCGTACACATTTGCTGCAATCATTCATACAACTTGTCTTGTCTATAAAATATTTTCTATTCCGTTTTTCCCGAACTATAAAGGGTAATTCGACTTCCATCAGACGGTTATCAATCTTTGGCACGGCTATTGCGTTTATGTCCTGTCATCTGCCAGCGAGCCTTTAACAAACTCGCCGGCCAGCTTTTATTCCGGGGGCGGAATGCGAAAGGTTTTTACTATGATTAAGCGAATCTCGATTTCTTTTGTTTGTTTACTTGGCCTCTTAGTTTGCGGACCACTCTTATCCACGTCCCACGCCCAAGATCGATTGTCCGATCAAGTCAAGGAGCGTGACTGCATTCGGGCATATATTCTGCGCAGTCCGTCGGTAGTGACAACCGGCACGGATTTCGGAGCGATGGCGGGTGTCTTTAATTGCGGACAAAACGGAGTGCTCGTCGGCATCGACTTCTTTTTGGTCGATCAAAATCTCCGCCGCATCAACGTTGGGCATGGCAAAATCGGAGTCCGCCCTAATAGCCGAGGAACCACGCTTGTGCGATGTTCGTTACCGCGAAATGTTGCCCCTGGGCGCTATCAACTGGTAATGTCTGCTCGCACGCGGAACGGCCCGACGCAACTTGACCGAGTGCGTATTTCCGTCGCTGAGATTACTCCGGATGATATTGACCCGACTCTGCGACGCATCATGGATGCCTATCAGGATCTCAAATAACACAATTATTTACACCAATCGGAAAATTACTCAACCGCCGCTCACTTTTGCGATCACAGCATTGGTAGGTGGCGGTTGCTTTATGCGCCACGCACTCTTTCCACAAGTCATCAGGATAACGCGAAACGACCCACGCTAACATCTCTAACGCCGCATGATCCGCATTACTCCGGCAACAACTAGATTTGGGCTCAAGAGAAGGGCCGAACACCAGCAAACTATTAAAATAAATCCATTTAACTTGAGGCTTATTAAGTTACTCCAAGATAGGCGACTTATTGCTGGTGAAGGTCAAAATAGTTGTCTGACGAACGATTGAACATTACAAAACAAATCCCTACAAACCATTAAATAGACATAGTTTCGACAGTCGTAAATAACTTCAGACCACCGACTCCGGTAGCGATGTTTGCTTAGATGCTATTACTGCTGAGGTTAATGGCTTAACCGGAGCGATGAACTTTTCTCGCTATTCCCGTATCGGAGTTGTCATAGTTGTTGTTGCATTTGTCGCTTACCTCACTCTCGACCTTAAAAAATTCGCTGAAAGCCTCTCCGATGCAGACTTTACTGAAGCGCTCGTCACCGAAGCCAAAGTCCAGTATTTTGGTAAAGGCGATCCGGAAGAATTACTTCAATCAGAAAGCAAAAAGCTTGGCAATACCATCGTGCAAACTCTACAAGGCGCGTTGAAAGATCAACTCGACCAAGACCTAGAAGAATACAAAGGAATTGTTAAAATCCAACGTGAGAAGCTTGCCGAGAACATGGAAAAGGGACTCAATGATATTTTCAATCAACGTTACGCAGAAGCGCTCAATAACCACGAAAAGGTTTTACGAGAAAAATTCCCCGAGTTCACTAACGACCAGTTGGTAAATCTAATAGCCAACCTTGAAGACGCCATGAATCAAGTATTGTTGGAACACTATCAGAATGAAATTCAGGGGTCGCTCAACAAACTCTACAAAAACTATGATGACTTCCCTGTTGCCATGCCCCATCACGGCCAAGGAACTGTGGAAGACGCATTTTTCGGTAGTGCTGCAACCGTAGGCATCAACATGCTTAAAGATATAGAAACAGGTGCTGCCAACGATACTGCCCCATTACCAACTCCTCCACCTGCTCCTGCTCCTGCTGTCGCAACTCCTGCCGAAGCCGCAGCGGCGGAAAAAGCTGACGAATAGACAACGCATTATTCAAATTATCAATTCATATTTATTTATTATTAGAAGATCGGATTTTTATCATGTCTAACACGCAAGAAACTCTGAACGAACTTTCTGCCAAAGTCGAGAAGCTTCGTAAAGGTATACAACTTGTCACGGGAGCAATGCTAGTCCTCAGCATTGGAACATTGATCTATGCTGGTTTCTTTTTCCAGTATTTCTTCGATAAAATTGAAGTTTTCCGTCAGCCGGATTTCGTCGTTACAGCAGCCTTTGGCATGGCAAACGACAATGGCATTCCAGTATCGCTTTCAGCGACATCCGATCTGATTGAAGAAACTGTTCGCGACAAAGCACCTGTGTTAACGCAGGTTGCCAGTAAAAATTTCAAGGAGATGTTGCCGGAAATGCGAGAAGTCATTGAAAATTATGCTATCGAAGAGATGGATCTGCTACTCGCCCAAGGTGCTGTTTTCAGTGCGGAACAGTTTGGCAACCTCGTTGATAACCATAAAGATACAATTCAGCGTTCGATACGAGACTTATCTCAAAGCGGTGACGAAGAATTGGCCAAAGCAACGATTGATGCGTTGGCAAAGGCTATTGGCGATGAAATCCACGCGGACTTGCAAGAAGAAGCGGCGGTCATGATGGGTACCCTACATCAACTCAATGACAAACTTGATAAGTTGGCTGCCGGTGAAGATCTCACTGCTCGTGAGCAAGCCGAACGTAAAACGCTAATGCTGATGAAACGTGTTCTACTAGAACACGCAGATCCCTCGTTAGCCGGAAAAGAACTGCCTAACCAAGAAACCTTCTAACAAGGCTGTTTCTATTAGCTGAAACCAGACACCTTGTTTATTGGCTATTCCGATAAGCAAGGTGTTTTTTTTTTGCAATTCAGGGCGTACGGCGAAAATAAACATGTAGCTCGCCACTGTTATCCGACAGTTGTGTCCATTTATCTTGACACCGCAAGAACAACGTACCGTCGCTAGGCGCCACAAAAGAAATCTCTTTTCCAAGCACGATTACTTCCGACAATTGAAATTCTCTAAAAATCACACCCATTAACCGGCCCTTGCCATCGCCCCCACCATCCCCGCCAACACCGCTGGTACCTTGAGTCGTACTCCACTCTCCCTGTGCTATTACGTCATATGACACTCCCTCTTCAACTTGTAATCCACTTCCCTGCCAACCGTAATCTGCCTTGATTTTCTTATTCACCAAAGCCTCGCCCGACAGTCGTTTAAATTTGGCGGTCCACTGCCACGCACAAAGGTCCGGACGAAATCCATTACCTAAATGCTCTAGGAACAATCGATATTCAAATGACAAACGATCTCCGAATGGACCGTAAACGGACTGAAAACTAACACCTTCACGTTGTTCCATCAGCGCAATCGCGAGTGGTTTAAATCGTGGAGCATAGTTTGGGTTATTCGCCAATAAATTACACAAAGCCCACCGCCATGCATAATCCTGCCATCCACCTGCTGGCACACGACCAGGAACAGCAATTTCAAGTAAACCCTTTTTCTGGGACGTTTTCGTCAAATAGGAAATAACCGCTGGGTTGATTGAAACTTCCTGCTCGCCGAATTTCCAATACTGTCCAAGTTCAGCAACTCCTTCTGCTAACCAAGTAGGACCTGTCGAGCCAAATGCCACATGGCAGTACCCGTGTGTACACTCATGTTGAATAACTCCATGGTCATCGCACGAATACAACTCGGCATGTCGTTGGTTGCCTAGACTCGAATTAAAACAAATCCCCGCGTGGGCACGTATTTTTGCAACTCCCTCTGGTTCTTTCAGTACTCCCTGAGGCCAGACATCCAAATTCCGCACAATAAAACCATTGATAACTGAGGTCGGTGCGCGACCAAAATACTTAGAAAGCAATGTCACCATCGTCTCCAATTTATGCAAAATAACTTGACCTTCTCGATCTGAGACGTCCGTCATGAAGGCAAAGTGCGGCGAGCGAATGAGTCGCGGCGATTGAGGGTCATCCGACAGATGCCTATATTTGGCATAAAGCTTAGCATCGAGGCTATTCAACCCCGATTCATACTCGGATACCTCAACCAGCAACTGTTTTGCGACAATATCACCAGTGTTCAATCTCGCAGCAACACATTGCGTGACCTTGCCCCCAGCCACAACCTGCTTAATATCGTCGCTTGCAAACGTCACTTTTGCGTCAGCTGCTAACGCAAATGACAAAGTGGTTTTCCTTGTGAAGCCGTTTCCCTCCGGTACTCGCACAACCATTCGCTGATTCAAAACTCGCACAAATTGTCCCGTAACGACACATTGAGCATATTCATTAACCGCCGGTACTTTCCCCAACAAAGAAATTCCCAGTTGGTCGGTATCAGCCAGGGCGAGTTCAACGCCAGCAGCCTCACCCTGCGAATTACCCTGCCGATTCAGACCAACTGTAAATCTCACACTTTGACCAACTCCTAGGTCCTTTAGCGCCATGGAGCCGCGAATCTCCACCGTGGCCGGATACCGTAGACGTTGGCCATTCTCAAGAACCACGGCATTTGCCGCTTTCTCTTGCACTCGCACTACCAAGGTTTTACCATCGGGTTGCTTGATAACTAATTGCGACGATCCGACAGATTCAACCGTGCCGCCAATATCCAGCATCTCGACAATGGTTATTCCTTGAGCGTCGACTGTCGATCCAAACAACAGACTCGCAACTGCAATTGCCACAAATAAAGATAGTGTAGAAACACTTCCAAATGTTGGTTTTATGGTCATTTTTTACCATCAGCATTTTTTAATAACACGAGCATTTCATCGGCAAACGCATGGCCTATCCGATTAAACCAAATGGCACTGCCAAGGTAATGGTAAGGGCGATCCGATCCGACTTTTTCCCACTCTTCGAAATGATCCTGCCAACCTGGAAACACCCGTTCAGCTTCCTTATCTACTAATGTGTGGGTGTATATCGACTTGACGTTACCCTTGAAATCTGCAACCTGATTCATTGCCATCTGGGCCACTTGTACCTTTTTCATGTTTTCCGACGGGTCACCCGAACCGTGTTGTCCTAGAGCGCCAATAACCACCGGTAAATTTGGCACATTAAAGTCTTTGCGCAAATCGATAATGAATTGTTTCATATTGGCTTCGTACTCTTGTGGTGCATAATCGCCAAACATGTCGTTGAACCCTTGAAACCACACAAAACCCGCAAGCTCTAACTCTTTACCCTGTAACGCAGGAAACATTGTCTGATAGTTCTTTTGAGTATCTGTGACTTCCGCTAGCATCGCACGATAGGAAATTCCATACGGTTCCGTAATATTCTTCATCGTTGGCGGGGCGTCACTACGATTGTTTTTTTCGTTATTCTTATTTACGCGTTCAACCGCCTTAGCCAGTTCGGCTTCTAACCGATCCGATGCTGGCAGTCCACAACTAGGTGGACGAAATTTTTGGTACAGCGAATGACCACCCCAGGCGGTTTTTATCAGCAACACTGGTTCGTCAAAGTGGTCCGCTAAGACTGTACCAAATTCCAACTCCACTCCCGTTTTATTGGGTGACCCGTAACCGATAGTTAATCCACCCGATCGATCTAGAAACTTAATAAACGCGTCATCTCTCACTACCCATTCATCATTGCTCCTCAGGTGATTAAATAACTCCTTTGTTTTGGCATCCTGTGCTTGGTGTTCAAGCAATGTATTTTTAGCTTTACCCTCCATGTTTGATTGCCCAGCCAAAATAAACACTTTGACTGTGCCTGATTGAGCGCAACAATTGTCTATCAGGTTACACGAGAGAGCCAAAAACAACACCACGACAGAATATTTACAAATCCGCATTAGCACAGTTCCTTTTTAAATTTTATTTACGATTCACAAATACGATTATAGTCAATTGTCGGTAATAGTGGTCGCCGTTGCACCAATCAACTAGGACTCGCTATAATAACAAAATAACATCGTTACTGCTTAATATCTAACCTTAACACGATTCTGTATGGTCATGGTTCCACCGCACACCCATTCTCCAATCGGCTTTACTCGACGTGAAGCGATGCAAATTGGATATTCTGGACTGCTGGGTTTAGGATTGCCTTCACTGCTCAAAAATCGTTTGCTAGCCCAGTCTGGAACTAGCCCCAAGTCGATCATCATCGTCTTTCTCACTGGTGCTCCCAGTCACCATGATACATTCGACATGAAGCCAGAAGCACCCGCAGAAATCAGGGGCGAATTCAAGCCAACGGCGACGACAACCGCCGGCCTGCACGTCTGTGAACATCTACCTAAATTGGCCGCAATTGCTGACAAATATGCAGTGGTCAGATCGCTATCACACAAGGACAACAACCACTTGATGTCCACACATTACGTCCTCACCGGCGAGTGGCAACCGGGTGGGTTTTTCGACAAAGTCGCATCTCGCACGGACTGGCCAAACTATTCCGGCGGTCTGGCGTACATACGGCCGCGCAATGACGGTATTCCCAGTGGCATAAATTTGCCTACATTTTTGCAAAGCAGCACCTTAACTTGGCCCGGTCAACATGCCGGTGCGTTAGGACCCAACTTCGATCCTTGGCAAATCACCAAGGACCCTAACAAAGCCGATTTCCAAGTAGAAAATCTTTCTCTCGCTCCCGGTCTCGACCTACAACGTCTCGAAAGTCGACAAGCACTCGTCTCACAACTTAACAAACAGCAGGACCGTTTAAGCGAGACACAAGTCGCGCGGCGAATGACCAGCGAACAAGAACTAGCTTATTCCATTTTGAGTTCTAGGAAATTAGCTCGAGCATTTGAACTAAAGCACGAAAAGGTGTCATTACGAGATCAATACGGTAGGCACACCTACGGACAATCTCTCTTACTTGCGCGGCGATTAGTGGAGGTCGGTGTTCCAATTGTGCAAGTCAATATGGGGGCGGTTCAAACCTGGGACAATCACGGCAATATATTCAAAACTCTCAAAGATCGATTGCTGCCACCGACCGATCAGGGAGTCGCTGCTCTGATCACCGACCTTGATCAACGGGGCATGCTCGATGACACATTAGTCATGATGCTCGGCGAGTTTGGCCGGACGCCAAAAATCAACAACAAGGCCGGACGCGACCACTGGGGGCCATGCTTCTACGCCCTCTTTGCGGGTGCTGGTGTTCAAGGAGGTCAGGTCATAGGCAAAACGGACAAACACGCAACTTACCCCAGTACCCATCCCTATTCTCCAGAAGACATCGGGGCAACCGTTTACAGCCTATTGGGGATTGCACCGGATACCATTGTGCATGATCGGTTTAATCGACCGATGCGGCTTAATCAAGGTGAAGTCATCAATCCGCTTTTCACGGGCCGCGACGTTTAAAAAAGTCCTTGGTTGCACGAGCTATTGAAATAACACGACACTGCCATAACTCTCTATAATGGCTTTTATGAAAAACACTATCAAAATCCCGAACGTCGTGACCTTTACAGTATGTTTAATTTTTGCGGCATTTGGATCAAGCCCTATCGCCCACGCTGCGTTACGCGCAGGCGCTGCCAAAGTCGACATTACCCATCCGAATTCAAAGCATGTGTCGAGCCCGCTTTATTCACGCGCACTTGTGGTTCAAGGTGAAAACACAACGATCGTTCTCGTTTCAATGGATGTCGTTGCAATTGGGGGAATCGGTTACATCAAAAATGATTTTTTGCCCAACGTGCGGCGTAAAGTGAAGGAGTCACTCGGGATTGATGGCACAAGCATTCTAATTAATGCCAGTCACTGTCACGGCATGCCATCGCCAGATAGCGAGGCTTTGACAGTTCAAGCGATTGAAGCAGCTTATCAAAACCTAGAAGAAGTAACCGTTGGGGTAGGTTCGGGGTCCGAAGATCGCATCATGGAAAATCGACGCATGTTTCTCAAAAGTGGGCGTGAGATCGACGTACGGCATGCCTATTCCTTGCCCCCGAACAAAGACATTGCAGGTACCGGTCCCATCGACCCCGAAATTGGGATTTTGCTACTCAGAAAACTCAATGGGGAAACGCTTGCCGCCGTCTACAACTTTGCTTGCCATCCCATTCAAGGAGTTCCCAACGGTGAAAACACCGCAGATATCACAGGCTTTTCATCGCAAGTCATCGAGGATAATCTTAGCCCCGGCACCGTTGCACTATTTTTTCAAGGATGTGGCGGGGACATCAATCCAATTTCATATAAAGACATTGAGCATCCACGAGACGCTGAACCGCTAGGCAATTTACTGGGCCTAAGCACACTCAAAGGTATCCGAAAAATCGAGACGACCGATACTAACAAGTTTAAATTGATCCACGAGACGATCGAACTACCCCGAGCAAACCTAGCGCCT
>JABJJO010000042.1 GCA_018660825.1 Planctomycetaceae bacterium | reverse complement strand
TGTAGTTATCAGTATCCATTGCGTCTTCGGAATCGATGTCCGCTGCGGCATCGTCGTCTAACTCCAAGTCCGCATCTAATTCATCGTCGACGTCCTCACTGTAGTTATCAGTATCCATTGCATCTTCGGAATCAATGTCCACTGCGGCATCGTCGTCTAGTTCCAAGTACGCATCTAAATCATCGCCGATATCTACCCAATTATCAGTATCCATTGCATCTTCGGAATCGATGTCCGCTGCAACATCATCATCTAGTTCCAAGTCCGCATCTAATTCATCGTCGACGTCCTCACTGTAGTTATCAGTATCCATTACATCTTCGCTTTGTTTGGCCTCTTCAATCTCGACACCTAGCATCGAGGCGATGCGTTCATTGATAACTTGGCCGGCGTGAGATACTAAGCAACCTTGGATGATTTCATCTTCCAAATCCAAACGAACTTCGCCTTCATCATTGACAAGATGCAGCAAAAATTTAGTTATATTATTGCCAAACATTTGACTCGCGTGGTTGGGAATTTCTGACGGGAGATTTGTGGGTCCCAGAATCGTCACGTTATGCACTACCACTGTTTCATCAGCTTGTGTTAGTTCACAATTACCACCTCGTTCTGCGGCGAGGTCAACGATAACACTACCTGGCTTCATTGTGGCTACAGCATCAGCTGATATCAATAGCGGTGATTGCCGACCTGGAATTGCGGCCGTGGTGATAACCACATCACTTTCCGCAGCCAATTCAGCCATTAGTTCTCGTTGCTTGACAAGAAATTCTTCCGATTGTTGTTTGGCGTATCCACCTTCGTCTTCCGCATCATCAGATTCCAATTGCACTTCGACAAACCGCGCACCAATACTTTCCACTTGTTCGCGGCAGTCGGGTCGCACATCATAGGCTGAGACGACAGCACCTAGTCGCTTCGCAGTTGCTGCGGCTTGTAGCCCAGCAACGCCCGCGCCGATGATAAAGACTTTAGCGGCCTTTAAAGTGCCGGCGGCGGTCATATTTAGTGGGAACATTCGAGGTAATTCGAAAGCCGAATGCAATACAGCGCGATACCCAGCAATCGTTGCCATCGAGCTCAGTACATCCATGCTCTGGGCTCGACTGATGCGTGGCACCATTTCAAGTGCAACTTGACTGACGCCTTGTTCTGCTAGCATGCCTATCGCTGCAGCGTTACCTAGTGGGTCGCACATTCCAATAACAATTTGCCCAGCGTGCATTAATTGAACATCATCATCGCCGTTGGCCGTATTCGCGCCCGCACTACGAACTTGTAAGAGGATGTCGGCGGCGGTGGCTTCCGCGCGATCAATTAACTGTGCACCAGCAGCGGAATAATCTTCATCTGTAATGGATGAACCAAGACCCGCTCCTCGTTCAATAAGTATTTCATAACCTGCGGCTTGCAGCTTTTTAACATTGTCGGGCAACAATGCAACTCGTCGTTCATCAGGAAATCGTTCTTTCAGGACTGCTGCTTTCATCGCTTCTTCTTTATCTTGTTTTGCTATGTGTTTGTATTGATCATGCCCTCCACAAGATACCCAACTAACCTATTTACGTATAGGCCGAACCGCAATACAAGTGTTGTTATGTACCGCAGATCAGGCCATTTGACCTAATCGGAAACTCGGTATACCTTGAATAGATAGCCGTTACAAAACAACAAACTAAAAGTATTAATTAGCCCTTGTTAGGTCTAATTTACGGGGTTAGAATCGGCTGTTTCCACCAATTTAATATAATCTCCTTATATGAGGACAGTACGTTGGTCGCTCAAAAGACCTACATGGCGAAACCTAATGAAGTCACCCAAGATTGGTGGCTCGTAGATGCTGCAGAAAAGGGAGTCGGACACCTTGCTTCTGAAATTGCAGTGATCCTCATGGGGAAAAACAAACCGACTTATACACCACATGTTGATACTGGCGATTTTGTCGTCGTAGTGAACGTAGAAAAAGTTACGTTCAGTGGTAATAAGTGGGATCAAAAAACATACACTTGGTACACTGGCTACACAGGGCAGAAATCAATTACTGCTGGAAAGCGACGAGAAAAGTCACCAGAACTTATTCTTAGCGAAGCTGTTCGTCGTATGCTACCCAAGAATAAACTAGGGCGTAGAATGTTGACCAAACTAAAGGTTTTCGTTGGCCCCGATCATACTCATCAGGCACAAGACCCGCAGCCTCGTGAGTTGGCCTAATTTTTCACACCTCTAAACGAAGTAAATAAATAAGATGCCAGCAGTTGTAAGAAAATGTAAGTCCAATCAAGACAGCCTTGGAACTGGACGTCGTAAATCATCGGTCGCTCGTGTTCGTGTGCGTCCTGGTACCGGTCAGATCACCGTCAACAAACGCCCTTTTGAAGAATACTTTAAATTCGCTCAAAATCGTCGGGCTGTATTAGAAGTACTAGAACTAACGGGCAACACTGATGATGTTGACGTAATAGTACGATGCAGCGGTGGTGGCACAACCGGACAAGCTGGGGCGGTTCGAATGGGCTTGGCTCGAGCTATGGTCAGCCACAACGAAGAAAACTTCCTCGCTCTACGCAGCGGTGGCTTCCTAACTCGTGACTCAAGAATGAGCGAACGAAAAAAGCCTGGTTTGCATGGTGCTCGTCGAGGATCTCAGTTCTCGAAACGTTAATCGTTGCCGCTTAACCAGCGTATTGCATCACCAGCATGGCTTGATCGTTTTCGGCCCAAGTTGTCAAATGCTGTCGATCATGATCACACTGTATTGATTCAATACTGTCGATCAATTTCGCTACTGTCATCTTTGATTTAGATGCCGACGTAATCGCTTGTAGTTCGTCAACCCAGTTACGATCACGATTGAATCCACATTCTGTTGATGCAACCAAGAAATCTCCAGGCTGCATGATGTGACAGCGGTTTTCATATTCGCCATAGTCCATAATACCTATTTCTGGCGAGATGTTCTCTAAAACTTCGATGCCATCCGGAGTCACAACCAGTAAGATCATCTCACCAGCGCAACTATACGTGACTCGACCCGTATCCGCATCGAGAGCAATCTGCAAGGCATCAGCAAATTGCGCGCCCGCAGTACCTTCCCAAATACAAGCGTTCGTTCGTTCGAGTATTTCCGCAGGATCGTTTGTCATCGCAACCATACGTTGCAAAGTATTGCCAACTACGCCGATCGACAACAAGGCCTCAAGCGAACACCCTTGGGAATGTGCCAGAGATACGCTCATCCCTTGTTCGGTTTGCTGGCAGTCATAATAATTGCGACTGATGACTGTATCATCAAGATGCCGGCCTTGCACTTGCCACATAGCGTGAGAATAATTGATCGGCAAACGACGACTCTGCTGCCAATTTTGAGCCATTGTTATCAATTGATCGTCGACTATCTGATTACCACCATTACAGCTAGTCGTAAAATAGTTAGCCGACATACCTGCAATCAGCTCGATTAACATCAATTCACTGTCGTCAAACACCCGCGGACTATCAAATAAGAACCACAACGTTCCAATCGGGGTATCTTGGGTAACCAGTGGGACACACACGGCGGATGCTGCGTCCATTGGTGCATTGCATTGCTTTACGCGATCTACCGTTGTTAGGGTAACTACATGCCCAGTAAGTGCTTCGAGATCTGCAGTTGCTTGTTGCAACATCCGCACACCAACATTTGCCAACTCACTCTGTGCACCGCAAAAGGGCCCCAGTGTCAAGTATCGAGTGTCGGCATCCAAGAGATAGGTAGCAGCGAAGTTCGCTTCTAATATACTTACCCCACCTGCAAGTGCTTGCATCGTAAGGTCATTGGTTTGTCGAGCAAGTTCGTTTTCCGTCAGTTGCGGAGGTTGGCGCCGCGATGTTTTCAAAGCATCCGAGTCAACTGGTTGAACTGGAATTAATTTTAGTGTGGGAGGGTGGGAATGCAACATAATAAAGAGATTAGGCAGACAAGGTGCTTGCCAGATTCCTCAGTCCATCGGGAAATCTGGCGTTGATCAAAGTGTATTCAGCATTTCAGGGATTTCCATTGCCGGTAAAACAACTCATCGACGCGGACAATCATTCTACGTGACTGGAATCCTCCAAAAGAAGGCATACACCACAAGTCGCCAGCAGCATGTTTGGCGAAACCCAACTAACCGGAATAACCCGCGCCAGACTTAAGTAAATACAATCCTTAGCACTTGATGCTTAACCTATTTTAAAATAATCTAGAAAGAATCCTCTAGAAGCGGGTGTGGCGGAACTGGCAGACGCGCATGGTTGAGGGCCATGTGGGAGTTAATCCCGTGGAGGTTCGAATCCTCTCACCCGCACTTGATGATCTCGCGTAGGCGGCCTGCCGCCGGAGGATCGACCGACAGTATTCGTGGTCACAGATATCTAGATATTGCATGCCCACTAGAAGCAACGTTATCAACTTGACGGCAAGTCTCCTCATCAACCTCTAATAGCGGAGCATGATGCGGTTTGCAGCGAGCATCAATTACCAGCGAACCGGTACAACCCCAGTGCTTATTGTTGATCGACGCACCGAGTCCATGCACATCCACCGCTGGATTGCTGCGAGTAAATGTCACCCACAAAAATTCATTGAGATTGTTCGCCAGTGGATGGCTTTCATCAACAATCACGATCAATGGAAAATCATTCACACTGTGATCGTCGCCTACGGTCAAGCAAAAATCGTTTACTTGTTGAACATAGCCTTCACCCGCCGGCGGACCCTGAATCGCCAATACACCCGGCATAACAACACAGGCGTCCGTATATTCTGCGGGTAACGAGCAGGGTGTCGGCAAGGTACTCGTCAGCTCACGTTTAATATTACCGGCAGCTGCGACTACTAATTTGGAACCTTGATTTAACCCTGTACCTGAATAATCCAACGTATCAATCGTCGTATTGGTTGAAAAATGTAAGTCTCGACGCCAATCAACTCGCTGCAGCACCTCTAACAAAAACGATTTTATCTGGCCAATATCCAAACTTGGAACATCGGTGTCATTCAACATGAACAAGTACTTTGCCAGAGACAATTGCCCTTGTCCCAAAATCGCATGCGCTTGTGTCAGTAGTTCCTGCGGATGGTCCACTTCGCTAAACGGCGTATAACGTTCACTGCCGATAGCCAACAATAATGGATGGACGCCGGCTGCATCCACAGCATGGACCGCTTTCACACCCGGCAAAACCGAGGGAATCACTGGTCCAGTGATTTCATGTATGAGCTCACCGAACCGAGTGTCTTCTTGAGGCGGGCGGCCAACAACCGTGAATGGCCATATTGCGCCTTCACGATGAAATACGTTATTTACCCGCATTACGGGGAAATCGTGCGCCAAACTGTAATACCCTAAGTGATCACCAAACGGACCTTCTGGCTTTAACTCGTCTGGAATAATCTCACCTTGAATACAAAAATCTGCATCGGCATATATTGGTAACTCACCTGTTTGGCAGATCATCTTGATCCGTTTACCATTTAGCACACCGGCAAATGTTAATTCACTCATACCCTCTGGCAACGGCATCACCGCCGCCACTGTCATCGCGGGACTACCGCCTACAAAAATATTTACTTTCAGTGGTTTACCTAATTCATTGGCAACTTGCTGGTGCACTCCAATTCCTCGGTGAATCTGGTAATGCAATCCAACTTGATTTGCAAGATAATCACCACCCGCCAGTTGTACTCGATACATCCCTAAATTCGACTGTAACAATCCATCCTGTGCTGGATGCTGTGAGAAAACTTGCGGCAACGTAATAAACGGTCCACCATCACCAGGCCAACTCTGAATTTGCGGCAAATCACTCAACTCACATCGATGCTTTAATACTGATCCGCGGGAACATCGTTTGGGAATCATCTTCAGCGCTTGTAGGGCCAACCCTACATGCCGCCAAGGCCGCCGTAAAATTTGACTCGGGTCCACCTTGGCTTGAACCAAACGGCGAACCTGATCAAGTGAATTACGGAAAATAAATCGGCTGCGTTCTAGAGTTCCAAATAGATTGGAAACAACTGGAAACTGACAATCTTTCACGTTGGTAAACAGAATTGCCGGCCCGTTGTTCGCAAACACACGCCGCTGAATCTCAGCAATCTCTAGGTAGGGGTCGGCGACGTGCTCATACCGTAACAAGAAGCCTTGCGACTCCAATTCACGTACACATTTTCCAAGGCTATTCAATGCCATCGTATCTCTTATCATACATTGCTAATCATCAATCGATCGCCACTGCATACATAGTATCGTACCAGCGCCAAGCGAATTGACGACGAAATATGACGCGTTGCCCGAACCTTTGATTCTACGCAGAGGGTACTCGCACGCAAAATGCATCCCGCTAAAATAAAACCTGCTCAATGCTTTTTAATAAATAACCACAAACACATTACGCTATCAATACGAGGATTTTAACACCATGGCAACTGCAATCACACAAGAACCGCTACATTTAATCGACGTCGACGCCATTGTTGTTGCTCTTGGTGACTGCGAACTATCCGGACCTGCCCAAGAGTTAAATACACAAACGGACGGTGCTCTACAACGCATGATTGACGCCAAAGAGGTTAGCTTAAAAGCTGGAGTGACAACATCTTGGCTAGCACCCAACGGAATCAACGCTCCGGTAGTCATCCTTGTCGGCCTCGGCAGTGGTGATACAGTTGAAAACATCTCGTATTTCAAAGCCGCCGGTGCTGCTGCAAAAACACTGGCAGCTAAACAACGCAAAACCGTTGCCTATTATTTCCCCGAATGCGACGAAGCCGCACTTGAAACAGCAGTCAGCGGTAGCCTTGTCGGTTGTCATGGTCAAGACATCTGCCGTAGCAAACACGATCTTTACACACCGGATAACATTCTCTGGGCGACGAGCAATGAATCGACCGTTGAAAATGGCGCCATTATCGCTCAGGGTATTAACTTGACTCGGGACCTAGTCAACGGGCCCCCTAACATGGTGTACCCAGAAACCTTCGCCGAACAAATTCAAAGTCTAGGAGAAACCACCTCGCTGGAAATTGAGGTCTGGGATGCGGCGAAATTAGCGGAAGAAAAGTGTGGGTCACTGCTGGCCGTCGCCCAGGGTTCTGCTCGAGAAGCTCGACTCGTAATCATGCGTTATCGTGGATCCGATATTGCCGACCCTCAACTCGCATTGGTGGGTAAAGGAGTTACCTATGATAGTGGTGGCTTGTCGCTAAAACCATCAGATGGTCAAAAAACCATGAAGTGTGATATGGCAGGTGCAGCAACCGTCGTTGGCACGATGCAGGCTATCTCTCAACTCAAGCTCCCCTGCCACGTCATCGGACTCGTGGGACTCGTTGAAAATATGGTGAGTTCCAATGCCTATCGACTCGGCGATGTCATTACGGCTCGCAATGGTAAGACAATCGAAGTTCTCAACACGGATGCCGAAGGGCGACTTGTGTTAGCCGATGTATTGGATGTCGCCGTTGGGCAAAAACCAGCACATATGATCGATCTTGCCACACTAACCGGCGCTTGCTGTGTGGCACTAGGATTAAATGTCACGGGCTTCATGACGAATGATCAAGATTGGTGTGATGATTTAACTCGCGCGGCAGTTGTGACGGGCGAGCAAGTCTGGCAACTTCCCATGTTCAAAGAATTTGGCAGCGAACTACAAAGTAAAGTCGCTGACCTGCGCAATATTGGTGCCGGCCGCTGGGGTGGTGCGATTACCGCCGGAAAATTCCTCGAAGAATTCGTCTCGGAAGTGTCTTGGACACATATGGACATTGCTGGCCCCGCCTTCGCAGATTCACCCAAAAAATGGGTCGACGGTGGAGCGAGCGGTGTCATGGTTCAAACGCTGATAGAAGTTATTCGCCAGTTGGAAAAATAACATGTTATTGAACGTCTGAACTACCTATAATGTCATGCGTAGTACAATTAATACAATTGAATATCGTTTGAGATCAACAATTAAGAAAGTAATTCACTTATGGCTATCCTCAATACAACATCACTGTGCCTACGCCAAATTGCGCTGTTGTTACTAGCTTCCGTCTTCATCATTGGTTGCTCTGGCGACGAGGAAACGGCACAATCACCTGCAGATAAATTCAAAGTAGTTGATAACAATGATCACGATCACGATCACGATCATGACCATGACGCCGAACCACTAACGGTTCCGACAAATCCCAACGCTACTGCAACCAACCAACCAACTGCCAATGTCCCGCCCGCACCGACCGCACAAGCACCTAGTCTTTTACAAGCTGTTGCAACGCGAGCTAGTCTCCCGATACCCACTAAAGATTCGTCGGTCGATGCTATCCAACAGTTTATTTCCATCCTGATTCAAATTCCTCCCCAAAGCCAAAATCAACAGCAGCAAATGCAATTTGGCATGTTGATCACCAACGAATTGCAGAACTTGTCTTCGATGCTACTCAGCAAAGAAGGGCTCAGTGAAACCGAACGCCGCTATGGATACGACATCAAACAAACCGTCATCTCGCGTTTACACCAATTTGGTGATCCCAAAGCACTTTCCATGCAATTGGCATTAGCCAATGAGATGGCCAGTGACGAACACGAAGCAATCGCCAAAGAAGGAAAGTTGCTGGCATTTATCACCACTACGCAAAAGCGGCTTTCTGAAGCACAGGGCAAAGGCGATGTGGTCACAACCGTTGCAGCAATCAGCAAAGAAGCAATCACTTGGATCGATGGTAATGAGGCCGATGCGAGTGTGTTTACATCGCTACAACAAATTGGGTTATACCTATCACAGATGGATCCGGAAAATGGCAACGTACTACTGGACTCCCTTGGGAAACGATTCAGCACGAGCACGGATATCAATATCGCGCGTAATGCTCGAGCTATTCTTGAACAACCCCTCATCGACCAATCTGGTTTACTCGAAACCGCGCGCGACTACTCAGGCGGCAGTGAAGCCACTAGGGATCCAGCTGCGATGCTTACAAGTCTTACGACGGTCCTCGAAAATCCCGCACGTGGACTTGGTACTTTTCAAGTGTTAGCTCAAATCATCCAATCAATCGGCCAACAAGACACTGATCTTAGTTTCCGGATGCTTGACCAAACCATCGAATCATATAAACAGATTGAAGACAAAGAACTCTCAACCGAACTAGTTGCCAGCCTGCGGGAATTGAGCGATGAGATTCTATTCGTAAAATTCAAGATTGAGGATACATTTCGATTTTACATGCAGGTTCAAACTAAGCAGGGTAAGGAAGATATTATCTCTGCCGTTACATCTCTACTTGAACATGAACGGACAAGTCCCTCGGCGTTTGGCGTAATGGGCCAAGAATCTGCTCAAATCGCTGAAAGATACCCTGAATTAGTAAAAGACTTGCTGCAAGTCGTACTCACAACTTCCCAGGCTAAGTTATCACCCGAGCAACAGGCGGAACTACAAACGCAACTTGCTCGCACTGTTAATCGTCTCAATCTCGTGGGTTCAACTATTTCAATACCAGCAAGGACTATGGACGGGAGTCCATTTGATTGGGACTCGCTCAAAGGCAAGGTTGTTGTCATTGACTTTTGGGCAACTTGGTGTAGACCATGTTTAGCTGCTATACCACATTTAGAGGAATTGCAGAAGAAATACAGTGATCAAAATGTCTCGTTTATTGGCTTTAGTATCGACGCTGACCGGCAAGCGCTCACTGAGTTTCTCGAAAAACGCAAGCTTGCTTGGCCGGTAATCATCGATGACGTCGAAGTCGACGCTGCGGATATCGCGGACAACGCTGTAGCTGCGTCATGGGAGATGCCCTCAACAACTGCTTGCGGAATCAGCGGAATCCCAGCGTTAGTCGTCATCGGTCGCGATGGCAAGGTAGCCGCCATGGTGCACAGCCCTCAGGAATTAGAGGCCGAACTGGCTCTGGCTACTAGTGCAACTCCCGCCCCCAAAGATTCTAGTTCCCACAACCAGAAGACAAGGACTCTAACGGCCGCCGGTGGACAACTGCACTACATCACTACCACGATCTTGCCCCCAGATGCGGATGACGCAACGGATGAAGTTGCACAAAACAATCCTTATTTAGCAGCAGCAAATGCCGACAAACTAGAATTGCTCGACTATCTGCTCGACATGCAGGACAAAGTTAAGTCCATCCGCTATCGCGATGGGTTTGCGGTCGCCGTGCATGAAGCAGCGACTCGTTTGCTCGCGCTTGAGGCATCGGATCGATTTCATGTGTTAGCCGTAGATACCGCGATTACCATACTGCACGAACAAGCCTCACTCGGTAATGACAAACTTGACCAGCAGCTTAACGATTTCATGAAATCGCTCGCGACAGATAAGCGACCCGCAATCGCCGCACATGTTGCCTTTCACCGACTCGAACAACGGGTCATTGCATCCGACGATTTACCCACAGACAAACTTCAACCGCTATTGGATGAAACCTTCGATTACCTCAGCGAACATGACTTAAGCGACATCCATTTACGTCTCGCGTCCACGGTTGTGCATGCCATCAATCGTTACGATGACGAAGAAACTCGCAAAGAGCAGGTCAAACGTTTTGGTAAAGTGTTTAGCCAAAGCGAAAGTCGCACGTTAACAGCGTATGGAAAGAAGATCACCAAGTCGGCAACCGCCCCAGCAAATGTTTCTCAACTCGTCGGTAAACCATTGGAATTGTCAGGCATTACCGATTTAGGCGGCGAATTGGATTGGGCGTCGTATCGTGGAAAAATTGTGCTTATTGATTTTTGGGCATCATGGTGTGGACCTTGCCGTGCTCAAATGCCAAAAATCAAAGCCCTCTTCGAGGAATTAGACCGTAAGAAATTTGACGTCGTAGCGGTCAATTTAGACCGCAGTGCCGAAGCCTTTGAGGAATACTCCAAAGAGCATCAATCTCCTTGGCCAAATGTCATCGGAGACGATGGTCGGGCGTTGGCGGAACAATACGGCGTTACTGCCTTGCCAACGATGATGGTGGTAGATGGCGACGGCAAGATCTTGGCAGTGGGACACAGCGTGCAAGCATTGCGAGCCGCAATCGATAATGCGCTCAAGCCAATTGAAAAATAGTGGCGCGCCGTTTGCGCAAAAGGATTTGCAAATCATCAGACTATACCCGCTCCGCCACAGCGGAGGTCGCGGCAGAACACCTTACGGCAACTGATGCCCCATCTTCTCGCGTTTAGTCTCTAAATACCGTTCATTGTGCTTATTCACTGACGCAACAATCGGCACTTGATCAACAACCGTAACATCATAGCCACGCAAATTAAATGCCTCAAGTTTCTTAGGATTATTTGTCAGTAATCGTAGTTGGCTTAGTCCTAGGTCTTTAAGAATCTGTAGGCCAACCCCATAATCACGCATATCTGCTTTGAAGCCCAACGCATGATTGGCTTCAACCGTATCCATTCCCTGCTCCTGCAATGCATACGCGCGTATTTTTTCCGCTAAGCCAATTCCTCGACCCTCCTGCGGCAAATAAACCAATATTCCACAACCTTCTTTGCTAATCATGTCCAATGCCATATGCAACTGATCACCACAATCACAACGTAAACTAGAAATCAGATCGCCGGTAAAGCAACTTGAATGCATTCTTACTAGCGGGGGGGTTTCATTAGTGGATGGGTCACCCAAAACTAAAGCGACTGGTTCGTTTGCTTCAAAGTCCACCGAATACACAATGATATCCAACTCGCCGTATTTTGTTGGCAACTTCGCTTCGGCACTGCGCTGCACTAACTTCTCATTCACCCGTCGATGGGCAATCAACTGCTCAATCGAAATGATTTCAAGACTATTTGCTTTGGCTAGATTCAGCAAAAATTCTCGTGAACCACGGTTTCCCGTTTTATCAAGAATTTCACAGAGAACGCCGGCTGGAGCGAGACCTGCCATTCGAGCCAAATCCATACTTGCTTCCGTATGCCCGGCACGACGCAATACACCACCTTCTTTGGCAACAAGTAAGTGCACGTGTCCCGGGCGGACAAAATCGGATGAACTACTACGCGGATCCGCGATGGCCCGTACCGTCATCATCCGTTCATCGGCCGTAATGCCAGTCCGACAATCGCGGTGATCTAGTGGAGTCATAAAGGCCGTGCCCAGCGGTGTGTTGTTTGTATCTGCGAGCGGCGATAATTCTAACCTCGACGCCGTATCGGGGAGAATCGACAAGCAAAAGTCCCCCCGACCACTGAGCAACAGATTCATGTTCTCTGTCGTGGCCTTTTCCGCTGCACAAATAAAATCGCCTTCGTTCTCTCGATCTTCCGCGTCGACAACAATAACAACTTCGCCGCGACCGATCGCGTCAACAGTTGCTTGGACCGTGGAAAATTCTTCAGACATGTGAAACACTCCGACCACAGACGCGTTACAGATAAGCAACGATTCTGTTATTTACTAATGATTAATGTACCGTTAATTATAGACCCATCTATTCACCTTGCTTAGTGGCAACCTGCTAGAATAAATCAGCGGACACATCTCCCGCACCAAACGATGTGCTAGTTATTCCAATTACACCAACAATTCACCCAGCTTTTCGGCATTTTCACCTATCATCCACCCATGCCGCGGACAAAACCGGATGCCCCCGACAACAACAATGCTGCCACGTGACGAGTATATTGAACAAGCCTATTTTTTTCAAATTCTAGGCGAGCGTTTGCCCCAAGACATCCCCATCCAGGATATTTTGCTACAAGTTCGAGATGAGACGCTAGCAACAACAAAACTACCTATTGCCCTCGACTATATGCTCGCCGAACTTTGCTCCACAGGCGTTGTATCTCCCGCAATGGAGCAACTGGCGCATTATTTCACACCATTTCAAACGCATTTAATCCGCGAAGCCGAACGCGACGATGGTAAATTTGATTTACGGGCGGCGGTCAAGATTCTGCAAAGCGAAGCGGAATATAGGGCCGATGAGCCCAGTCGAGCTGGTCTGTTTTTGTATCAGTTAGAAAGCATCTGCCACAACAACCTCCCCTATGATTCGGGATTGTTTGCCATGTCTGAAGATACATTTTATGATGATCACTGGCAGCAATGGATCTTAATCGTCCGTCGCCAAATCGGCCTCATTGAAATCGCTGACCTCATTTTCTCCCGCAGTCAACACTATATTAATCTCCGCCACCGTCCTCAAACCCAATCGCCTAATCCAGAACAAACAGTTCTATTCGGCGAGAAAGAGGGACGCATTGCCTTAGCTAATTTTGGAAAGGATCCGTTGTTCTTATTTGCTTCACTGCAACGACATCTAGGGTATCCCAAGGTGCCCCGGCCTAAGCCCATTGACGAAACAAAAAACGTAATTGCCATACTGCAACAAAAGCTAGATCAACTTTCCATTCGCACCAAACTCTTAGAAGACGAGAGCCGTGGGGGAATTGATCTAACACAATACTACAAAAAACCTTAATTTTGAGTCCCCAGAATTTATAGGGGCGCCCCGTGCCTGACCGCCGCTCCTCCACTCGCCAAGCCGTAGAAATAAGATAAAATGATAACAGCAAAACATTTACTTTTTCAATATTACACGCTTAGCAAGGCTACTTAATTTTATGAAGTTACAGGGAAAAATCGCAGTCATCACTGGTGGCGGCACAGGAATTGGACTCGGAATTGCTCATGCGTTTGCAGAAGCGGGCTGCACAGTGGTCATTGCAGGCCGCCGCGGGGAGCCACTCGCATTGGCTACCTCGGCTTGGCAGGGCAATGGTTCACTCATGCACCATTGTGTCGATGTCTCTAACAAAGAAAGCGTACAAGCATTGTTTGATTGGGTTCAATCGGAAGTGGGTAACATTGATATCCTGGTTAATTCCGCTGGTACCAACATACCCAATCGAACATTAGCGGATATGGAGCCGGACCAATGGGACAGCGTGATGGCCATCAACGCTAGTGGCGCGTACTACTGTATGCTAGCCGCAGTGCCCGGCATGAGATCACGCGGTGAGGGTTTGGTTATCAATATATCTTCCATCTCTGGAGTCAGAGCGACGGCGTTAGGTGGAGTTGCTTATTCCGCGTCAAAATTCGCAATGGCTGCTTTAGGAATGGCTGCTTCGAATGAAGTCAATGTGGACGGAGTCCGCGTAACCAACATCTATCCGGGTGAAGTTAACACACCGATCCTCGAGAAACGCCCGCAAGCCGTAACCGATGAGCATAAAGCTCGGATGCTCAAACCAGAAGATCTTGGCCATCTAGCGTTATCAATCGCAACTCTACCAGCAACAGCACATGTGCCGGAAGTCACCATCAAACCGCTATGCCAGGAATTCAGCTAGGGACGGATTCGAACTTTTTAAATCAGTCAACGTTTTAATTAGCCTATTCAACGTTCCAGGTTGTGCCTGAGTTAAAGAGTTCATCCAGCGTAGCATCTGAATTCGCTGCTTGCTCTTGATCAACTTGTTGATTGACGCCTTCGTCATAAACAGGCATTTCTATATCGCGAAAGACACCTATAGCTTCGGGGAATTCTGGTTGCCGCAAACGAGAAAGCAAAAAAGCGAGTGATGGTTCGCTAGATTTTTCATCATGAAATAGCAAATCATCTTCCGAGATGCCTTTGCCTAACTCCACCACTTCAGGTGTTATACCGTTAAGACGAATGCCCTTATCACGATCTTTTCCAAAAATCAGTGGCTTACCATGTTCAAGCTCGATTAGATTATCGGTTTTCGTTTCCCGATCAGTCGCATATTTCCAAGCACCATCATTAAAAATATTACAGTTCTGATAGACTTCGACAAACGAAGTTCCCTTGTGAGCTGATGCGCGTAATAGCGTCTGTCCTAAGTGCTTGATATTCACATCAATACTGCGCGCGACGAATGACGCGCCACAACCCATCGCCAAGGATAGCGGAGTTAGTGGGTTATCAATTGAACCGATAGGACTACTCTTAGTAATCTTCCCTGTTTCCGATGTTGGCGAATATTGGCCTTTAGTTAATCCGTATATGCGATTATTGAAGAGAACAATATTGATATCCACATTTCGGCGAATCGCATGCATTAAATGATTACCACCAATACTTAGCGCATCCCCATCACCCGTAATCACCCACACTTTCAAATCTGGACGACACACTTTCAAGCCAGTCGCAAATGCCGGTGCACGACCGTGAATGGAATGCATGCCATATGTGTTCATGTAATACGGAAAACGACTTGAGCATCCGATACCCGAAATGAAAACCGTATTCTCTCGTGGATCACCAATCGCAACGAGAGCTTTTTTCATTTGGGCGAGAATCGAATAATCGCCACAACCTGGACACCAACGCACATCTTGGTCGCTACCAAAATCAGCTGGTTTTAGCACAGGTAAATCAATACTCATAAGTAAATTCCTAGTTGTCTGTTCGCGTAATGCAATACAATTTAACGAGTTAGTTCTGCAATGCGTTGTTCAATTTCAACAATTGCAAATGGGCGACCTTTTACCTTATTCAATCCGACACATTCAATAAGATACTTCGCTTGAATTAGTGTTTTGAGTTGTCCTAAATTCAATTCCGGAATAAGCACTTTATCATAGTTATTGAGGATCTCTTCAAAATTGCTGGGGAACGGATTAAGATAACGCAGCTGAGCGTGCGCTACACTTGCACCGGCTGCCTGAGCATGTGTCACTGCTGTACGGCAAGCACCGTAGGTACCACCCCAACTCAAAACAAGTAAATCGCCCTTTTCCGGTCCGAACACTTCTTGGGGGGGGATAAAATCAGCGATGCGATCTATTTTTTCCTGCCGTAATTCACACATCGCTTGGTGGTTGTCCGGGTCGTAACTAACATTGCCCGTCTCTGCCGCTTTTTCCAAACCGCCGATTCTATGTTCAAGACCCTTGGTGCCCGGCAAGGCCCACGGTCGTGCGAGATTTTCATCACGCGCGTAAGGCAAGAAAGCAGGATCGCCATCTTCCCGAGGGGCCGGGTGCGTAATTTCTATTTTTTCGAGCGAATCAAAATCCGGAATCTTCCATGGCTCAGCACCGTTCGCGATGTATCCATCCGACAAGATAATCACTGGACACATAAAGGTCGCGGCAATACGCCACGCATCAATTGCCATAGCAAAACAGTCTGATGGACTCTGCGGTGCAACTACCGGCAACGGTGATTCACCGTTACGACCAAACATTGCTTGATACAAGTCGGACTGTTCCGTTTTGGTCGGTAATCCAGTACTTGGACCACCTCGCTGGACGTTGATAATAAGCATGGGCAATTCGAGAATCATCCCCAATCCCATCGCTTCGCCCTTAAGAGCAATACCAGGGCCGCTCGATGTCGTCATCGCCATGTGGCCTGCAAATGCAGCACCAATTGTCGAACAAACAGCTGCAATCTCATCTTCCGCTTGAAACGTACGTACACCATATTTTTTATGCTTACTTAACTCGTGTAAAATATCGGAGGCCGGCGTAATTGGATAGGAACCCAAAAACAAGTCTCGATCACTAAGCTTCGCTGCGGCAATACAACCAATTGCCAACGCTTGGTTGCCCATCATGTTACGGTATCTACCCTCGGGCAACGCCGCTTGGTCTACTTGGTAGGTGCTAATTGCCGCTTCGGTTGTCTCGCCATAATTAAACCCCGCCTTAAGTGACTTCTCGTTAGCCTCGGCAATGTCTGGCATACCACCAAACTTGGCTTGAATAAAATCTAAGGTAGGCTGTAAGTCACGATTGTAGAGCCAATACACAAACCCCATCGCGAAAAAGTTCTTGCAGCGGTCGGCTAGCTTTGTACTCAACCCTAATTCTTCGACAGCGGTTCGAGTGAGTAATGTCATTTTAATTTTGATGACTCGATATTCATCCAGGCCTGGGTCATCTAGAGGACTCTCATCGAGCTTAGCTAACCGTAGATCTTTGCCCTCGAAACTGTCTTCATTGACAACTAGTGTGCCACCGGTTTTGAGGTCTTCGATGTTCGTAACCAAAGCCGCTGGATTCATCACGACAAGCGTATCAAGTTGGTCGCCTGGTGTAAAAATTTCTTCCGCCGCTATCTGGACTTGGAACCCAGAGACACCGGCACGAGTCCCACGAGGTGCTCTAATCTCAGCGGGGTAGTCTGGGAAAGTCGCAACGTCGTTTCCCGCTAGAGCCGAGGTGTTGGTGAGTTGAGTCCCAGACAGTTGCATACCGTCGCCTGAGTCGCCAGCAAATCTAATTGTTGCGCCTGTTACTTTTTCCGGAGTAGTCGTTGTCGACATTTTTACTGCACTCTTAAATTATTAGTGAACGTGAGGTGTTAATACGAGCAGAATATGTAATGCAAAATTAGAAACAATTGAAGTGGGAAATAGAATTAACAATGCTTACGATCATGGTAATCTCAAGTCAGCAATCTACAAATTCTATTTTTAGTTTTGCCGTTAGCATCCATTAAAAAACATAAACTAAGTAGATGCGAAGTTTACACAGGAATACCTGAAATCTACCACCTCAACTCGACTCATTGAACCACATATTCACCATAAAAACCAACTTTTCTCTACGACATTTTTCCGCCAACAATATCAATTTTCATTGGTCATCACCGCTCTAAAATAAGGCCGTCTAATAATGTCCTAGGGGAGCCAAGTCCATTACCTTCTACGCATCGTAATATCTGCGGTAGCGTAACCATGCAGGGTTTTTCTAGGATACATAAATATTGTTTGCTATCACAAGAAGATAGCCAACCATTGCTGTTTTTTGGGTATGATTTAATTGAAGTTAAACAGTTATCACTAACTGATTTCCCCCTTCATCGAATCGTTTTTCCAATAGTCCGCAATCGCCAGGCATCCATGACGCAAGATATCCGAGGTATCCGAGACGCCATTGATCCGATTGATGGCACCATCTCGATCGTCACGCCCGAAAACATCACCTTTGACTATCACGTAGCGGGGCCATTTCAACGAGCTTTTGCTTTTCTAATTGATATTGGTATTCGTACAGCTATCCTCTTTGGCTTGTATATACTCTCACTCATCATCGATTACCAATTGGGTGGAATTGGCCACGCGATGTTCCAAGTTGTCCAGCTCATTGTCATCTGGATGTATGGAATACTATTCGAAATTTACATGAACGGCCAAACTCCTGGTAAACGCATACTCGGCTTACGATCAGTCACGGTAGACGGCAAACCGATGAATGCGATGCAAGCCGTTCTCCGTAATATGCTACGAATGGCCGATACGTTTCCTTTAGTTGCCCCCGCTGCCTTTGGGGTCAATTGGGGGAACTCGCCGGTTTTCCAATTGTCGTTCATCCCAACATTCATGGTTGGATTACTCGTCATGAGTATGAACAAGCGTTTCCAACGACTCGGGGACCTCGTTGCCGGTACAATGGTTATTGTCGACCAAAAACAATCGACACAAGGGTTGCATGATGTGCGGCACCCAAACGTACTATATATTGCTTCGCTGTTACCCGCAAATTTCAAACCAGATCAAAGTATGTCTCAAGCGCTTGCCCATTTTATTGACCAACGCAATCGTTTGGCTCAACAACGGCGAGATGAAATTGCCAAACATCTTGCGGAGCCATTATGTAAACAACTCAAGCTTGACCCAAACATTAACCCCGATCTGCTGCTGCAGGCATTATATTATCGAGCCTTCGTTTCAGATGCCCAAAACGAAGTTCCACTAACAGTGCCTTTAGTTGCCAGCGTACCAACAAGTCCCATCGGATACGCTCAGTCGCCCTATCCACAGAACGTGACTCAACCTCAGGTTCTCCAAAATCCGCCTCGACAAGCACCTCCATCCAGACCGCCAACGCGAGGTAACATCCTATGAAAGTAGCTGACCTATTAGCCCAGCGGCAACATCAGTGGCAAGAACTTGAAGAGCTCTGTGATGCGGTCAATTGGAAATCTGCGAAAAGACTGGGCGCTGAGCGGCTATCAAACTTTGCCGCTCTGTATCGCAGCGTTTGTGCGGATTTGGCTTTAGCCGATTCCTATAATTTACCCCCCGACACAGTAGAGTATTTGCACCGGCTCGTTGGTCGTGCTCATAGCCGACTGTACCGCACTCGTCGTTTTCAATTTACCGCTTGGATCATGGTATTAACATTTGATGCTCCGCGGCAGATTTTACTGGACCGCTATTTTTGGTTTATGTTCATATTTTTCTACGGCACATTTTTGTTGTCCGCATTTCTCGCTTTCGAAGATACCTATTTTCCAGATTACCACACACAAATCGTCGGTGAAGAAGCACTACTCAGTTTGGAGGCGATGTATACCAATCCAATAGGATCAACCGAATCCGGAATGGGTCTAAAATCCGATATGGCCGGATTCTACATCAATCACAATACAGGAATCGGCTTAGTCTGTTTTGTCACGGGCATCCTGATAATCCCTGGCATCGTCACTACGTTATTTAACGCCGCATTTCTAGGTGCTATCTTCGGATATATGGCTCGGCCAGATGTTCCCATGACGGATAACTTCTTTGAATTTGTGACTGCACATGGACCTTTCGAATTAACGGCCATCGTGCTCGCAGCGGCCGGTGGTTTGCGACTAGGATTGTCTTGGGTCAACACCAAAGGATTAACTCGCAAAGCCTCACTGCAAAAAGCTGGCCGCCGCTGCATTCCGGTCATTGGATTATCTATTTTGTTCTTTTTCTTTGCGGCAATTATTGAGGGTTTCATTTCACCTTCGGATCTTCCATATTCCTTCAAAGCTGCAGTGTCGATCAGTTCGGCACTGTTCATTGTATTTTATATTCTTGTCTTGGGTCTGCTATCTGCTTTGGGGTTCATCAAAGGAGAACAATATGCAGTTCGATAAAACCCATATTCAAATTCGCAATCGCAATGAAAACGAGTTGCTAGATATCGCCTTACACGTCATTTCCAGATTTCCCGTCCAGATTTTCTTATCGTTTGCGTTGCTAGCCATACCACTGTTGGTGCTTAATAATTTTCTAATCGGACATATCCTCACATTGGACTACAATCTAGCTCTCCAAATGCGGACTTCGATCGTCGAAGAAACCTATACGTCTTCAGACATTAGCTACAAAACCTTTCTCTTCTTACAAGTAATATTGATTATTATTGAAGCCCCCGTAGCCTCAATTTTTTCGACCATCATGTTAAGTAAATTAATTTTCAATGAAACACCTACTCACTCGAGTATCATCAAAACCGGTCTAAAAAGTACTTGGGAAATCCTTGGTAGCCTAGGCCTTAAACGTGGGGTTCTATTTGTCGTCCTGCTCGCAGCACTAATGAGGACGCCCGACAACATAACCCGCGGATTTATTTTGGCGAGCATTGTTCTCACATTCTTCATATTCATCTGGGTGCGCGGTGCGAGACCGTTCATTTTGGAAATCATTCTACTCGAACAATCCACTGCCGAGTCGGATAACAAGATGTCCTTAAAACAACGCAGTCGCATGCTACATACAACCGTTGGCGGCAATGTATTTGGGCGATCAATGTACGGATTAGTCGTAGGCTGTTGTCTTACAATCTGCTTGCACGGTTGTCTAACATTTCTTGCCGTTAACCTGTTTACCGAAACAGGAACTATGGAGCATCTCGACTTAACCGCTCGCTGGATCTTTCCGATTGCTTGCTGGTTAGCGGTACTCTACACATCGGTTGTACGATTCCTCAACTATCTCGACACCCGTATATTATTAGAGGGTTGGGAAGCGGAATTAAAAATTCGCAGCGAAGCTCTACGGATCAAACAACGACAACCGCTCGGCACAAATTGGTAAGGGAAAGGAGGCAATTATGCAACTACATTCAAAACTCCGCATTATCTGCATCCTATCAGTCTACGCATTCATTGCCTTAGGACACCCTCACGCCTCTCGAGCCCAACGCGATACACCCGTCGAATCAGGGAAGCGTGCATTGCAACGTGATACACCTTTTCCTTGGTACGACGAACAACATGATGTATTAAAACGAATCCCACTGGATACCCGCTGGATGCAGCGGATACGCGAACGTTTAGAACAAAGTGAACAAAACATCGAGGAACTGCTCAACAGTCTCGATGATATGGACCTCGATGATATGGATCTCGGTGATATGCCCGCACCAGATATGGAAGATTTCGATGCAGACTTTGACTCCGAATCGTTTTTAGATAAATGGGAAGAGTACATCAATAAATTAGGCGAGGAGGCTGAAGCTAATTCTGGAGGCAATGGTCAAGCTAATCCAAATAGCCCTCGGGGTAACGGTTCTGCCTCCGAGGGTGGACTCGATCCGTCCAGCGGTAATTCATCGGCAGCGCCGCCGTCACAACGCAGTAGTGAATGGACACCCAATCTCGACTTCTTTGAAGGCGGTGGAGGACTCGTCGAATTTATTTTTTGGGGAATCCTGGCCGTACTCGTCATTGGTGTTATTGGCTTGATCGTTTGGGCTATTATCAACCGCGAACAAACAAATAAAGATCCAGGTTTAGCGACAAGAACTAGCGCTTTAACCGAGGAAGAACGCTTAGAGGAACTACCGGTCCAACTCGACCCAGCATTTAAGAACTTGCTCGATCGTGTCCGCGAATGCTATGACAATGGTGACTACAATCAAGCGATTATCTACTTGTTCAGCTACAAGCTGATTCAACTCGACAAAAAGCATCTTATACGTCTGACACGCGGCAAAACAAATCATCAATATCTGCGCGAAGTAACCGGCCATAACCAACTGCAAGATACTCTGCGGCTTACAGTCCGCGCTTTCGAGGATGTCTTTTTCGGGAACCATAATCTAACCAAATCTCGATTCCAACAATGTTGGGACAATGTCGATATTTTCCGCGTACTCAGTCAAGCCACTCCGACCACAGGAGTGCAAGTATGAATCCATGTTCCCACACCAGAGATTTTAACCGCATCAGCATTAAAACTCGGGTTGCAAAATTATTGGTCGTTTTGACGATTGGCATCGTCACCAGTAACACAATCGCTCAGGATGAAGATGACATCGACCGCACCTATGGCGAAGGCAATCAATCCGAAGGTGCCTATAGTATTAATGGTACTGGCGTATTGGCGGATATGTTTAGGAATGCGGGGTCGGAAATATTCTATTCTCGCATCCTCGGCACACCTGCTCGTCGAGCCGACGTAATTGTGTGGGCACCGAATAGTTACCGCTTGCCCGGCGAAGAAGAAGTCGCAGCGATTGAGCAATGGCTAGCGGCTAAACCAGGCCGTACCTTTATTTTTATTGGCCGCGATTATGATGCGACAATGGACTATTGGGTCGAAGTCACTAAGGATGCCACTGACGATGAGAAAATATTACTCGCACTAAAAATGCTCGATGTCTGGGGCGCTTTTCAAGTAAAACGAATGCAACTCGAAGATGGAGAAGATTGCGGCTGGTTCACAATGAACGCCGAATCAACAGTGAAGACAATAAAAAACCTCGAGGGAGACCCTGCGTGGCTAGCCGGAACGGAAAATGGAAAATTCCATCTGCGAGTCCAAGGGTTTTTAGACTTTACAGAAAAAATCAACCAATCCTCGTTTTCTTCACCATACGACTACAATATTAAACTGCACAGCAACGGCATCCCAATCGTAACGGAAATAACGAGTCCACAATTCTATCGAAGCAAAATCTATGCTGTCGTTAATGGTTCGTTTTTACTAAACGTGCCACTAGTAAATCATGAACACCGCAAACTTGCGGCCACTATAATACGACAATGTTCCCAAAAACGAGTCGTCTGTTTTCTTGAAAGCGATTATGACGATTCAGAAAACGTTCCCGTGATAACCAATGATCCTGCGCCACCCTTGCCACCAAGCATTCTCACTATTTTGCAGTCGTGGCCATTTGGCTTCATCCTCATGCATCTCATCGTAGTCGGAATCGTGTATTGCTTTTTTCGGTATCCAATTTTTGGAAAATCCAAAACTACTTTTGTTTTAACAACAACGATCGATGATAAAACCAGAAAACAATCCGTCGCGAACTTTGGACGCCATATTCAAGCATTAGGCAACCTGATGCGACGTAGCGGCAATGAAACATACGCGCGCAATTGTATCTCTCAATACCAACAACGAGCACATCAAAGTGAAACCTACAAACCTCAACGACAGAAAAAGAAACCGAACTAACTTCGGCGACCATAGAGAAAGACGAATATGAATTCCACAACCTTCAACTGCCCTACTTGTTCTCAACCGTTGGTCTTACCTCCTACATTTGTGGGGCCGCAAATACAATGTCCCAGTTGCCAAACGGTGATCTCCATGCCTAACACCCCGCAAGCCATGGCACTTACACCAATGGCCACTCAACCTTTAGCACCTACAACCGAGGCGGCAGTGGTCTCGATGGCGCCGCCCGCCACGGTGATGGACGAGCAAATTGAAAAGTCCATCGGCAGAATGTCTATTGAAACAACGGAACATACCGGTGAAATGACAGCCACACGAGAGTTGTTTCTCAAATTGACCGAGCAAGTGAGCAAGATATTTGTCGGGCAAGATGAATTAGTACTAGGAACACTAGTTTCACTTTTCTCCAGTGGGCACGTGCTGATTGAAAGTGTACCTGGACTGGGGAAGACGTTATTCGTGCGAGTGCTTGGTCACGCCTTGGGTTGTGACTTTGGGCGAATTCAATTTACCGCTGACTTGATGCCCTCGGACGTCACTGGGGCACCCGTTTTTAACATGAAAACACAGGAATTCAAGTTCCATCCAGGGCCCGTTTTCACTCAATTACTGCTAGCCGATGAAATCAACCGCGCGCCTGCCAAAACGCACGCCGCATTACTAGAAATTATGCAAGAACATCGCGTCACGGTCGATGGCACCAGCTACCCAATCGCGCCCCCATTTGTCGTCATCGCCACACAAAACCCTGTTGAGCAAGAAGGAACTTATAACCTGCCAGAAGCTCAGCTCGACCGGTTCATGATGAAGCTAATCGTCAATTATCCTAGTGCCAGTCAAGAAGCAAGCATCCTAAAAATGCATAGCCGGCAAGAAAGTATTTCCGAACGCTTGCAAACCGAAATCGAAACGGTGACAACACCCGAAGAAATCAACGCCGCGATTAAACAAAATGGCGAAGTAATAATTGATGATGCATTGGTGGATTACATCAATCGAATTGTTCGAATAACGAGGAATTGGCCTCAAATCTATATGGGAGCTTCACCTCGAGCGGGGCTCGCACTGATGCAAGGTGCGCGGACGTTAGCCGCGTTTCAGGGCAGAGACTACGCCATTCCTGATGATGTTGTACAAATCACATTACCTGTGTTAAGACACCGAGTCATCTTAACAGCCGAAGCGGAAGTAGAAGGCCAAGAAGTTGATCAAATACTCGCCGATATGATTCGTACGGTCGAAGTGCCACGCATCTAAGGTCAAATCCGACATCGCCATTAGTGAAAGCACCGATAAGAACACACAATTTGGGATAAACAATTGGATACTACTCTGCAACAAACAGAACAATTACAGGAACAACTGGAGTTCATCCAGATGTTTCCGTGGCTAGTGCTTGTTGCGCTCACTATACCTTTAATTATTGTTGCTCGACGCAAAGTCTACCCATACATTGTCTATCCGCTGGCACTACTAATCCCAACCGTCCTAACTGCGGGGATTATGCTGAATGCTTCCTGGCTTGTACCCGCTTTGGCGGCCGACGCTTTGATTTTTACTGTCTCGCTTCTAGACTTGTTCACTTTGCCGTCCACTTCTGCCTTGCGTGCCGAACGCCACCACAACAAGGTTGCTTCCATCGTTAAGAACTCCAACGTCGCCTTTCGCATGATCAATGAATCATCTCGTCGTTTACGATTAACACTTTTGGATGATTTGCCTGAAACTTTCAAAGTCGAAGATTCTATTTTTCGTAGTTCCATTGGCAAACATGAAACAAAAGAATTTCAATATTCGTTCAAACCAACGAAACGCGGCCAATTCAAATTACAATGCATTCATGTCCGTAGTCGCAGTCTATTTGGATTTTGGGTGCGACATTTAACCGTCCCCGTAGAAACTCAAATCCACGTCTATCCAGACTTACATCAACTTTCACATTACGCATTGCTAGCGCGGACAAATCGCTTGAATCTTTTGGGCGTCCGCAGAACTCGAAAAGTTGGGCAAGACAACGAATTTGAGCGACTCCGGGAATACACACGCGATGACCATTATCGAAATATCAATTGGCGTAGTACCGCGCGACACAACAAGTTGATCGTTCAAGATTATCAAAACACTCAAAGTCAACGGATCATATTTTTGATTGATTGTGGCCGTATGATGACGAATGAATCTGCCGAAATGACTTTCGTCGACCATGCATTGAACTCAATGTTAATGCTCAGTCACGTAGCATTATCCAAAGGTGATTCGGTTGGGCTAATTTGCTTCTCCGATAAAATTCATTGCTTTGTTCCGCCTCGGTCAGGCATGAGTCAAATGAACCAATTGTTACACGCCTCGTTTAATCAATTTCCCCGTATGGTGGAATCTCGCTACGATGAGGCATTCCTTTATTTGGCAAACCGATGTAACAAACGGGCGCTCGTTATCTTAATTACGAACGTCGTCGATGAAGTCAATTCGCAGCAAGTTGTTCAATATATGCAAACGGTTTCACGCCGGCATTTACCCATTAGCGTGATGCTACGAGATCATCATATTTTTGATGAGGCCGAGCAAACAAAGAGCCTCTACAACGCTGCCGCAGCAGCCCAGATTTTGAATTGGCGGCATGATGTTTTAAATACGCTCACCCACCGCGGTGCGTTTGCAATGGATGTCTTTCCCGAAGACATGACCACACCGATCATTAATCAATATCTTGAAATAAAAGCCCGCCATCTACTGTAGCCGTTTCTAGCGCCATGCCGATCAATCGCCACGCGGTTGTCGATTCGTCTTTTTTGCATTAGGGTAAATATACGATTTTTGCTTTTGCCACTAGTGTTTATTACTTTGAAATTAAATCATGAACGACCCTTACTTTCAACAATTATTTGCCCACCGCATTGGTGGTATTCACTATGGCAAAGATACCGAAATCTATAAGTTCGAAAAAATTAAACGGGCTAAACGACAAGCAATGGCGGATCAACCCGACCGAAAGTTGCTCGATTTTGGCATCGGGGAAAACGATAGTATTGCCGCACAATCCGTCCGACAAGTCATGGGCGATGAAATCCACCTACTCGAAAATCGAGGGTACGCGGATAACGGTGTTCCAGAATTCAAAGCGGCAGTCGCACGGTTCATGCAACGTGAATTTGCTGTACCGCTAGACCCTGATACAGAAATAAATCACTGCATCGGTTCGAAAACTGCACTTTCGATGATCCCAGCATGCTTTATTAACCCCGGAGACATCACATTAATGACCGTACCGGGTTATCCAGTTGCAGGTACCCACACAAAATACTACGGTGGCGAAGTTCATGAGTTACCACTGCTAGCGGAAAATAATTTTTTGCCTGATCTGAAATCAATCCCAGCTGATATTTTGCCGCGAGTTAAATTGCTCGTAATAAACTATCCCAATAGTCCTACCGGTAAACTCGCGACCACAGCGTTTTATGCCGAAGTGGTTGAGTTTGCCAAACAACATAAAATTGTCGTTATTCAAGACGCCGCTCACATAATGCTAACGTTTACCGGCAAACCGACTAGTTTCCTAGAAACACCCGGAGCGCGCGACGTTGGTGTCGAGATTCATTCCATGTCCAAAGGATTTGACATGATCGGCTGGAGGATCGGTTGGGTCTGCGGGAATCCGTTATTAGTTCGAGCGTTTGCAGACATAAAAGACAATTGTGATAGCGGTCAGTTCATTGCCATCCAAAAAGCGGCTGCGGCTGCGCTCGACGATGAAACTATCGCTCCGAGGGTCCGTGAAAAATACCGTCGGCGGATGACCAATCTAGTCACCGCACTAAGCACTTGTGGTTTTCAATGTTCCATGCCCGGTGGTTCGTATTTCCTTTATACTCCGTCTCCTACCGGCGTTGAAAATGGGCCCTCTTTTGCCAATGCCGAAGAAGCGTGTCAATATTTAATTACCGAACATGGGATTGTCACTGTACCTTGGGATAATGCTGGTAGCTATTTGCGATTCTCCGTCACCTATGTTGCTGATGGAGAAGAAGCAGAACAGGCATTGTTACAAGAAACACTCGAGCGATTGGGGAACATCCCGTTCACGTTTTAAACGGAGTAAAACCTGTCGTTTCAATTTTGGATAATCACTCCGACGAGCCATCACGCGATTTTTTGTTTTCCCATGTTGCCCAAATATTTGCGGCGAACATCTTCGTTATCCCAAATTTCTTGAGGCTCTCCTTCGAACATCACTTCACCGGCGGCAATCACATACCCGCGATCAACAATATTAAGCATTTCACGAACAGCGTGGTCGGTAATCAAAATAGAGATGCCCTGATCGCGTAATGCTTCAATCGAGACCTGTATACTCTGCACTGTAATCGGATCAACGCCCGAAAAAGGCTCGTCTAGCATCACGATCTCTGGATCAGAAACCAAACATCTCGCTATCTCTAAACGCCGTCGCTCGCCACCTGAGATCTTACCCGCTTTGGTTTTTCGGATTTTAGTGATGCTGAATCGATCAAGCAGCTCATTGCAAAACTCTTTTTTCCTTGTCCCTTTGATGTCTTGCATTTCGATCATCATGATCAAATTCTGCTCAACCGATAGATTTTGAAAGACACTGGATTCTTGAGCTAAATACCCCATGCTACATTCACGTGACCGTTTGTACATCGGCCAATTAGTAACGTCCTGCCCTTTGAGGAAGACTTGGCCAGAGTCCGGGGGCAACATGCCACATATCATTTTAAAACTCGTCGTCTTGCCAGCACCATTGACACCGAGCAAACCGATAATCTCCCCCCTCTCAACACGCAAGTTGATCCCGTTGACCACTCGCCGACGACGAAATGATTTTACTAGACCCTTAGCTTCCAAAATAGGCATGTGAGTATCCGAGTTGATGGTAACAGGTTAAACACCAAGTTATCCCGCTGACATATCTTACTGTATTACCTTGATCTTCGGAAAGTTCGGAATAGCGGGAACCGCTTTGCCACCTAAATCGATGTACCACGCATGAGGCCAATAAATCATCAATGCTTCCCCAATTAATAGGCTACGATGGAAGCTGTTTTTGCCCAGAATCGGATACCAACCACGACCATCGCTGCTCGCCGGACTGTTATCTCCCATCGGCAAAAATTCGTCTTGAGCTACTTCAAATTCAACGGTCGCTCGGTCTGTGAAAAATTTTGTGCGGGTCCATAATGGGAAAAAATCCAAGTGCAGTCGCAGTTTAGCGATCTTATAGATGTTACTCGAATCCCAATCATCCACTTCCATCCAAAATGGTTCGACACCAGCTACCAATTGCCGCATGGATTGCAATTCACTCATGGACCAATGGTTATATTCTGTTCCCATTGGAAATCCTGCTTGATTAGTAGCGATATAATAGCCATCACGAAAAACTCGCGCGTTTTTGACCGTCATAGCAACGCCTTTGGAACTAATTCCCGCAGGCATTAAGTCACCAGGATCGCGCTCCGACCATTTAGGGCCAAGTATTTGGTCTGTCACATAAGTCGCCTTTTGTGATAACTCTATTAATTCACCGTCAAGCCAAACTCGCAGCTCATTATCAAAATTTGAAAACCGGATTTCATATTCACCGGCACCTTTCAAATTAGTGGCCCCCTGGATCGTTGCAACTTCAGAGCTTTCCCCTACAAATAATTCATTTCCATTATCAATCGACAACTTTAGTTCGCCAGTTGCGATGTCAATGCTGCCTTGATAATAAACACCAGATTCCACAATGTCAAAACCGATCGTTCCTGTATCATTCGCAACACTGATTTCAAATTCTACTGCTAAATCACCGACCCAATAGTTGCCTCGATCACTTCCACTGGGCCATTTGATTTTCAAATTTTGCGTTAGCAAATCGCGCGATCGTCCTGCGATGATTTGATCGCCTTCTAAGTGCTCGCGAAAATTAGAGATAAAGGCTGTTAGTTTGGCGTCATCCGAGTTATCGACTGGTTGTGCCGCTTGATCCCACGACGCAAAAACAACTTCGCCAAAATAGGACACATCATCATTGATCACTCGATTGTATGCATACGCGTCCGTGATGAGTTTAGGAAGAGGCCACCAGCGGACTTTCATCCCTTCACGAATTTTTTTAGCTCGAATAGCGTCTCCTGATTTTTCCGCTAAATTCGCGGCAACTCGATGTTGGTTGTAATCAACCCAAAATGTCGAATCTGGGATGTGGTGGTGATAACGTAATCCGACTGTTTCTTCTTTGCGACTACCATCAATCGTAGCTTTAAATCCCTGAGTCGACATTGACCAATACCCCGCGACGCCTTCCTGTTCACTAGGATGATATCGTGATCGATATTCACCGACCATCCGCCACGGTTGCGGCCACATAACTTCATCCAACGCACTTGAACGATATTGTGTGTCATACACAAGCTGCATCATCGAGAGCTGCTTACCAACCGGCTTACGAGCCATTTCAAAGGCCGCGTCGAGATTGTCCGTGGGGCGGGTATAAACATCGCCGTTGGATAATCGCACAACTTCACCCGGTAGCCCAATCAATCGCTTGATGTAGTTAGTCGTCGCTTCGTAGGGATACTTAAAGACAATCACATCCCACCGCTCTGGGTCGCTTAATGCATAGGCAAACTTATTAACCAAAATTCGATCGCCCGAGAAGGAACGCTCGTTTATTTCGTTTACCTTGTCTAACACATCGACAAAACCACACTGTGGGCACGTCGTTGCAATCACCTCTCCATCGCCATCATTTTCTTCGCTGGCACCCGACCGATATGGAAAATTACACTTTGGACATTCGTGATCCATATGTCGCCCTTGCAAACCGTGAGCCATCGAGCCCGTCGGGATGACATATGCTTCAGCAACAAATCCACGGAAAATAAATGCCAAGATCACTGCGGCCGCGAAACCTTCCAACAAATCGCGTTGCAACATCAAGGGCAACTTGCGGTATCGCTCAATTTGTTTTTTGTCCGTCATTTATCAAAATCTCTCAGTCGGAAATGAACTTGCACGGGGTGTATAGGGGATTATACGATGACTCGAAAGGAAAAGTTCCGTTGGTTGCAAATATACTCTATCCATCTATTTATAACGAGGGCAGAGTCAGGGAGGTGCGGCACTATTTACTGCACAACGCCTTGAATCAGTGACCGATGGATGCCTTGATTCCAATGACGAGAATCTCGAGAAACCGGTTGATTATCTCCAACCAGAAAAAATTTGTCGGGCGGCAACTCTGACGAAAGCTGCCATGAGTGGTCCCTACCGTTCGGTGCTAACCAATAAATATCTCGCGCAATTAAAATCCGCTTGATCTCTAAATTTCCCACTGCGGCTGCGATGGCAAACGGTCGTTGTCGTACCAATCGGTCATCGACGTAGTTGCCCGTCGGTAGGATTGGTTTAAAGTCGAAAGCCCATTGTTGTGAATTGATCTGCACAACGACTCGACCATCTAAACGTCCAACCCTAATTTTCCAAGGTTGCTTCAACGGTACTGTCGTTTCGTCAATCGATTGCTGCCCACAATATTGAACGCCTTGTGAAACGCTGACCGTATGACCTTCGCAATCGACGGTCACGTCCACATCCAATAATCGAAATTGAAATACCGGCGCAGTATGCGTCGTCACCCAAAGATCAACGACATAATCATCCACGAAATTCAATTGTGGCCGAGAGATATATTGGTTGTAGGGATGATAATCTAAAATAGCGTCAGCCGAACCTCGTTGTACTTGAGGCACAAACCCCGCGATAACATTCCAGTGAATATATTCTAGCCATTGGTGAGATGGGTTCTCCGCAGCATCAAATGCAAATTCACCAGTCGGGGTGATCAACCATGCCTGTTCATTCATTCCAACCGCAAATCGACTCAGAAATGAATGCTGCGAATCCAGAGGGCGGTATCGACTATCAAAAACAGGAATCTGCAACAAATCAAACTCTCGCAAGGACTTCTGATAGCGAGTCCCATTGATCCACAAGTCACCGTCCACAAATCCCAACTGCTCACCAGGTAAAGCCACGATGCGTTTTAGTAGCAAGCCTGAGTCGTCGGCTGATTCAGGCGCGGTAAAAACGACCTTTGACCACCGCCTAATGTCGCCTGCTGCATACGCAACTTGACCGGCATGCCCACGGCGACCCTCAATCGAGTTTATCGCACCACAGTTGTAGCACACCGGCAAATGGTCTTCGCCGACAGTCGTTACATCACAGCGATAAGCGATACCACAATCGTGACATTGAATTTGCAGATGGGGTCCAGGAGCGGCGTTGGCCATGCTCCCCGACACAATTGGGCGAACCGTATACACTTTCGCTGTTTCAGAATCGCGTGATAACAACCAGCCAATAACTCCACCGGTAGCAACAATCGCAAGGCACAGCAGCGTAACCCCTTTGATATGATGCGGTTGTTTGTCCACGTTTAATTCTGGTCCTGGCCCGATTCCAATACTGCCATGAAGGCCTTTTGCGGAATATCAACACTCCCTACACTTTTCATTCGCTTCTTGCCTTCTTTTTGTTTTGCCCAAAGTTTCTTTTTACGAGAAATATCACCGCCATAACATTTAGCGGTAACATTCTTTCGTAGCGCTCGCACGGTCTCGCGAGCAATCACCTTGGCACCAATAGCTGCCTGTACCGCCACTTCAAACATGTGACGGTTGATCTCAAGTTTTAATTTTTTACAAACAGCGCGTCCCCGCCGTTGAGAATCGACGCGATCACAAATAATGCTCAAAGCATCCACTCGGTTCCCATTAACCAAAATATCCATTCGAACTAAATCTGCAGGGTAATACCCTAATAGCTCATAGTCCATCGTACCGTAACCGCGCGTTGCGCTTTTCAATTTGTCATGCAAGTCGTAAATAACTTCCGCCAAGGGCAAGTCGTAGGTCAACATCATCCGTGTTGTCGAGAGATATTCTTGTGATTGCTGAACCCCGCGACGATCGTTACACAGTTTCATGATCACACCAATGTACTCCGCCGGCGCAATGAAATTAACACGTACAATTGGTTGTCGAAATTCTTCGATTTCGCCGCTATCCGGAACTTCTTGGGGACGATGAATGACTAACTCTTCACCTTTTTTCGTAGTCAATTCATAAGTGACATTGGGCGCCGTTTGGATAAGGTCCACATCGGACTCTTGCTCCAACCGCTGTTGCACAATTTCCATATGCAGCAGTCCCAAAAAACCACACCGAAAGCCAAAACCTAATGCTTTGCTAGTCTCTGGCTCAAACACGAAACTTGGATCATTTATTTTTAACCGACCCAGAGCATCTCGTAGCTCTTTAAAATCCTGTCCATCTGATGGATATAATCCACAATACACCATACGTTTAGGCTCTTGATAGCCTTGCAACGCCTCAACATCGGAATTATGTCGGCACAACGTGTCACCAACATGAACCATATCTAATGATTTGATATTACATATCACATATCCCACTTGGCCAGCACCTAAGCCTTCACAAGCCTGGGGTTGTGGCACAAACTGACCAATTTCAACGACCTCGTGAGAAGAAGATGCTCGCATGAACGTAATCTTGTCGCCCTTACGAATCGTGCCATTCATGATACGGATATAGGTAATAGCTCCTCGGAATTCATCGTAATGAGAATCAAAGACCATTGCCTGCAACTCCGCTTCCGGGGCACCTTTAGGAGGAGGAATCGTGTTGATTATAGACTCCAGCAATCCTTCTATGCCAATCCCTTCTTTAGCGCTTACACATTGAATTTCATCCCCGCCGAGCCCAAATTGCTGTTCGATCTCTTCCGTCACCTCATCAACTCGCGCGTAATCCAAATCGATTTTATTAATGACCGGGATAATCGTCAAATCGTGCTCAATAGCACTATAAGCGTTGGCTACCGTTTGCGCTTCGACACCCTGAAAAGCATCCACCAACAACAAGGCGCCTTCGCAGCAAGTTAGCGCACGCGATACCTCATACTGAAAGTCAACATGCCCTGGAGTGTCAATTAAGTTGAGCTGATAGTCTGTCCCCTCATGACGATATTTTAGACTCACGCTGCGAGCCTTGATCGTAATCCCTCGCGCTCGCTCAAGCTCCATGTCATCAAGCATCTGGTCTTTGAGTTCGCGTTGAGCAACCGTCCCAGTATATTCCAAGATGCGATCAGCAAGCGTACTCTTACCATGATCGATGTGAGCGATGATGCTAAAATTTCTAATGTTACGACAATCCATAATGTCCGTCTTAATTGTGTGTTGGTGCTTTGTCAATTCACTCGCGTTAATTCGTAGCCATGAATTGCGCCCGCGCTATGCCTGCGGCGCCAATGAAGCCACAGTGGTTCCCTAAACTTGCAAAATCAACAATCGTCTGTTCAGCTAACACGGGAAAAGTAGCCACGGCAACCTTATCGCGAATCGTCTTAATAAACATACGTCCCGATTCCGTATCGTGAGCTCCAAAATTCATGGCACCACCAAGAATTACCATGTCTGGGTCAAGGATGTGCATAATAGAGGTAATCCCTATCGACAAGTAAACCGCCGTTTCCTCAATAATATGAATCGCAAATGCATCTTCTAATTGAGCGTGCTCGAACACCGCTAACGCGGATAGCGACGAGTCGTTTTCTAGGAACTCTGTTAGCGACGAGTCGATTCCGGCGTGTAATCCCTCTAATGTTCGCTGAGCAACACTCGTCGCGCTGACGTATGCTTCCAGATGCCCCAGTTGGCCACATGGACAGCGCCGAGCGTTTGGACTGCCATCAATAATAATATGACCACATTCACTGCCATGACTATGTTCACCGTCAAGCGAACGGCCCGAGATTATAATCCCACCGCCAACGCCTGTGCCAAGCGTCAGCATGACAATACTACTGCATTCCTTACCGCGGCCAGCCCAGAATTCTCCATATGCTGCCGCTGTACCATCATTCATAAAAGCAACCGGTTTCCCAGATTGCTCTTCTAAATAGGAACGGATTGGAAACTCATCCCAGCCACACATGTTGGGCATGTGCAACAGCCGGCCTGCTCGAATATCCATCGTTCCAGGTGTACCAATACCTAATGCATCAATATCATCCCAACTTAAATTCAATTCATCAACGATACCCTTCGCAGCGTCCAAAATTCGACTTACTCCATTAGCGGCACCCCGCTCGTGCTCTGTGTCAATTTGTGCATATCCCAACGCAACACCTGAATCATCGACGACTCCCAATTTGATGCCAGTTCCTCCTACATCGATACCCAAGTAGAGCCGACGAGTTGGTGTTGAACTTTCAGACGCTATTGCCATCGTTTACACAATTCCAATCAATTTATTTGTAACTTCTTAGTAAACAGTCTAATCGACAAGTCTCCCTGATGTCATTGCCGTTTATCGCTGAAGACAGTGGTTTATTTACGTTTCATGATCACCAAACCGGCAATTGTCAGCAAGATGCCGGCGATCATCCATGGTGATGCCGGTTCAGCAAAAATTAAAACGCCAGCGATCGCACCAAATGCTGCTTGGGAAGCGTTAAATAAATTGACATTGGTCACCGGCAACAACTGCAATGCGGCTACCAAGGCCACAAAGGCAATCGTATTACACAACCCAGCTAACAACATTCGACCGATGTTCCAAACACTTAAGTTTTCCGGAACATTAAACACATCCAATTGGTAGCTAAGGGCAAACAAAAATAAAATCCCGGCGGTGGAAATAATCAACATCAACATCGGTTGCGATACGCCTCGACGGCCCGCAGTTTTAATCACTGCACCAAATGACCCGTAGACAATCCCAGCAACAATAACCGATCCAATTCCCCATTCCAATAAAGACCGAGAGGCGTCGCCCGCCTTGATTTCATTTTTCAACGTTTCAAATGCTGTTTCGCCACCGAGCGACAAAACAATAACTGACACAATTAAAAAACACATGGACACCATCGTGCGTCCACTCGGCTTAGCGTCCATAAACAATCCATCGATAATGGCACCACTAAGAATTGCCATACCCAAACAGAGCGGAACAGCAATGCCAATACCAATTTTATCTAGCGACCACTGAAAGCCTACATTGCCAAACAAATGGGTGACCACGGCCACCAAACTCAAAACCGCAATCGCTTTAAATGAAGGCATTTTCCGGTGCCCGTTGCAATAGCGGATCATTAGCCAAGGAATCATAATGGCAAATGTCGGCACCGCTTTTACACACGATACCCACACCGCATCACAATGATCGACCGAACGCAGAAAAACATTCGCCGCTGAATAGGCTACCGACGAAATGGATCCCAAAATGAATCCTTTCGTATACAACTCCGTCGAAATCGCATTATTCACATGCGGCATATCAGTCGTCAACTTGTCTCATTCCTTTACCGCAAATCTCTTGACGATTGATCATATCGAAATTCACTCTCTGGGACTCCCTCACACATCTGCAGCAGCAGCGGTGGCAATGTCAACTGCTCCAACTCCATATATTTTTTGACGTCTTCAGCACCCGTTTGAAAATCAGTGCTCATCTCACGGCCAAAAACAATGAATCGGCATCCATGATCACTTAGCTCTTGTATAGCTACGTCTCTTTGCTCATCGCTGCCAGCGGCATTTTCTTCATCATCACTATAGTACCGACTGTCACCAATCCTCGCGATAGTATCTACGCCAGCAATAAATTGAACCCCTCCATACAGGCGGGCCTTTTCCACAAACGTGGCGGCTTGGGAAATTATTAATCTTCCTGAAAAACAAAATGGTAATGTGCGAATTCGAGCTGAATACCGTTGCACTAGCGACTTGTCCACATTGGTAATAGACAGCTCATAAAAAGGGGCATGTCCATATTTATCTTCTACATACTGTGCCATTGTAACGTGGCCAGCGTGCCAAGGATCAAATGAGCCAGGAAAAATCGTCTGAATGGCACCGTCCGCTAACTTGATCCAAGATTTCTTCGCGGACATCACTTCTGTTATTCCGTTAAATATTTGTAAAGTATGAGCTAACACCTTAAGGACCAAAAACGTCGCTTCCTGTTGCCGCTGCTCACGGGACTCGCTACTGAGCCGAAAAGAATGCGAAGCGGTCGATGCATTTCCATCTTCATCACGAATAGCAATACCAATGATGGCTAATCCATCAAGTTCAGATGGCGCTGCGGGTCCGAGATGTCCCGTAATAGAGATCGCCACGTCTGCTTCTTCGGTTTTCGCCAACGCGTTCGCGGCCATTGCTTTCGCCACCACTTCGCTAACTGGACCGTCATCTTGTAAAAGCCCCTGTCCAACCTCCAACCAATTCTCTTTAGATTTGTTACGGTAGGTTACTAACGAACCACAAAAATACGCCGAGATACCCGCTTTGCGACCAAGCACAGCTGCCGCTAAACCTGACGTACAGCTTTCTGCAAATACAAATCGAACGGATCTATCTATGCAATATCGGTAAATCGACTCAACTGTATCTCGTAATTTCGCGGAAAATTCTGTGTCGGCCACGAGTGTTACTTTTCTTCCACTACAGATGACTTAAGAACCATTTCCTTGTTTTCATTCCACCATTTTTCCCATTGAGAATGTGCGGCTTCACGCTGGGCATCTTCAATGAACCCCGCTGAATAAACTCGGAATACCGTAATGGGATTAGGCTGTACAAACCGGAAGCCATAATCCGCCGCGTCTTGCTTCGTCTGATGTAACAACAAAACCAGAATCGCATCGCGAACTTGCGTCTTGATGATTTTCCCTTTGGCTTGTGAGGTACTCCACGAATGGATGACACTCTTTTCCGTCAACATTGGTAATAACTTGGGAATCTCAGCCGTCGTACCAAAACGGACTAAGCAGATTGCCGCATATTCTCGTACGAGTGAAGACATTTTAGAATCAGCAATCAGTTTGCGACCTATTCGTAAACCAACATCTTCAAATCCATATTCTAGCACCAACGTCAACGGCAATTGGCTATTAGCTGTTTCGATATTTTGTTCGATATACGTTGCTATCATGCCTTTAATAATCCCCGAATCATCACCACCTCGTATGCCATTCTTAGTTTCTTGGAAATTCAACAAGTTATACATCGGCGAAATGACGCGATTGAGTTGTGTGCTATCCAATTGAGTCGACGCAAGCAGGATAGCAGCAATGCTTTCCAACCGCGCAACCTTCGGGCCGTTACTCGGCGTACTGCTATAGGGTTGTAAATCTTTTAGACGAGTGCTGAGCGTAGAGTAAATATCAGTTTTTGTTTCAATCGCTATCAGAAACGGCGCCTCAACTCGAACCATCGAAGCAAACAACTTGCGATGTTCCAAGCTACTGCCAACTTTTTCTCGATACATCTTCCACGCTGGCAAATCATGTTCCAACTTACCATCAACATCGTTGACGAATAACGTTAGACGGCGTTGAAAATCCATCTGTAGCAATTGAACATATATACGACGAACGCGAAATCTTATCTCTAAATCAGCATTTTTCAATGCTTTGCTTAATTCGTCCTGAGCGGCAAGACCTGTTGCTAATAACTGTGCTTGAGCTTGTTCCCTTATTTGAAACGACTCGGATCCCAGTTGTTGGATCAATGCTACAATTTTTACCTGCTCCGCAGATGGAGGTAAATCTTGAGCCACGAGCTCTGAAGAATTCAGGCACAGTAAAATTAATACGCCAACTGTCGCGATGAACAACTTTTGGCGAATTGTCCTAGGATTTTGCCTCATGATTCCATCTCACACATTGGGACTATTGCAGCAGCATAGCGAACGCATCGTTCCTCGACTTGGCTACTACTATAGTTTGATTATAGAGCAACGATGTCGAACTACGATGTTCGTAAACACTGAATAGCACCTATTTTTATAGTGAAATACCGCATCCGCTATTTTTTTTTGGATTTTTACCTGTTCGCCACCAATTTTTTGACTTGTTCAACGAACAGTTAGGTAAAGGTTGGCAGAAAACGATTTTCGGCCACGTTTTGAACCACTGTGGTTCTCAAAATGAAAATGCTTCGGAAAGCACCAACGGGCCAAAATAAATGGCCCCACAATCAAAATGTCTTACGAAAGGACATCCAGTCATGAAGAAAAGAATATTATATTTTGGAGGTGGTGCCACGGCAGTATTAATGCTTTTGGCCCTCCTCTTTGGTAGCGACGCAACCAGCTATCTAACCACTTCGGTTGCCAGTGTTCGCGATTCCGTTAAAAGCTCAGTTCCTGTGAACTTTGAACTAGAACGAGCTCGAAAACATATCTCGGAGATTACTCCCGAAGTTCGCAAGAACATGGAATTGATCACCGGAGAAGAAGTCGAAATCGAAAAGCTCGAAAAGCACATCCAGGAGTTTGAAACAACGTTATCGACTGACGAGAAATCCATCATCCGGCTCAATGCGGATCTGGCTTCTGGTAGTGAGCGTTTTGTCTACAACAACAATCCTTACACTGCTCAGGAAGTAAAACGAGATTTGACAAATCGGTTTGAAGAATACAAAACCGACGAATCAACTTTAAAAAATCTCAAGAGATTGCTCACAACACGCATGAGTAATCTTAGCAGTGCTCGTAACAAGTTGACAGACATGCAATCTGTACAGCGTAAACTACGCGTGCAAATTGATAATTTAGCAGCTCGCAATCGCATGATTGAAGTCGCTAAATCGAGCAGTCAATTTGTATTCGATGACAGCCAGCTCGCTAAGACGACCCAATTGATTGACGAAATCGATTCTCGTCTCAGTGCCGAAGAACGCATGGCCAATTCCGAAAGCCGCTCGTTTGATCGCATCCCCGTTCAGGATAGCGAATCCCAAGTAGATCTGATGGACGAAATCACGAACTACTTTGGAAACAAAGAGAATAGTGACGAAGTTTCAACGCAAGTGGTTAACAACTAGTGTTGATCGCTCCTGAATCGGAGCTCACACATTCTTTGTGTGAGCTCCATTCTTGCGCGAATAGCATGAAACTCCATGTCTCTGCAATCTGACAACTCTAATCTTTTCCAAACGTAAAACAAAGTATCGTAATCACGGGTATAGTAAACTATCACTCTACAAATTAACAAACCCATGCAAAACGGACTATCACCAACCACTCTCCCGACAAAGCTAGATGTGCAATATATTGTCCAGGATCACATCATGAAACCGATCACTCACACTCAGCGATTTATCCTCTGGGTCGACGCAGTCGGCGGCTATTTGGTATGCCTTCAGGATGTTGTTACTTTGGGACAGGCCATTGCTGGATCGACAGTCGATATCCCATTGCTAGCCGATGTGTCGCGTAACCATGCCAAGATTCGCCGAGTTGGTGACCAGTATATTCTGGAACCCATTTCAACAGTTCGGGTTCGTGGTAACGAAACAACGAGCGAAACTCCACTACACGATGGTGATCAAATTCAGCTCGGTAACATAGAGCTACTGTTTCACAAGCCCCATCCGCTCAGTGCAACGGCAAAATTAGAGTTCACGAAAGGCCACCGTACACATCCACGTACCGATGGCATTCTGCTCATGGCCGATTCACTCATTATTGGTAATCGTGATCATGATCATGTTGTTTATCCCTATAATGAACATCAAATCGTGTTATATCGCAGCGAACAAGGCGTCGATTGCCGCTCCGACCAACCGATCGAGATAGATGAAAAACACGAGCAAACCACAGGCCCTGTTTTCCTCGGTTCCAAAATAAAAAGCGAATATATTTCACTCGGATTCGAAGCACTATAGAAACTTGACTAATAAACTACACAAACCACATAAGTGACCATTAACCTATCAATTAACCGACAGCAATTCCCACTGCTATTACAGGATTGAAATACCATGAAATTCACCTACTCCAGCGGCGATCGACCACTCGATGGTTATACGATCAAGCGTGGCTTGGGCAAAGGTGGTTTTGGTGAAGTCTACTTCGCCATCAGTGACGGTAAAAAAGAAGTCGCCTTAAAGCAAGTGGATGCAATTGTCAGTAAGGCGGAAACCGGCAACCCCACCGAAAAACAACGGGGAGATCATCTTGTTTTAAATATCAGCCATGCAAATTTAGTGTCACTGTTTGATATTAAAGAAGGCAACGACGATGATACATGGATCATCATGGAATATATGGCGGGCAATAGCTTGCGGCATATTCTTGATAAAAACCCGACAGGCCTTAGCACCGATGATGCCGCCGCTTGGTTTTATAGCATTGCCAGTGGCGTTGAGTATTTACACAACAAAGGTATTGTCCACCGCGATTTGAAACCTGGGAATGTTTTCATCAGTGATGGGAATGTCAAAGTTGGTGATTATGGTTTATCCAAGTTCATTTCTAGCAGTCAACGTGGCGGGCATACTCGCAGTATTGGCACACTCCACTACATGGCACCGGAAATTGGCGACGGCAATTATGGCCGCGAAATTGATGTCTATGCCCTAGGAATCATGTTGTTCGAGTTACTGACTGGCAATGTGCCTTTTACAGGTGAAACCGACCAGGAAATATTAGTCAAACAACTCACCGCTAAGCCCGATCTGTCGAGCGTACCGCTGGAATTTAGAAAAGCCATCGAGAAGGCACTACAGAAAGACAAAACAAAAAGGTATCAGCATGTCGTCGATATGTTACGCGACATTCCTGCACCCAACTATGAAAACGTTGGCGATGTTCAACGGCCACAGTTGCCTGAAGACCTAGAAACGGTTGACAAGCCACAGCATCTGTTTGGAGATTCCTTCGTCGCACCCGATTGGCCTGGGCCCGCACCACAGCGAGCAATCGATCTCAGCGGTAACGAATCACCGAATGCCGTTGTACCCGTCACACAACCACCTGTTGTTCCAGTCTATGTGCCTCCCACTGGTGCACGTCCGCCCGTTTCCGTACGGCACTGGAAGGACGTCGCGATCGAACATTTATCACTTCGATCTCGCAGCGACGTACTCTCGGAACTAACTTCGTCGATGGTCAAAGCACTGGTCGCAGCGTTGGCTTTCGGGTTTGTTATTTTGTCACTTTCTACGCACGCTTCACCATTTTCCTCAAATGAACTGTTGCAATGGTACGCTTGGATTACGTCTGTCATTACAGTCAGCAGTTGGACTGTGCTAAGTATCAACAAATGCTGGGAGACGGATCTCGATAACAATACAGCAAAACGATTTATGATGTTCCCAGCAGGCGCTATGCTAGGTCTGTTTATGTTTGGCCTCGCCAACTTTCTGCAACTCGATCTGATGGACCTGCACACTGAAGATGCATGGTTTCCGTGGGTGTTGGAGCAATGGCAAGCAGGAAAAGACTGGCAATTAGGTGGTCAGTCGCCGCCTGTCTATCAGCACTATGTCGTATTCGTCGCTATTTTGTTTACAGTGTGCCGTTGGTGGAAACAAGCTAGTCCCATGCGTACTTTTCGAATGGACATCATCAGTTCACTAATGGTCGCCCTCGTCGCGTGGTTAATTCCTGTTGCACCCCAACCTTGGATGCCTGCCATCATGGCCGCCACCGTCCTCGCAATCCAATTCAGCGCACCACAAATCAGCGGAGCCCAGCGGCGAGAATTTAAGCGAATAGCGAGGTTAAGGTAGGATTATGAATAACAGCCAACCGTCAACAAAACCGAGTAACGTGATGCAATCCAAAAGCAAACTTGCTAATGCTGCATTGGCGTCACCAATACTCCTTGCTTTGGTGCTCGTTGTCACTTCACTCGCGCCCGCGCCAAATCTAACCGACAGTCATCGTGCGCCAACGGAACGACGCAAACCAACAATCGCGATCAGTGCTATCCCCCCCGGTTCCATTTTCTATGACTTTGATCTCGCGACGGAGAAAAAAGGGGGAATTGTTGAACAACCACAACTCGTATTGCCCATCAATAATCGCTACGTTCGGCGAATAGAAACAACAGCCAAAGTCGAATTCACCACCGCTATAAAAGAACTCGAACAGCAGACAACCAAATTTATAACCACTACTGCTAGTGACATCACATCGGATTCTGGGGCACTCGAGTTTTTCCAATCTCAAGGAATGAAATTGGATCCTCGTAGTTCCTTATTGAAATCTAACGTTTATGTGGCAGAATATACGCCCGAGATCGACGGACAACCTTCAGACATCACGCAATATCGGTTGTTTACTGTCGTTGATGTGTCCGAACAGCACTTGCAAATGCAGCAAGCTTGGCGCGACTCCCATGTTCTAAAACGATTAATTAAGTTCTGTGCCATCGCGGGGACTACTGTCCTGACGCTGCTCGTCTATCGCAGTAATCAAATCATGGTCGTGCGGAAAACGTCACCAGCAAAACGATTTGTCTTTAACACCACGACTTGGGCAACTAGCGTTTCCGCGCTGGCATTTTTGGCTGCCAACTATTTCTAATGCATGATTTACTTTTGGGCAGCAACCCATTACTTGATTAGAATTATTTCAGATCTCGGGGTTTAACCCACTCCGAATGAAAGTTTTCGAGTGCCTTTAGTCATCCAGTTGAAACAATCCGGTCAAAATATTTCCAACGCGGACCGTCGTTCCAACCTTGATTGACAGGGAGTCGGTGGGTAGAAGAGATTCATCTGATTCCGGCAGCAAGGAGAATCGGACTCGCCCCGCCCTAACAACGTAGGTACACGCCTCGACTGGCGTAGTACTAAGGGTTGTTTAATGTTCGGACTCGCCAACTTTCTACAACTCAATCTCAACGGCCTGTGCCCGCAAGATGTATGAATTACCTGTACGGTGACCCATTACTTGATTAGAATTTCAGTAGTGGAAGTGTTTTTATTCCAAGGATTAGTATGACGTCACCAGATAAACTACTCGTCCAACAAATTCGTGCCGGCAATGAAGGCGCTTGGCAAACCCTCATCGATACCTACGAGGGTCGGCTTACCGCTTTCGTCAGGCGGCGCCTGACACAAGCCAGTGCTGTTGAGGATATTGTCCAAGAGACTTTCATCGGTTTTCTCACGAGCATCCCAAATTTCGATGACAACCGACCCATCCAAGGATTCTTATTTACGATCTGTGCTTTTAAACTGACTGATCATCTACGGCGCGAGGGGCGGCGACCAACGATTCCAATCAACTCCAATAACTCTGGCGATGGTGCGATGCAATTAGCGGGAGGTGGTCGTAAGCCATCCGCTATTTTCCGCAGCGAAGAGCGCAAAGATATTGAAACAGATGTGCTAGCCGAAATCATCAAGCAATTTATTCAATCCAATAAAACTCAGCAAGGCTGGCTCAAAATTAGCGTCTTGGAGTTACTGTTTTTGCGCGGCATGAAGAACAAAGACGTTGCCGACAAACTCGAAATTAGCCCACAAGTTGTGGCTAGTACTAAGTTTGAATTCCTCGACAAAATAAAAACACAGCTGCGAAAGCAAGGGCTCAATAAAGATATTTTCCCTGAGCTTAATGAACAAGACTCCATGGAGGATACCAATCATGTTTAGTGATGCGGAATTATGCGCTTATTTGGATGAAGATTTAGAAGTTGGCCGGATGACAGACATTGAACGCGAATTACGCGTCGATCCAACTCTGCTTAAACGCTTGACGACGCTAAGAGCAAACACCGGTGCCGGAAACCATTCACTCGGCGCCATTTGGCACAGCCACCATATCAGTTGTCCTAGCCGAGAAGACTTGGGAAACTTTCTGCTCGGCATCTTGCCGCCGGACCAAAAAACTTTTGTAAAAACTCATATTGAAATCAACGGGTGTCGACAATGCCAAGCAAACCTAGATGACCTACAACAACAACAATCGGATGCTCGAGCGATAGTCCAAAACCGCCGCCAGCGATACTTTCAGTCCAGTGCCGGATTTTTAAGTCAACAATAGTCCCTTCCACAACAATGCGGGAGCTACCGATGAAACAAACGACATCCGTCCTTCTTTTTCTATTGTTCATTTTGCCGGCAAGCACCTCGGCCAAAGAGCCGCCGCCGCGTACATCGCTAAGTCAAGGGAAAGACGGTTGGATGAAATCCACACGTGCCTATGCCGTCCTCAAGAGACAGGGGGTGGAAATGACTGTTGTCACAAATCAGGCCGTTGACGATGAACAATTACCCGATCATCGTGCGGGTTATAGTGGCATTGCACAACTACGCCACTCCCACCGCCAATCGAACCTATTTGTCCCAAATTATGCTGGCATCAACTACGAACATATTCATGACGGAACGACACAATCACGAGACGTTTTGTTCGAACCACGACGCGCCCCAATGGAATTACGTTTGATCAACAAGCATTGCGTCGACTTATACCAACCGCCGACACCCCATTTTCAACTAGAAAGTTGCTTGCGGTACGAATTGTTACCCGCAGGCATTGTTCAAATGACGTTGGAATGCATTGCCCGTAAAGATACTTTTTCTAATGGTTATATCGGTTTGTTTTGGGCGAGTTACATCCACCAACCTGAATCGCTAGACATCCATTTTCCGGGGTGGCCAAATATTGGTGACCGAATCAAGGAGACTCAGTTGCCACCACCCACAATGATTCGTGGTGTCACGTCAGAACATGGACTCAAAGCAACACATCGTTCGCTGCAGGACCGCAGGCAATTGGAACACGATAAAGATTTTCCGCTGTCACTCGTTTTTGGACACTCAGATCATCGCTATAGTGACCCTTGGTATTATGGCGTTAGCAATGGCATGGGTTTTGCGCAAATTTTTCGCCGCAGTGACAACATCCGCATCACTCAATCACCGTCTGGTGGAGGGCAGGGAAATCCGGCCTGGGATTTTCAATTCATCGTGGACAATTATCAAGTCGGCAAGCGATATCAAATGGTAATGCGCATTGTCTACCAGCCTATCGAACCGCGAACCAAATTCCTAGAGACTGTTCGATCGCACTACCAAGCATTACAAACGCTCAAATAGCCGGAACCAACCCATTTTTACATTCGTGCCAAGTCGTGGTTGATGGTGTAAACAGATCATCAACTTAACACTTCTACTTGTCCAAATAATCCGTATTGGGCACAGAGCCCTTTATGCGATTCGGTTGCGAGGGAGAAGGAAACTGAATACTTGGAGCGGGTAGAGTTTTGGGAGCAAATTCCAAAGTGGCCACCAAGTTCTGCAATACAAAGTCCTCTGGCAACTCCTCATCAAATTGTTGTAGCAACTCAATGTAATTCGAAATGGAAGGTTCCAAGTTCTGACCCGTATCGCGGGTAATCATCGATGGGTATTTGTCAAAAATTTTTCGCCAATCTACCCATGCGATTTCATACAACTTGCGCGCTTCTTCTAACCTCGCTTCGACAAACAAATCATCCGCTTGCTGTACCGTTTTACGTGCCGTGATTGCCAATGTCATCTGCTCCATCTCGCAACGTTTGAGCCAGTAACTATAGTTGATCATCTCGCGCATATAGTCGATGCCATCCACTTTCATCGCCGCATCCTCAGCCGCCATTGCAATGTTACGTGCCTGTTTGCGAATACCTATCGGCATCGCTTCAGCAATATCTGATTCAGAGATAAACATAGCCTGTGTCGCTTCATTTGCTAACTGACGGTGATAATCCGAACGTAATCCCACTTCCATGCTATAAGCATCTTGTTGCGGTTTGCTGAGCCTCTTAAATCGATCGTCTTTTAACTCTTGACGCAACTCCGGAGCCAACGCGTCCATTTTGTCGCGTAGTTCCTTCAGATTTTGTTGAAATTCACCAAATTGATTCAATCGCACGTTGAAACCAAACTGCGTAGATAAGTCTCTGTTGCCTAGCTGGATTAACGCAGTATGAGCAGCCGCAAATGCCTGTTGTGCTTCCGCATCTAAATAACCGTCATCCTCAAGAGCCATTGCGTAATAAACCAATGCCTGTGGTTTTTTTTCGTAAAATCGGATCGGGTCACGGTGCACGTGGTGTTCGTTCATACTCGCAACATCTTCACTCTTTTCGTACCACAGGTAACTCGCCTTCCAGTTATCTGGCTTTCCGTTAGCACCTAGTGCTCGGTTGGAAGCTAAATCAATACCTTCATCAGACATTTGACCGTGAAACATTTCATCTTCTGAGAAGAGGCTGCGGAACTGAATTTTTTCGTCCGAGTAACCAATTTTTGAGCCTGTATAAAACGCGACCTCCTGTACCAGCTTAGCGTTGCGAGAGTTATAGCGCGTACCCTCCATTAAAAACTGTATCCCGCGACGAACCCATTGATATCGGTGTCGATAATTATCGAAATCAACAGAGATGTTATAGGCCAGATTGTGTGCTTGAAATTTCCAGATGGAAATGAAGTTAGGCTGTAGCTTCGAAATCTGATTAATCGTAGCCGTTACGTTATCATAGTCTTCCATCTTTTGAAACTTGGTTGCTTTTTCCCAAAGGATAATGACGGCCACGGGGCGAAGACCAAACGTAGCCAACTGCATCGATGAACTTACCGGATTGATCTCACCCAAATTCGATTGCGCCAACTCACTTTCAGCGCGCAATTGCGCTAACTTACCGCCTACCTCACCGACGCCATTGTGACCACTCGTTGCCGGCTGCCCTAAGAAGAATAAAGGAAACAGCAATAGAACGATTCCTGTGATGTAGGCAACTTTACGTTTAAATGTCGAGTTTAGGTTCACGCTGCAATCTCCCGCGATGTGAGAATAAAGTAACCGGCAAGTACCAACACAAAAAAGTAAACCATGGTAGTAACCAATTGTCTTAATATCAAATTCAGATGAATGTCATACCCATAAGCAACTTTAGCCGACATATTGAACTTTGAAAAATCAGGAGCTAGCTTTGCCAAGCTCTCCATGGTGTTAAGATAGAATCCATCGAGCGATTCAATGACCTCGATCGCTGTGTCACCCATTTCTAATTCCAAGGTCGCACCCTGTTGCGTAATGTTTCGCACAATCGACTCAATCGGGCCACCACCGGGAGCTTCACCCGTTTGAATGTCGCCAATAAAGCCCGCGAACATTCCCATCGCGACAATCGCGACTGATGAAATCAATGCCACAATACCATTTAAGAATGTACTAAAGAACACACCTAACAAAATTACCAGCAACATCTGCATCCAAATACCCAAATAGCATTTAATGAGATTGGCTTCAAACGAACCTTCCGGAGCTCGAATATACACGTCGGCTCGTGCCATGCCAAAAAACTGTGCGTGATCCTTGCAGCGGATATGGACTTGTAGTTTTCCGCTATCAACTAAATCTTTAAACAAGTCTATATTTTGTAGCTCTCCGGTCACTGGGTTTTGCCGCCGAATATCACTGAATTTTATATTGACTTGCGAGGTTACAAACTCATCTGCTTCAAAGGGAATTGGAGCACTGAAACGATCTACTGAGGACAATGTCTCTTCGGGGTTTACCAACAAGATCTCGCCATGAATCCGACTTTCGATTTTTCCTTTGGTTGACCTGAATACACGCAAGTTTAATTCCAACGGCAATACACCGTCATCACTACCAGTTGTAACAAACATCTCTTTGGTTAGATTTTCAAATTCCCAAATGGCGGTACTTAGCGTATTGCCTTCGATATAAGAACGATACGTCCATTCTTTACCTACATTGAGGCCACCTTCTTCACTCGGCTGCCCATAACGATCTAAGAAACTCAATTTGCCGTAGACCGGCACGCGGGCAAGCAAGTCGCCTGTCGGTGGCTCAACAATGTAATCACCATCACGTAAATAGATGTTATGCGCATGCCCTTTAGACAATTCAGTCGTACCAACTAAACCATCTGCATTCTTCAACTTTTCATTGATCGTAAAATCGTGACGATGATAACCATCCAACGAAGTCTTACCTGTGCCTAACCCCGTTGATTCATCCCACTCGATCGCCGTTTTGTCAATCGTATGTTCGTGGTCCAAACCACGGATAACAAATCCGTAACTCACCGATGCCATTAAAACCAACAGCAATGTACCCACGGCTGCAAATCCAAACACTCGCCCTAAGAAAATTTCATGCGCTCGAACCGGTTTCGTCGTGATCGTATAGATCGTGCGATTTTTTATATCATTCGGTAAGCTAAAGGCACTGAGGAACATCGCCAGTGCTAACAACAAATAAGTACTCGCCGATAAAACGAATCCCAGATATAGCCGCGCGGGGTGGTCATTTTCAACATCAAGAAACCATCCGGCAAACAACAGCAAGGCAACAAATAGCACAAAGATTATAAGTACTTTATTACGAATCGCTTCCTGAATCGCCAAACGTGACATCGCCATAGTACGGCGAATCGAGGTGCTGGGAAAATCAACCATGAACGCCCGCTTAATCGTTCCCGCAATCATCTTAGCCGCTCGGATTGGACTATTACGAATGGCTGCTAAGGCAAAGGCCAAAATCGCCCAGCCGACCAGCATGAATAATGCTAGCATGGAAAAATCGACCATGTAAATATAAAACCAGGAACCAAAAGATTCGAATTCGCTTTGATCTACGACCATTTAACTAATTACCCTGCGTTACCGTCGGAGTGTTAACTCCATAATTTGTATTTTTATATCGAGCGGCTCATAAACTCTTACTCTGCCGCCACCGGTTCCTCTTGCTGATCTGCGTCTTCTTGGTGACTAACAAAACCTGGTCGGGACTCACTGTCGCGCACAATACTAAGGAACAAATCTTCCAATGTTGTCGTTGGATGATCCATCGAAACCAATTCACCTTGATTCTCAGCGATCAACTTCCGTATTGCTTCCTCGGTATCAGGCGTAAGGTTTTTGGCCTGAATTTGCGTAATGTCTTGTACGCTTAATAAACTATCAACGGCACCGAGTTCCTTCAGTTCACCCTGATGCAAAATTGCGATTCGATCACAGACATCTTGAACATCTGCGAGCAAGTGACTGCACATGAGAATCGTTTTGCCTTGGTCACGCAAGCGAACAATGAGATCCTTCATATCACGCGTACCAATAGGATCTAGGCCAGTAGTCGGTTCGTCCAGCACAATTAGCTCTGGGTCATTAATCAATGCTTGGGCCAATCCAATTCTGCGGGTCATCCCTTTAGAATATTCCTTCAACTGACGACGCTTGGCCCAATCAAGATCGATCAGATTAATCAAATCTCGAATACGGCTTTTGCGACGGGCCCCCGACATATTAAACAGCCGACCATAAAAATCAAGCGTTTCCTCTGCGTTGAGGAATTTGTACAGATAGGATTCTTCTGGCAAATATCCAATGCGTTCATTTTTGGATACATCCGCAGCATCTTTGCCAAACACTAATGCTTCGCCACTAGTGGGAAACAACAACCCTAATAACAGTTTAATCGTTGTCGATTTACCCGAACCATTGGGACCAAGCAAACCAAATATTTCACCACGGCGAACGTTTAAGTCGAGTGCCTTGAGTGCATGTACTTTACTACGACCCCAAAAGTCCTTGTAGGTTTTTGTCAGGTTGCGGGTTTCAACAATGACTTCGCCCTTTTGGCCAGCAGACGTTGACATAGATTATCCTCTTTCGCGTTTCGTTAAACTTTAATGCTTCGCGACAACTATCGCAGAGCCAGTATTTGTTCGTAATGTAATTTGTGCTATGGAATTCTAAATTCTTTGTTCGGTACGTCTGTTTTGTACGCACGGACCTATTCAGATGTTCAACCACTAATACGTAGCAAACACCCTTGTAATCTAGGACCTACCGATATGTCCATCGCATGAATGCCTCGGATAATTCAATAAAATCGTATGGGGTAGGTCTTAAAGTATGACGCGTGGTCGCTATAAATAAGGTTTACCTTGCTCTGCAAAGTCAAAACCTTTACAGACGCACGTTGGTGTTGACGATCGTGCGGATTATTCAGACCAATTTCATCCTTCCATCTACGACCGTTCACCAACATGCATACCAATGTGCCCATTACGACTTGCGCTGAGGCTCAGGCGTTTCTCTATCGCCGTTTCGATTTTGAACGGACTATGGTCGCTCAGCCAACCGTTCCTTTTAAACTTGACCGAATGCGAAACTTAGCCGCTCGATTAGGTAACCCTCAACAAGATATCCCCGCCATACATATCGCTGGCACTAAAGGCAAGGGCTCGACGGCAGCGATGACTTCCTCCATCCTCACTGCTGCTAAACACAAAACCGGTCTATTCACTTCACCCCATCTCGAAAACCTAAGGCAACGTTTTCAAATCAATGGGCAATTGTGTAGTGAATTGGAATTTGTCAAATTAGTGAATCAACTGGTTCCGGTGGTGCAGGCTATGGATATTGCAGCCAACATTCAACCACACCAAGATCTAAAACCGACGTTCTTTGAATTAACTACGGTTTTAGCCTTCTTATGGTTTCAACAGCAACAAGTAGATATTGCGGTCATCGAAGTTGGGCTCGGTGGCCGTTTAGATAGCACCAACATCTGCCACAGTATCGTCACCGCAATTACCAACATCAGCCTCGACCATACTTCCCTACTCGGCCATACCGTAGAACTAATTGCGGCCGAAAAGGCCGGCATCATTAAACCCAACGTACCGCTTGTGCATGGATGTACCGCGGGGCCACAAGCTGAAATTGAATCGCGAGCGTTACAAGTTGATGCTCAGATAACTCGCGCAAGGCAAAACATTGAATATTCAATCGCAGCACAATCTGTCCAAGGTGCAACTCTACGGGACGTCTCGATGGTAATCGATCAAACAACCAAGGCCTGGCCTTTACTTGAAATCGGATTACCCGGACAACACCAAATCAACAATGCGTTAGTCGTGTTGGGAATCGTTGGTTGCCTGATTGAGCAGGGCTTTGAAATTGATGACCACGCGATTATCGAGGGGCTAGCGCATGTCAATTGTCCAGGGCGTTTGGAATATATTGCTGGCCAGCCCGCAATATTGCTCGATGTGGCGCATAACCCAGATTCAATCACCAAGCTAACCGAATACCTGCAGCAACATTTTTCCCACCAAAATTGGCATCTGGTTTTCAGCTGTAGCCAAGATAAACAAGTCGTTGAAATGCTGGATATTTTGATCGATAAATTTAAATCCATCACATTGACGCAATTTCACAACAACCCTCGAGCAGTCAACTGTGGGGCATTACTAGAAATAGCGAAACTGTCAGCAACACAAAACAAATCAAACGCTACAGGGACGCTGCAAGCCGAATCCGATCCTATCCGCGGCATTTCCCACATCGAGCAAAATGCCGATTCAGCAGACCTCATCGTCGTGGCAGGTTCTTTTTACCTAATTGCCGAATGTCGAGAACAACTCATCGAAAAATCACAGTCCGGCACTAAGCAATAATATCCTGAATAACTTCGCCAGCAATATCGGTTAGACGAAAATCTCGCCCTTGATATCGGATGGTTAAGCGATCGTGTTGTAAACCCAGCAGATGCAGCATCGTCGCATGTAAATCATTCACATGCACTGGGTGCTCAACCGCGTCATACCCTAGCTCATCCGTATTGCCGTAAGTTGTTCCACCTTTCACACCACCGCCCGCCATGAACATACTAAACGCTCGCATATGGTGATCACGGCCAACCGCTCCTTTATTGGTTTGAGCCATCGGGGTGCGGCCAAATTCCCCCCCCCATATTATGAGAGTGTCTTTGAGCATATCGCGTTGTTTAAGATCTTGAATCAAAGCTGCAGTGGCTTGATCACACAATCCACCACAAATACCCATATACTTGACCAAGTCATTATGATGATCCCACCCTCGATGATATAGTTGAATAAAGCGAACTCCTTGCTCGGCCATACGTCGCGCGAGCAAACAGTTGTAGGCAAAACTGCCATCGGCTTTTGTTACGCCATACAGATCCAAAGTCGCTTGGGATTCGTCTGCAATATCCATCAACTGCGGAACACTGTCCTGCATTTGAAACGCTAGTTCGTATTGTTTAATGCGCGTCGAAATATCGGGGTTTTTGACTTTCCGATTACGTAGTCCATTTAGTTTATTCACGGTATCAATAACTTGGCCTTGCAAGTCTTTACTGACCCCTGCGGGGTTCTGCACATAATAAACAGGTGATCCTGCTGAATGAAACTGCACACCCTGATAACGGCCGGGTAAAAAACCGCTATGCCATTGACGAGTGGCAATCGGCTGAGGATTGCGACCACCTTTGCTGGTCAGTACGACAAATCCTGGTAAATCGCTCGCAACGCTACCGAGTCCATAGGTTACCCATGACCCCATACTCGGACGGCCTGAAATCGATGTGCCAGTATTCATCACGGTGTGAGCTGGATCATGATTGATCTGATCCGTATGCATGCTCTTGATCACACAGAGTTCATCTGCCATTTTTCCAATGTGCGGAAACACATCCGATATTTCGATGCCTGAATCACCATGTTTTTGGAAAGGGATCATTGGCTGCTGACAAATGAGCTTCTGACCTTGTAGCTGAGCAATCGGCTGATTTGTCGTGTATGTTTCCGGCATCGGTTTACCATGCATTTCAGCAAGTTTCGGTTTGTAGTCAAATGATTCCAGATGAGATGGGCCGCCTGCCATACAAAGAAAAATCACTCGTTTCGCTCGTGCGGGAAAATGAAGACCCCCTTCAATTCCCGGCATCAACCCCGTACTTTGCGACTCTTCAGCCCGCAGCAAGCAAGCCAACGCGGTCATGCCCAATCCACCCGAAGCACGACCTAAGAACTGACGGCGGTTCGCTAGTGTGTTTAACATCGGCTGATTATTTTCGTTTTCAAATGGCTGGCGTTGCATAAATAAACCTCATTAATTACGAGTTATGGTTTCGCTTAAATTCAAAACCACACGACACACCATAGTCCACGCACTGACTTCAATCACATCGACCGTCGACTCCAACTTAAACAGTCCATTCGTCTGCAGTTGGACTGCCGCCTGCGGGTCATCTGTATAATGCTCCCGAGCAGTCTTCAATATTTGCACCACAGCTCCTCGCTCTTGTTGCGTGTCAGGTCGCGATAACACTTGCAAAAACAACCAGCGGATCTTGTCGTTTTCCCGTTCGCCCCCCAGTTGAACCGCTCGCGCCGCCAATGCTCGAGCAGCTTCCACAAACGTTGGATCATTTAGTAAAGTCAATGCGGCCGCGGGAGTATTGGAAATACTACGCATCGCAGTACATTCCTCCCGCGTCGGAGCATCGAGCGCCAACATCGCTGGGTGCACCAACGTCCTCTGCCAATGTGTATAAAGTCCACGGCGATACTGACTCGTGCCACTATCAGATTTCCAAGTGCGTGTAGGAAAGTTTAAGTAACGCCAATACCCTGATGGCTGATAGGGGAAAACACTCGGACCACCAATGGTTAAATCCAACAAACCACTCACCGACAGTATGTTGTCACGAATAAATTCGGCCTCGAGACGCCACCGTGATTGTCTGGCAAAATACAAGTTGATTGGATCCGCTGAAATATCCATTGGACGTAACGTTGATGACTGTTGATACGTACGCGACATAACAATCAATTTGATTATTTGCTTAACATTCCAACCCGAATCCACAAACCGGACAGATAAATAATCCAGCAGTGCCGGGTGAGTGGGCCACTCACCTTGGATACCCAAATCGTCAAGACGAGACGAAAGCCCCCGACCAAAAAACATTTTCCATAATCGATTAACAAACACCCGACTCGTCAACGGATTTTCCTTAGCGACAATCCAATTAGCTAAGTCAAGTCGCGTGAACCGTTGCTCGCGAGGACTCGTCTCTTTTCCAAAGTGTTCAGGCACGCCTGGATCCACAACAGCGCCGCTGGAGTTTAGCCAGTCACCACGTGGTAATACACGAATTACCGTGGGTTCCACGCTGCGAGTAATCATCGTCCGTACAAACTGTTTCTCAATGGCCGTCCGCTGCTCTTTGATAACATCGATTTGCTTTTGGACAGCTTCCCCTTGAGTTGCATCCTTCACCTGGGATTGCAACAGAGCAAGTTGCTTTTCTAATTTAGCAAGTTGCTTAGCTTGCGGAGCAGTCGCCACTTTGATTTCAGGGTCACGCTTACTGCCGCCGTAAACACCTTTTTCCTCGATATCTGCAAAGCACGCTACAAAGCGATAAAAATCCTTGGTGGTAAACGGATCGTACTTGTGGTCGTGACATTCACAGCAACCCAGCGTCAAGCCGAGCCATGTTCCGGACGTCGTCCGCACTCGGTCGGCGGCATATTTAGTTAAATACTCACCTGGCTGAGCACCACCCTCTTCAGTCGTCTTATTTAATCGATTGTAGCCCGTTGCGATGATTTGTCGTTGGGTGGGATTTGGCAATAAATCGCCGGCAAGCTGTTCGCGAGTAAATTGATCAAATGGCATGTTCTCATTAAACGCTTGGATGACATAGTCGCGGTAAGGAGAAATATGGATCGACACATCGCTGTGATAGCCTCCTGAGTCTGCATAACGCACCAAATCCAACCAGTACATCCCCAAGCGTTCGCCAAATTGTTCACTCGCCAACATTGCATCAACGACCGATTCATAGTCTCCAGACGCTACAAAACCCGCTACTTCTTCCATCGTTGGTGGGAGCCCTCGCAAGTCAAAACTCAAACGACGAATCAATGTTACTCGACTGGCAATTGGACTCGGCCTCAGATCGTTATTCAACTCGCGCATTCGAGTGACTACAAATTGATCGACGGCGTTGTTTACCCATTCTTGTTTCACGGTAGGCAAGGGCGGACTCGTCGGAGATACGAACGCCCAATGATCATCCCATGGGGCACCCTGTTCGATCCATTGCGTAAGCAATGCCTTTTGCTTAGTAGACAATGGTTTTTCAAACTCAATTGGTGGCATTACCAAATCATGATCCGCGGAGTTAATGCGGGTCGTTAACTCGCTAGATTTTGCGTTGTGAGCAACAATTACCTTTGGGTCTCGATCCGCCTTTGCCGCTGATTCCAGATCTAGTCGTAACTCTGCCTCCCGCTGTGCAGCATCGGGCCCGTGACAGGCAAAACAGTGATTTGCCAAAATGGGGCGGATATCACGATTAAATTGCACCTCGTCCGCCGACGCGTTCGATTTTGCGACAAGCAACAGGCTGCAAACGAGAACCAAGTTTTTGCGGTCAAATAATTTCATGCCGGTATTTTACTCTATCGAAAATCACTCGAACGACGACTCCAGCGCCCACAACTAACACATCACCTCGTAAGTCGGCGAACTTCACGGGTCACGGGATCTAGCGTAACGGTTACTACTTATTAGCGCGGTACCGAGAATGAATTTCGCAAGGCCAAAGGAATTCGGCTGGGCAATTCTTTTTCGGGAGTCGACAAAAGACCCGCCGCTTGCTTGGCCCGCACGATGTCTCCCCCAAGCTGAAACACTTGGCGATCAAGTTCTTTTAGATCGATGATCTGAACACCTAAGACGGATTGTGTGCTGCCAAGGGTTTGCGAAGTCGCGCGGTGATTAAACAACGGCGAAGCTCCAAACAATGACAACATGCCCATGCCCGGCGTGCCGTAAGATGTTCTTCCTAACGCACCATATCGAACTCCACCTAATCCGATAAATCCGCGATCTGGCACTGAAACACTTGTGCCAATCGAAAAGGTGCGAGTCGTCGGTAAGATAATTACCTGAGCGGAAACTTCCATCGGCTTCATCATAGCAAGAGTCGACAAGACGACGACCAACCACAATAAACTGCGTGCATTGGGCAGCAGCCGAATGTTGCGAATGTTCATACTTACTACCCTTCTTTTTTCTCTTCGACTTTAGCCTGTAAACGACAAATCCTCAGTTGTTTATCATAATGCGCCACACAGATTTGCACACCATCTGGATGTAAATCCATGCCTCGTGAAACATTCGGTAATTTCGCACGATGGTAATCTTTGTCTTCGTCCGGCTTGATAAACGTCAAATAACCACCAGCGCCACCACCACAAACACAAAATAAAAATCCTTGGGGGTGGAGTTTGATTTCCCAAGCAATCGCTTTGAGCCCAGCGACTTCCCATTTTTTGACTACTTTTTTGGATTCCAAGTCGAAAGCTAGTATTAACGGTTCTTGCACAGCCCCAAACGGATTGGTCGCTTTGTGAAGACCACATGCGTATAAAGTTTTATTGTCCTCGCTTAGAGCCATGCCGCGGATGCCACCGTAACCAGCTTTTTGACCAGTATTCGCAGTATAGAGGTCTTTGCCGTCATAAATTAAGGCCGGTTTATCAGAGACCGTATCCCAACGGTATATTTTTCCCGTCAAGTCACCACTAAACAATGTTCCATCTTTAGGGTGCCACATCACACTGTAGATATCGATTTCATGGCCTACAAGCTCTTTAACTAACTTACCATCAGCCATATTCCAAATTTTAACAATGCGGTCATTGCCACCACTTGCAAGCAATGTTCCATCGGGGCTTAGTTGGATAGACCGAATCCATCCTTTATGCGCATGAATCTCTCGCGTCGGTTTGGGCTCTTCGGCGGCTTCTTCGACGTCCCAAAAAAACAAACGATCATCACAACCGCTGGAAACAACAGTCTTGCCGTCCTGTGAAAATTCAATGTCGCGAATCCAAGAATCATGACCTTTATAAACCTTCATCGCACCGTCAGCCAAAGTCCAGCGAATTAAAGCATTATCTTGAGCGGTCGCAAAAACATATTTTCCCGCTGGATCAAACCGACAAGTAATTAACGGGCTCGTGTACTTCCATGTCTTATCAACATGAGTAGCAGTGGGATCTACGGTGACTTCAGTGGTTTCAAAAAACGTCATTATGCAAGTAGCTCCTCAATCGGGGCATGCGAAGGATCAGCCACAGGAATATCTTGACCACCGATGCTAAAGCTGCCTAATGAATCAACTCCTACGGCCTGTAAGTATGTGTGAAACAAATGGCCGTGATCAACTTCTCGGTCTTTCACGGCTGTACCGTTGTCATTGGTTGAGCCAATCACCGCACCACGTTGAATCCCAGCACCACCTAGGCAAATCGACCACGCTGTTCCCCAATGATCACGGCCATAGTACTGATTGATACGAGGGGTACGGCCAAATTCGCTCATGACAATAATCAACGTGCTATCCAACATTCCCCGTACTGCCAAATCCTCAACCAACGCTGAATAGGCTTTGTCGAATTCTCCGACTTGTTCTAGGTGAAAATTGAAATTTTCGTTGTGCGTATCATAGTTCGAGTGCGTGACTTGCACAAAGGTAACACCTTTTTCTAACAATCGTCGAGCTAATAAGCTATGTTGCCCTAGCTCATGTTTTCCATAGCGCTCATGATCTTTGGGTGACTCCTTGGTAATATCAAAGACATCACGGTTCGCCATGAGCTGTTGCGCTTGTTCATAACTCTGTGCGTAAGCGTCAGTCTGCGCGCTGCGACGTCGCAAAGAAAATCGATTGTCCGCGCTACGACGAAATTCGTTTCGTAATATGTCTTGTTTTTCTGTCATTCCCTCAGGTCGCGCGGAATTGGCCGGAGGCTTTCCACTGGCAATCGAAATACTGGCAAACGCCGGCCCCAAGTAAGCCGAGTCATTACTGCGCCCACCCGTACTGCTGGATACTTGGATATGCCCCGGCAATGCGTTTTTATCGGCACCTAATGATTTTGCCATCACTGCACCGATTTGCGGGAAATCTTGAGCAGGTGTTTGGCGGCGCCCAGTCCACATGGCATAACGACCTTTACCATGATCATTTTCTTTGATGTTAATACTTCGTACTAATGCTAAATGGTGCATTAACTTCGCTGTTTTGGGCAACAATTCTGATATGTGGACACCTGGCACCGATGTCGGTATTGCCCGAAAGGGTCCGCCAGTATCTGTCCCCGGCTTGGGATCCCATGTTTCCAACTGGCTGATTCCACCGGCCATGTTAAACACCACCACCCGTTTTTGTTTTCTTTCCAGTTCGGTGGCTATAGACCGATTGGTGAAGGCACCGAGACCACCGACAACCCCAGCCGTTCCCAACATTGTGCCTAAAAAACCTCGCCTCGCAATTTCGTGCTCGTTTGATTTGCATGCATAATTACTTTTCATGGGCTTACTCACAACTAATGTTAAAAACTGATCGTTAAGGACAATCCTAGTGATTAAATCTAAACTCGGTCGACGCCAACAAAGCCCAGATCATTTCACGCACCGTCTCTGCTTTTTGATCTGTACGAGCTGTTAGGTAATCGCTTACTTGTTTCGTCTCTTGTGCGGTTGGGCGGCGGTTCAACAAGCTAATATAAAGTTGTTCCGCAATTTCTGGGGCCGATTCAGTTTTGAGCAAACGCCCAGTCAAATACGAATTCGAATTCACCCAACCCTTAATTCGGCTGCCGTTGGTAAAATATAACGCCTGGTCGATCGTTGCAAAAAAATCCGTTTGCACTTGTCCCGCCCCCGCGGCATATAGTTTGATGAATTCATTTTCTAGACTAACAATTTTCGCTTGTACTTTTTCGCTTACCTCTCGTTGTCGAGTTGCCATTCTTGCAGCATCTTGTTTATCTGCATCAGTCAGTGGATTGGTCTTGGCAAGTTCCGCTTCTACTTGAACGCGAAACGTCTCGGTGACGCCGAGAGATTCCAGAACCGTATTTGCTAGTTGTTCTGGTGTCAGTGGTTTAAGATCACTGACGACAAACTCGTATACTAGCACCCGTGAAAGTTTTTCATGTGCTTCCGCCTGTTTTTCAAGGCTGGTTACAAGTGCCGGTTGCGCGGTCGCCAGTTGTTGTTGTTGCGTTTGCATGGTAGCCAACTTTGCATCAAGTACCTTTTGCATTTCTGTCACCGCCGTCACGGCAGACTGAAGCTGTTTTGCTTTTGCGGACACTTCGGTCTGGACAATTTTGACGTCCTTGTCCACTTCCACCATCTCCGAACCTAAACGGCTTTGCTGTTGTTTCAATAGACTAACCACGGCTAAGGCATCGTCGTCGGTGGAGATCGATTTAATCGCAGCGTTGGTTGTAACAATTAATTCATCCATCAATTCAACGGCGACTTGCTTGGAAGCTCGTTGTTTTTCGACGCCCGTTAAGGCACTCTTCACTTGTTGGTGGGTTTGCTGCGCTGATTGTTGATTACTTTGGAGCTTGGTTAATTCTTGTTTGTCCGCATTGACTTGACCTGTGCTTTGGTTAATTTTCTGTTGTAATACCAGCAACTGCGCCTGCTGAGAAACAACTTGTTCGTCGAGTACAGCCGCAACTTGAATTCGTTTCCAGCGAAGTTTTTGTGCGTCCATTGCGTTGAATTCCGCTTGTATTTTTTCATAAGCGTTTCGCAGTACTTGTTCTTTCGTGGCCGCCGCTTGCCGTTCTATTTTTCCCGGTTCCCACACTTGCCAGGCCGTATCGAGAGCAACTTGTAATGGGCTAAGATCGGCTAACTCCGCTTTGGTTTTGCCCTCCGCTTTGACGCGAGTTGCTGCTAGCTTTATTAATTCAGCGTTACTCGCAGCTAATTTTTTCTTGAACGCTGCCGCGGCATCCACAACCCCTTTTTCTGCGGGTAATAGCTTTAGAACAGTATCAATTTCCGCGGTGGCAATAGCTAATGCATCCCGTTTGGGTAAACGCTGGGTGATGCTATTCGTCGCTGTTACACGAATGCCGTCCTCTTTTAAATATTTATCCAGTTTGACCGAGGCGGCTTTATCCGCCTTTACGTAAGCCGCTCTAATTTCAGTCCATTGCGTGTCGAGTTTGGCAACGACAACTTGCTGTTGCTGCCAGGCTTGAGATGCAGCGCTGACTTGCTGGCTCAACTCAGTCTGTACAGTTTCAACACTTTCAAGTTTCCCCTGGATGTGGGCGGCCGTCACTTGGGCACCCGATTCCAGCTGATAGGCACGTTGATACGTTTTTGACAATGCAATCTCACGTAAAAAAACCTTCACGTCGAAATTTAATTGCACAATGCCTGCTTCAAGTACACTCATCAATTCCGGATTGAGTGGAGGATTTCCGGAGTGCTGTAAGTCGACGGGCGCAACTAATGCACGACCGTTCATTAATCCCCAGAGCCGATTGGCAATATTACGGTTGAACGCTCGGTTCTTGCCATTGGTTGCTGTCTCTGCCAATTGCTCTCGACGACTATATGTCGGCACAGTCACAACGTTCGCCCGAGGTCGGACTTTATATTCATCTATTTTTTTATGAATTGGCTCGGCAATCGGCGCGTCTCCAGGCAAATGAGGTCCTGTTTCGCCAGCTTCCTCGGTGAATACGCTTTTAAAGGAAACGTTACCGACGGATTTTTCCGCAAAGTAATTCTTCTTGGCTGTATCTGTTAAGATATGGCTGCGATTAAAAAATGCAAACAACCCGTAGTAATCACGTTGAAAATAACCATCGATCAATGGGTGATCGTGACATTGTGCACATTGCATGTCCATGCCGAAGAACATCCGACCGACATCCCGTGTTAGCCGATTTGTTTCACCTGCTCGATCTAAATAAAATCTCGCGGCTGGTCGGGAGGTTGGGTCAGCACCATTGGAAGCTAATATTTCGCGAGCCAGAATATTGTAAGGTTTGTTTTCAACGAATGAGTCATACAAATACTGACGCCACTGTGCGGATTTGATTTGCCCATCGGCAATTCGCTCCATCAACATGACGTCAAATACATTCGCCAAACGGTGGTTCAAGCGAGGATCAGCGATAATCCGATTCGCTAGTTGTTCGCGTTTATCTGCAGACGCATCGTCTAAAAAGGAACGCGTTTCTTGGGCAGATGGAATCGTTCCTAACAGATCCAAGTAAACACGTCGCTGAAACTCAGCGTCCGTAGCCAAATTCTCATTGTTTAACACCTGATACTGGGAAACCGCCGTATCGATTTGTTCGTGTAGAGGACTCTCAGCCAACACGGAAGACGAAAGTATTATGCAAATCAGTGTTGAACAAATTAATCGCTTCATGATATGTCACAGAATAAAAAGGGGGGGATTCTGTATCACACCAATCGCACCATTGATTGATGTGTCGTTTTTTATTGAAATCACACCAAGGCCGTAGCCTAAATTACGCTAACCTTGGTAGGTCTTCAATTTTCCCGAGCAAGCGTTAGGCGGGATTGGTTTGGTTTTTTGTGGGAGGTGCTGCTCAGAATCGTAAAGACTGCTATCCTTTACATGTCTTATCTACTCTCTATTGTATCGATTGACTTATATCGACGTCAAACTCGATCTGCGACGTAATTCCCCAACAACGCGTCACAATAGTGTCAGCGAAGTGCTACCGCCAATAACCCTCAATAACCGATGAATTACTACATTGCCGCTGTATATTGGTACATGGATGACACCGCAGCGTCACATAATCCGGCATGATTATACCGTTTTATTTTTCTCCGAATAATCGCTTCAAATTGTGCCGGTTCCCCCCAATTTTGGGACATTGCTAATTCCTGCAAGTGATAAAATACATCCCGTACAGCCGTTACCCATTTCGCGTCATCTGCGAGGAACATCGCATGGCCGAGATTACAATCATCGGAATCCATACGATTTTTCTCGTAAGTCGTAGCCGCCGCAAAATATAGCATGCAATATGCTTCAAAATGGCGTTTCGATGGCAACGCTAAGTAGCAACCTGCCACCAGCAAATCAATCAACTTTAGTTCACCTAGCACTTGTTCTCCATAGGCATCCACTCCAACTTGGTGCCCACTGTCCACACTCAAGAAGATGTCCGCCAATCGTTCAACTCCGCTCATTGAATGCGCAATACCCGTGCTATGTAGTGGGTCGATAAAGCCAGCGGTGTGTGGCAGACTCACCCAACCTTGCCCAGCAGCCTGCCCAGCAATCCGTTGTAATCGCTGCGTCTTGAGAAAGCGATTGGGCATAACAGACAATTGAGCGTCTTGAAACATTCGGTTCAAACTTGGATAGCTCGCAATATGTGTGCGCCACATTTTTTCGGCTGGGATTTGTTGCCAACCATCGGCGAGGGAGTGGGCGTCCAGTACAAGCCCAGCACTCGTCACGCTATGATCAAACCGCAAACACCACAACCACCCTTCCTCAAGTACATGATGTTGCGCTGACGTATCAGCCGGAAACGGAAAGTCCTTAGTATCTTGTCGCTCTTCGGCCAGCAGCGCATCCCAACTCTTAACACCATCAAAATGGCTGAACACTGCTACCGTATTCGTTTTCAAACCATGCAGATCACCGCTGGGCAAACCCAATAACCGGGTGACGGCTTCGCCTTGCCCTGAGGCATCCACGACCCAATCAAATTGCAACCTCTCCTGTCCACCTGCGCTATCGACAACCGTTGTCGCCCATTCGCCACTCACTCCATCACGCTGCAATGACTTTAAAGTCGTCAGGTCACGCAGGATAACACCTTGCTGCCTAGCGTAATCACATAAAAACTGATCTACATCTGAGCGCAACCACTGGGTATCCGCTAATTCGAGCGCCGAACTAGCGGCAACTAATAACTCATTTGGATGGGATTCAGCAACTTGAAAGTCTGTATCGGCTTGGTGAAAAAAATAGCTAAACCCTTGTTTTGCTCCTCGCCGCACACTCGCTAGTTCGTTCACCCAACGGCCATATCTAGTCAACGGCCCCAGTTCCGATAGTCCATAGCGTTTGACCAACGTTCGTAAAATCAATCCGGCTGCTGGTGTCGAGGATTCACCAATGACAAAACGGGGATGTTTGGCGTGATCAATCAAAGTAACCTGTTTGCCATGCCGCGCTAGAATGGCACTCAGCAGCGAACCGGAAAATCCCGCGCCAATCACAAGAAATCGTTTGCCTTGTTCACCCACAGTTGCCACACTCATCCCCTTGAATAACCGTCTGTGTTTGGTTCATTTGCAAAATCCGATTTTGTCGATCGCGCGCACAACGGTGACAAGTCACAAATCTCTCCACATCCCACAAATCCATCAATATGCGCCCACGATTCATGTGCAGGCCAGCGACCAACGTACTTTCCATCGATTTTAGATTCGGCGGAGTAAATTCTCCCCGTTTTTGCAACTGATCCAACACACCATTACCACCTCGCACCGGGACCAACGAACAACATTCCACACCACAATCAAAAGCATATTCCATCGTTTTTGTGGCCCAGTACACTCCTTCTTGTTCCGTCAAAAACGGTGGCCGCAATAAAACGAACGCGCGGACGTTGATATCATGCGAAATTAACCGTTGAGTGGCCTCTTGGAAATCTTCCAAGCACATCTGTTTATTTAACCACCGCGACACTTGAGGATGCACCGTTTCGAGGCCCATTGCGATTTCCAATCGTCCGGCCAGCAAGCTTTTAAACTCTAAGCAATTCTGCTTGCATAGTTTTGGGTGATTTTCGACGATTACGGATTCGAATCCTGCGACCAACTCTATGATTTCAGGCCAGTCATTACGAGGCACCGCGCGGTTGTCGAAAAAGTTGCCGCTGTTGTAGAGCTTGATCGTAGAAATCCCTTGTCGTTGCGGAGCGGCTAGATCTATCTCTAACTCGTTTAACGCCCACCGAATCTGTTTTCCGATTGCGCCGGACTCTACCGGTTGCTCAAGCGTATTTTTCCAGAGATCGCACATGGTGCAACGAAACGCACATTCACTGCTAGTCAAAAACAACGTCGCAACTTTTGTCAGTTCACCACTGGCTGAACATTCATCTTCCACCATGAATGCATACGGCTTGGACGGATCAACGGAATTGCGGTCAGGGCGCAAATTGACAATCTGCTGGTCCGACAGAGTTGGGAGATCCGTAGTCATTATCGAATAAAGATATCTGCAAAAGTATCCCGGTAAACCTGTTCGTCGGCGGGGAACAATTCAGCAAAGCCCTCTAGAGAAACTGCTCCATGTTGAAATCGACATTTTTCAAAAATTGGCATCGTAACACCGGTGATCGCCTCCACTCCGCGTTTCACGATTTCACCTTTCAAGCGATATAACTGTTCGTGGTTCCAATCCGTCAACTCGATAAATGGAATCCCTTCGGCAACTCCGATCACACTTGGTAACGCGAACGGACTAAAACCACGGAATCCAAGTTTCGCTGCGGGGGCATAAGATCGCACATGACCTCGACTCTGTCCGCCGGAATACGTCAGGGAATGTTTAATGGAATCGACACCCCAGCCTTCTTGATACAGCATCAAATTATTCAAAACACTCGCGATTGTTAGTTCAGGATTATCCTCGATAGGATAGTCTTTAAGATTTTCGTCGCCGCCATCACCATCAATAAGATACCTCCAATCTGGATATTGCTGACGAATTTGTTGCATTAAAGCCCAAGCCATTGTTGCGGATTGTACGTCCAAAGGCTTATAGTCTTCGATAATCCGAATCGCTTCGCGGAAATCAACTTGCTCGGAGGGAACATCAATCACTTCCAGCAACATACTTAAATCGGTTTCGTCTAAAAACTGTTTTGCGTTAGTGGCATCAGAAGACGTACCAGCAACACTCAGCGTAAATGCTTTGAGTCGCCCTGCAGATTCACCACGTTGTAGCAACAGGTGGTTCAGCAACAGCAGGACTGCACCACTATCGATACCACCGGAGAACAACACGCCCAGAGGTTCATCGGCAGGAACATGATCAAGCCAATCATTCAATTCTTGAGCAACTTTGCCTATATACATTCGGCCTATTTCATTTAAGTCTGTGCTATGTTCATTACGCGGTGGAGTGAAAAACCGTTTGTTCACAGGATTTGGATCTGGGCAACCAATCAACGTAATCTCGACAATGTAATGTGCCGGTACCATGCGTGTGTAGGACGGATGAAACTGATCAGCAAGTCCTTCCTCAGCTAGCGCCTGCTGGATTTCCTCCATCCGCTCAGCCACGATCAAGCAGGGGCCTGCTGACCGCTTTGCCAAAAAATAACGCATTGGCCGCCCAATGGATCGTGCCATGCGCACAATATTGCCGCGTTTTTGGATAATTGCAAACTGTCCGTCGATTTCACCAACCCGCTGAATATCGCCTGCAGCAACAGCTTCCGCAGCTTCCTCGTTGGTCACATTTAACAACACGTTTGCCGCAGGATCTATCAAATCAACTAAACGTTCAACATAACGGTGCGGATGCATACAAGCTCTCCTGGTTTTTACTAATAACTGAGTTCATTTTGGCAACTTTAAGCCGCACCGTATTCTAACGCATTCCGGCTTATTTGGGGATTCATCACAAATCTACTTTTTTATTTGGCTTTTCGATGTTTTTAAGGGCGCCTTTAACCCTTGGTTGGCAACTGAAGAATATAGAGCAGTTATTTTTCAACTGTTGTTATTGTTGTTACTGCAATCCTTGGCAACTATTTCATAATGTACGAATTTTGCATGGAGGCAAAAATTACATGACTCACAATTCATCTGACAAAAAAAATATTACTCGCACTCTGGAAATCATTTCCTGTATTCAACAAGGAGCCGGACTCAACGCCGTTGAATTAGCAGATCGATTCCAAGTAAGCAAACGTACTATTTATCGAGACCTAAGTGTTATACGCACTTCGGGTTTACCTGTTCGTTTTGATAATCTCGCTGACGGTTATCGGATTTTGCCAACTTCCGAAAGTTTCACGATCCGTCGACAAATAACACTCGAACAAATACGTGAATTCGTCCTTGGACTCTACTGCTGCCCGTGGTTCCAAGTCGATGGTACGAGAACCATCATCGAAAAGACTCTCGAATTGCTCATCGACAAACTCGACGAAACACAACGCGTGAGTATTCGTCGATTGCAACGTGCCTGTCGCTTTTTTTCTAACCACGAGGCGGCCTGTTCACTGCAGCGAGACATTCTACAAGCGGTGGCCGACAGTATCATGCGGCGACACCGGATTGAGTTGTTAGTTGCCAACCACACGAAGGACATCGCAAACCTGCCGCATGATCCCCAACAGTTGGACGAGGAAACCTGGATTGAGTTCGCGCCGCACGCCATTTTTTATGAAAACGAGATGTGGTTTATTAGCGGGCAAAGCGACGGTGGGGAATCTGCTTCTTGTTTCAATATTGCTCGCATTAGTAATGCGAAACTCACAACCAACGCCTTCTCGGCTAATCGTAGCGACCACAACAGCGACACAATTTCCCAGTCACGACGAGGTCCGACTAACCCTCTGACGGAACGAATTCGCCAATGGAAAAATAGCCCGTCCGTAGCCAGTTGAGTCTCAAGCCAATTAAGCATGCTAGTCTCAAGAAGTGGTATGTCGCTATTTATTTCATCACGCAAAAGCGTTGTTGGAGGGAGCCTGTGAGAAGGGAGACCAAAGAGCGACATACCCTTTTTGAGTGTCACATCCGCCGGGTCCAAAACACCGCAGTGAGGCCGTGCCGGAAGTTGAAATTAACACAACTTCAGAATTTTCCGTCGGTAGCATTAAACTTGGTTGGTTTCCCCAATGACGCACCCCCTTGCTGTAGCCACTGCACAGTCCACCGCAGCATAGTTTCCAGATCCATTTGAGGCGTTCCCAAGATCTCATAATTATGTGTCGCTTGACTCAACAAAGCCGTCTCTCTTTCCGTTCCAGTCACTTCGACTGCCACGCCCGCGAGCGCGGCTACCTGTTGAGCAACACTTCTCACACTAAGCCCCGTAGGCCCCGTGAGATTTATTGGCCGAGCGGGAACCGTGGGCAATTCCAAACATCGTAAAGCCATCGCATTTGCATCTCCTTGCCAAATCACGTTGACAAAGCCGGTGGTCACATCAATTGTTTGATCGTTCAAAACTGACGTCGCAACATCCACTAAGACTCCATACCTCAATTCCGTTGCATAATTCAAACGCACAAGTAACGTCGGAAGTTGTAGTTGCTCGCAATAGTATTGAAACATTCGCTCGCGACCCAACGCCGCCATCGCATACTCTCCCACCGGCTCCAAACGACTCGACTCCAAACTTCCACCCGTCGCAGGCGGCACCATGCCATAGACATTACCAGTCGAGAATGCCACAATTTTGCTTTCTGAAAACCGACGGCAAAGTGTGGCGGGGATATCGCAATTGGTGGCCCAAGTAAGTGCCGGGTTAGCAGCAGCGCCGAACTTGAACCCTGTCAAATTAATCAAATGCGTGCAATTGGGTAACGCGGAAACCTGCGAAGGCAACAACATATCGCAAGCGATTGTTTCAATTCCCCACTCTTCTATGCGCCCCCGTACGCTGAGATCACTAAATCGTGACACCGCGGTTAATCGCATCTTACTTCCCGATTCGACAATCGCGCGATGGGCCATCCGTACCATTGTTGGTCCCATTTTTCCGGCCGCACCGACCATTAATAGATGACCATCGAGACGCGCGAACATCTCAATGACAGCGGCGGTCGGAGTGCTTAACACATCTTCCAATTGCGCTACTGATTGTGGGCAAGCACCGGATAGTAATTCCGTTAGATTAGCATCAGCCATCTGATCATCTTTCATCGTCTCGTTCCAATGAGAACCGAAAACTTGTTAGCGAGATCGTTTCCAAAAAGACCATGAGAAGAGGACGAGGATAGAAAATAATTCCAATCGGCCAAGCATCATTAACCAGGTAAAAATCAACTTGCTCGCTGGGCTATAGTCGCTGTAATTATTAGTCGCTCCAACAATTCCCAAACCTGGGCCAATGTTATTTAACGTCGCAGCCACCGCACTGGCTGAATCTATGAGTTTGTTTTCTGTCTGGTCAATCGGCCAAGTGCTATTGGGTTCCAATGCTACAATTGCGAGCCAACTCGCCATAAAAATTATAGTAACCAATCCAAAGTAGACCAAAATACTCCGCCGCATTTCTTGATTGTCATAAACCACGCCGCCTAGCCTCAGCGGGCGGACAACGGATGGATGATAAACGTGTTCAACTTCTTGACCCAATATCTTTACAAACAAGACATGGCGAATAACTTTCATCCCTCCACCAGTACTGCCAGCACAGCCTCCGATGAACATCAAGGCAAACATCAGGCAACGACCAAATTGGCTCCATGAATCAAAATCATGTGTTCCAAATCCTGTGGTGGTCACAATTGCTACAACTTGAAATAAGCCATATCGAATACTACGTAATATTGCAGCCACAATGGAATCTTCAGCCGCAGCATCGGCCGGTAAATCCCAATCCCCTGCAACCATCCCAGATGCCATGATCGCAATCGTTGAAAAAACAATAATTCCTAAGTAAACTCGAAATTCGATGTCACTGAAAATACTCGTCAACTTCCCTTTAATCCACACCCAAAAATCTTTTCCTGATTTGTCCAAGACTACCAAGGTGTAAAACAAGGCGAAGTTAGTGCCTGCAGCAATCATGAAGAGCGTAATAATGTAATCAATTGTCGCACTATCAAAATGTCCAACACTGGTGTCGTAAGTGCTAAAGCCACCGGTGGCCATCGTGCCAAAGGCGTGACACATGGCATCAAACAGGTTCATGCCGGCGAACATCAAAAGAACCGTTAGCAAGATATTGAGTACTAGATAGAAAATTCCAAATCGTCGCGCCGTATCTTGCATCTTAGGAGTTGCACCATCCTTGGACGGTCCGGGCATTTCGGCTTTCATGAGTATTTTGCCCGCTGAATCGCCGCCCAGAAGTACGACGAACAAAACAATGATCCCTAGGCCACCTAAGAAGTGCGTCATACTTCGCCAATACAAAATACAGTATGGCACTAACCCAGGATCTTCTAGTTTGTTAATAACCGTGGCCCCAGTCGTACTAAAGCCGGATTGAGATTCAAAGACAGAATTCGCGAATTTCATCTTGAGCCACTTAAGTCGAACCGAACCGCCAAGTTCACTGGAAACAGCCAACCAACGATTAAGCCCTGGAATGGTAACCAAGCTTTTAACAATATTTCCACAATCATCTCGGCCTAGGACTGTATTTAATTCAGCATATGTCATTCCCTGGGATGGTAAGTCATCTTCAAGCAAAGCAGTGAGTACATCGAATTGATCTGCCGAAACCGGTTGATCTAGTGCTTTCCATTGCTGCCTCGGCGCAATGGACATATCGAAGATTTCAATATGATCCGGTGCGTCGAGCCGCAGAGGAGCTGCATAGCGAACACCACTAATCCAAAACGGCAATGCTCCGAGAATCGTAGCGATGACCCAACTCAAGCCGACCACTGCCATTGCCTCTTTGCGCCGAGGAGTCTCCGATTTAACATCATCACCCGCATACCGCCTTAAGATCAATCCAATCGCCACGCTTACAACAACACTTAAAAGTAAGCCCAGAAATCCCTCGGTTTCAAACGATAGTGATTGCCAATCATCTCCGGTGCGATGCCCCAACACAGGAAACGCAAATAGAACACAAGACCCCATCGCGACAGCAAGAAATGTACAAACTGTACTGAGGTAATAAGCAATCAGCCGTTTATTCATTCGCTATCGTCCCGTTCCCGTAAACATTTTGATGACCTCTTCAACGGCATCATCGTGGATTAACGCAACAATATAATCACCCGTTTCAAAGTGATCGTCAGGACGTGGTACTCGGACAATGCCATTATGCGACAGTGATGCCGCCCGCCATCTACCGACAGGTAAATCCAAATTAGCAAGCACGTGTTCAATGGCGGGAGCATCTTCTTCAATCAATATTTCATAAACACCTATGTCTGAACCGCGAATCTGCTGGCTATAGCGAACAGCGCTTTCACCAACATATTTATGCACTTCATCTTTCATTGCGGTACGCGGGCTAACGGTTTCATCAATTCCCAGTTTTTTGACAATGTCCGAATAGTCCTTGCGATGAATAACACACATCACTCGCCTATCCTTCCGGACAACATTTTCCGTCTCGTTAAAAATATGGTCCACTTCGACGCAAGCCATAATGTTATTCTCTTCATCACCTATACACGCCACAAAGACATCGGCCGTTTCAATGCTTAATTCTGCTAGCGTCTTATTCGTTGTTGCGTCGCCATGCAACACTTTGACTCCCTGTAATTTATCCGCCAACTCCCTACTTTTGGTTTCGTCTTTTTCAATGAGGTGCACATCAAAAGGACCCGCTTGGAGGATTCTCGCTAAGCATTGACCAACTCGACCGCCCCCGGCAATGACCACTTCTTTATTTTTTTTCTTCTTGTAAATCTCGTCAATCAACTCATCAACACGTTCGTCGTCACCGATAAGGGTTATTTTATCACCATCACAAAGCACATCAGCCGCGACTGCGATTCGTGGTGGTTCGCGCTGATCGGTTTCTGTATTCTTACTACGAATAAGTCCGATGTGAACACCTTCAGGCAGCCCTGATGTTTCGATGCTCTGACCAATCATCTTATTCTTGCCGCTAATTTCAACTTCAATTGCCTTGATGGAACCTTGGGCAATGTGTTCGATGAATTCCGAGGTCGGGGTCCTTATTTTGGTGGCAAGGTGCTCCGCTGTAAGAGATTCAAGGCTAATTAAACGATCAATTTCAAAAGTCTCCGAACAATCAAACGTTGTCGTGTCCAACAGCGTCGGATTCTGAACTCGCGCAATGACCGTCGGAACACCCATATGTTTTGCCATGCTTGCTGCAAGAATGTTCGTGGCATCGTCGCCAGTCACAGCAATGCAAAGTTCCATACTGGAAATATGTGACGTAAACAGAACCGCCGGATCACAAACAGAACCTTCCAAGACTTGGACATCGCTGCCGTCCATCTCGCGTATGCTCTCAAGATCTGTGTCTACAACCGTAACTTCGTGGTCTTTGCTGAATGTCTCAGCAACCCAGCTACCAACGGTACCAGCGCCAAGAATAATGATTCTCATTTGAAGTAAAGATTAACCTTCAGGAAAAGATTTGTAGGAAAAGCCAGCTCAATTGTCTATTAAAGTTTCAACCGTCTATTTTAATAGCTAACGAATCAAAATGACTAGACAATAAATAATATAGATTGTGTCAAATTAGACTTAAATCGACCACCAGAAAGTGAAAAATCGCTTAATTGAACCAGCTTAGTGCGAAAACGACGATAAACATGCAGCCCGTAAAAAATCCGAACCAAACAGCCATTCGTGCTGCTTCACGAAAAATTACAGGCCAACGCTCATGCCGTGTTACGCCATAAACCAAACTGGAAATCAAAACCAACGGAAAAAACAGTAACAACTGTTCAATGCCCGACATCGCATCACGTTCGATAGCCGCTAATAAAAGATTCCAAGGAAACATCTAGCTCGCCTCCTCGCCCGCAGATTCTGCTGCAGCCGCAAGTCGTTTCCTGCGCTGCACGGGATCGTGCCAAACACCTGGCCCACCATACGCATCGTAAATAGCGAAAAGGTTCAACAGCCCAGCGACCAATGTATATAGAGTTCCCATTTGGAAAAACGAATGGTAATCATGATTCCAATCGTTGAGCTCACGGGTGCTAGTAGGTGGAGCCAGAAAACCGCTCCATAACAAACTCACCGTCGAACCCTGCTCTTGCTGGCTACGTAACGAACGATTCTGAATAACGGCCGGTACAGCTGCAGATCCTAAAAAGAACTGGCCAACAAATTGCCAGCGGAAATCCTCCGAAGTGAAAGAACAATAAACTACTTTTCCACCTCCCATTTGATAGCCGCTAATGAACAATGTCGTCACCGCAACGAAAATCGTAATCGCCTTAGCCGTACGGCCTTGGTAGAAATGCCCCATGCCTGGAACGATCCAGCCCAATAGCGCCGCGACATAGGGATTCTTCAGATCGAGATCGATCCCAGAATCGTCATTTAGCGAATCGAGGTGTTCTTCTACCGCTGGCATCTAATTTCCATTTTCATAATACCAAATATTGTGGGTATTTTATTGTACTCAAGGAGCAAAACAACGAACACTCCACAATGACCTTGGTTGCCAATTGTTTAAGTTATTCAAATCCCTACTAATAATCGAGCTGCAAATGCCAAGGCGGCTGTTTCAATGCGTAACACACGCGACCCCATATCAACAATTTCCCACTGCAATTTAGCTGCTATTGCAATTTCCTCAGTAGAAAATCCACCCTCAGGACCAATCGCCACCACCGCAGTACCCGACTCAACCTGAATATTTCTAATACTAATATTGCCAATCTCGTGTGCATTTAACGTGTCAGCGGCAGAATTATTATCTCGAACCTGTGCGGATTTGGGGTGCGCGATATAGCGATTTTCCCCTTTGCGCTGTAAAAACGCCTCGAGAGAAGCTACCTCGCCAATTTCAAGGAGTTGGTTGCGGCCACATTGTTTGCTAGCACTAATGACATGATTACGTAAGCGGACAAGTGCTTTATCGACAGGTTGGGCAACACCTCGTGTCGTGGTTAGAGGGATGACTGTGGTTACACCCAGTTCAACCAGCTTTTCAATGATCCATTTTTGTCGGTCACCTTTTGGAAGCGCAATGCCAACGGTTAATGCCAACGCTGGTTCTAGATCGACTTCGTCCGTCCTGAGTATTTTAAGAGTTGCTTCGTTTCGCCCCACTTCCTCAATTTCAGCACTCCACTGCCAACCACTGCCGTCAAACAACTCGACCCGATCACCACACTTGCCGCGCATCACACGGGTTAAGTGTTGGGCTTCACTGCCTTGCAACAACACACTTGTCGCCTGACCAATCGGAGTGTTTGAAAAATATCGCTGAACCATTAGAAATCGAAACTCATACCAGTGATTAAAAAGTTTTTTTCAAAGTTGCCAATCGACAAATACTCGTAACCGACATAGACCTTAGCACGTCCAATTTGCCGTCCATAAGTTGTCCGTATACGAAATAGACCAGCACTGCCCAAGCGACCCCAATCGAGATCAGCCGATATTATTTGCGGCTTCGACAGATAGAAATCGCCACCATACGTAAAGTTAATTCCTTTTTCGGTCCCCGCCGCCGCTCGCTGCCAATTCATACCGAGGCCGATACGCATCTGTGCCTTTTCCATCTGAGCAAAACGCCAGACCGCATTAAAATCACCGATCCACAATTGGTCGTGCTGACCCACGGCAACGCTCTCGCGCAAATAATCAAAGCTCGCATCGACTCCCAAGCGATTGCGTGATTCAAAAATTAAATGTGTGCTGATTTTTTGTTGTGTTAGAAAATTATCGGCGTAATCCACTCGAATCCGCAAGTGACTGCTTTCGACAGCATCTCCTTGCATCGGATTCATCATCATGCTGCCAGTGTGCGCTCGGGCAAATGGATACTTAATGAATCCCCCAGGGGTTTGATCGTCGCCAAAAATTGCTTGTGGCACCGTCACAGGCAATGACAAAACCCAAGCGGCGACCATATTCGAAAGAAAAAACAACTCTAATTCACTCGCAGAATCATCGTCATCATAATAATGATCATGATGTTGATGATTGAGGCGATTGCTTGCGACTGGTGGTGAGGGTGCCGTTGCCCTGCCAGTCCGACCCGTGGCATCAGTAAGTCCCTGCAAAGATCCCTCCGCAAACAGACTCGGCGCAGCAAACACGACCAAAATCCAAGCCGTCGTTACGATACGTACTCGCGAGCTTACACTACAACGGTACAACTGGTACATGGAATGACTCGACTAGGAGTGAAATAATTACCGCGAAGAACAAACGACTTTGAATAGTGCGTAGATAGTACAAATCCAATAATCTCTGCGTCAATAACAAACTACTTGAGATTGTGCGTTCAGTGCAATGTCAGCGGGTCTTCTTCATCTGTGCTAGCCCACACCGTTAGCTCCGAAAACTGGTCTGCCAAGGTTGCCGCTAGATTATCTAAGGCAAACCGTTCACTTGCATAATGTCCAAGCAAAATCATTGCGATTCCCAACGCACGTGCTTCTAGACACGTGTGAAACCGTGCTTCGCCAGTAATTAATACGTCACATCCTTGACGTGAGGCACAGCGAATAAACTCCCCAGCACTACCACAAGCAATCCCTACTTTTTTCAAAGGTCGCTCGATATCTCCCACTACGTGGAGTGTCTTAATATTGAACGTCGATTTTATTTTATTGACGAGCTCCGCTAACGAAGCAAACTCAACAATGCCAAACCGACCCACTCCTAAGCCATCCGTCACTGGCGAACTGACATCGTCAACTGGTTCAAGCGGTTTGATATCTTTCAAATTGAGTATCTCAGCAATTTGTTGATTAATACCTTCGCTAGCGGAATCAAATGCAGTATGCGCACTGTACACAGAAATACCTGCTTGGGCGAGTTGCCAGAGCATGGTGCCAATGTTGGTATCAGTCGTGACCGTTTTAAGAGGCGAGAAGGGGAAAGGGTGGTGTGTCACGATCAGCCCAACCTGTTTGCCAATTGCTTCGGCCACCGTTTCCGGCGTCACGGTTAAACACGTCATGACGTGGGTCAGGGTAGATTTACGGTCACCAACTAATAACCCAACATTGTCCCACTCCGCCGCCAAACAAACTGGCGCAATCTGCCCGAGTGCTTTGCAAATATCACCAACATTTGTCATGGGGTTGCTCGTTTTTTCTATTATTTACTGGGACTGTCCGAATCTTATTGCACTAAGGGGCTTTCGGGTCAGCATCTGTGTTGGGGCCGATCGTGCCAAACAAGTGACCGCCAACATCCCCATGCGTCCAAGTACCCGCGTATTTGTTTTTATAGATAACCACGCGTGAACTAAACGTTCCTAATCCTGGAATCAACACATTGGTCAATGTAATAACTGGCGTCGTTCCTGCCCACTGGACTTGCAGTGGCATTGGTAAGGTTACATCACGTCCACCAAATTGCACGCGGGCAGTAAATAGCCACAATTCACCTTCAGCGAGTTTCTTAACACTAACAATTGTGTAAGACTCCTTCGGTAGGTTATCCTGTTGCTTGCCTAAAACTGTAAAGTTACCCGTGAACTTTACGTTTGTCATTTTCTTTTCAAACAAATCATAGAGCTTTTGTTTTTCGGTAGAGACTTGGGGAGCGGGAATTGGTTCAGCTTGCGCAGTAACCGTGGTCGGTAAAGTCAAAGCGACCAACAACATTACCCAAACCCAACGCATTGTTTTCAATTTTTGAATCATCGCCATTGCCTAACCTTTGCTTAAATTGGATTGATAACCACTCGTTTCATTATGACTCTTGTTCACCTGTAAATGCAACATCCTTAATTGCGAGATCGGATTACTGGTAGAATCCGCATTCCTTGAGAATAATAAAATCCAAAGCCACCGCATAGCATTACTGTTAGCTGCACAGCGGATTCGTGGCTCAGATCGCACGTAAGCGTTGCAGCGCCGTGGCCACTTCGCCGACAACATTCCGCGACGAAGCTGGGTCGACCGTGAAATACCCGGCGTAATGTTGTTCTTCAAGCATCGCAAACAACTGCTCGAAATCCACAGCCCCCGCTCCAAACGCAGCAGCCGCACCTTGCCCTCGAGCAATATCTCGTAACCCATCTCGAATACGCATATGAACAACATAGGGTGCTAAACTCTGAGTCGATTCCGTAGCGGAGTAACCATTCATTACTAGGCTACCTGGATCCAGATCAACCGCTCCATAGCCTATAGGTAAAGTTGCCAATAGAGCCGCTAACGCCTCTCCGTCTTCAGACCCTGTCCGAGCGGCTAGCAACGTACCCACTCGTTGCCCATACTCGCCTAAATCCACCAATATTTGTTGCAGACCCGTAAAACTCAAATCTTCCTGATCCTCAGGAACCACTCCAATACGATTAGTAACAACTTTACAGCCTAAATTCGATGCCAGTAACATCGCTTGTCGAGTGGCTGCCACGCGGCGATCCAGATCAGCCATCACGTTATAGCCGCGACGAGTATTAAACGATATCGCACTAAGACGTAGCCCTTGATCCGCCAAGAGCTTACGTATTTGCCGTAACGCTGTTTGACTCATATCACCCAACGGAAATTCGTTTCTCGCATCAATTTCCACTGCTTCCGCCCCTAACTCAGCAGCTTGAATAAGCGCCTTGCGGAAAGGAAGCCCGAAACAAGCGAGTCGAACGGCGGGACGGATTCTCAACAATGGGCGACATCCTATAAAGTAATTTCGTAGCTGTTGGTAAAGTTCCTCTTTATCTTACTTTGTGAACTCCGCCTGTGAGAGGTCCCTCGGAGGCGATACAATAAAATTTATTACCCGTTGTCATCACGAATATCAACGGTTAACTTATTTTTCAATCACAGCGATTTCCTCCCACTACGTATAACTCGGCCCACCCCACAAACATATGTCCTCTCCACGCTTTCTTACCGCCTTACCCGTATTCAACGAAGTCCAATACGTTAACGAAGTGCTGGACCTGGTTAAACAATATAGCGATGACATTTTGGTCGTCGACGATGGATCAACCGACGGTACAACGGAGCAATTGCAAAAACGCGATGATGTCCGCATCGTTACACATACCGAGAACCAAGGATACGGAGCAGCTCTTCGTACGGCATTTGAGTACGCGTTGGAGCATGATTTTGAGATCATTGTCACCATTGATTGTGACGGCCAACATGAACCACAACGCATACCCGAATTTGTGGCGGCGTGTAACAAATCCGTCGACATCGTTTCCGGCAGCCGCTATCTCGCTCAATTCCCTGATGACACTCCACCACCTGAACAGCGGCGTAAAATCAATCAAACCGTTTCGGCTGAACTAAGCCGACGTTTGAATATCAAACTGACCGACGCTTTTTGTGGCTTTAAGGCGTACCGCACAGCATCACTCGATAAACTCAAACCAACCGAAAATGGTTACGCGATGCCGTTAGAGCTCTGGGTCCAAGCTGCCCAAGCTGACTTGAATATTATCGAATTGCCCGTACCCTTGATATACCTCGATGAAGCTAGATCATTCGGCGGTGTCCTTGATGACGCGGTCACTCGATTAGAATACTATCACTTGGTCTTGGACCGGAGTATCGCCAAATGCAAAATATTTGCTTAGCATCTCGAGGATTCTCCTAGGGAAACTAGACTTGATATGAATCAGGCCAGCATTACTTACCGCAAGCTGCAAGCACCGCCGCGCAATGGTGACTATTTTATTGAGCCACCTATTTCCGAAAGCCTGAGTTACATTCATGCCAACCAGCAACGACTCGCCGCCTTCGCTGACATCGAAATCGGGGGGCTGGGTTTCACTGCTTTACGTCGACAAGCCCGCGGCGAGATTATCACCGCCGCACGAGAATACACGCAAACCTACTTAGATCTCTCGCACACCGAAGTCACCGAAACAACATCGATCGTTCTTACCGGCCACCAACCCACACTGTTTCACCCGGGCGTCTGGTTTAAAAACTTTTGCTTAGATCACATCGCTAAACACACTCAATCGCTAGCCATTAATCTCATCATTGATCATGACTTAGTCAAATCGACATCGATTAAAGTGCCTGCTCAAACTGGCAATGCGGTCATACTAAAAACCATCGCCTACGATGTGGCGACTGCGTCCAACAGAATTGAAACAACCGGTGTCCTAGACGAAAATCTGTTTAACTCTTTTCCCCAACGCGTTGCGGATCAACTTGACGTTTTTGTCGAAGATCCAATCTTAAAGTCATTTTGGAAACACGCCCAGCAAGCCTCCACGAATGTTATTGGCTATAAGTTTTCTCAAGCGCGACATCAACTGGAACACCGCCTAGGTATGAAAAGTTGGGATGTTCCATTTAGTACGTTGTGTCGGGGTGCCTGCTTTGCACGTTTATTCCTACACCTGATGAAAAACGCCTCTCGATTTCGTAAAGTTCACAATGCCGCCGTTTGTGAATATCGAAAAGTCCATCGCATCCGCAACCTCGGACACCCAGTACCGGAATTAGAAATTTTAGCAGATCGAATTGAGTTGCCGCTGTGGAGTTGGACCAGCTCAACGGCTGAACGGCAGCGACTTTTTTGCCAAGTCACTGCTGAGCAACTCATCTTATCCGACCTGCCAGCTTCATTTGAACTACGGTTAGACCTCGCTGCTTCATCCAACGAATGTATCGAACAGCTACAAGCATGGCAGCAAACTGACATTCAGTTCCGCTCACGGGCTTTGTTAACCACCATGTTTTCTCGCTTGCTGTTGGGCGATCTATTCATACATGGTATCGGGGGGGGTAAATATGATCAGGTTACCGATCAGATCATCTCCGAATTTTTTGGACAGCAACCGCCCCAGTTTTCAATCGCTACGGCCACGCTCGGCTTGCCCGTGCCACTGCCCACTGATGGTTCACCAGCCATTGCTGCTGCGACAGCGGATCTGCGACACCTGCAATTTGCGCCAGACAAATACTTACGACGACTCGAGCAGTTAGGAATAATGCTCAATTCGCAACAAACGGCACTATTGATTGAAAAACAACAATTATTGAAAGACTCTCGGGCAACGAGCGATAAGCAAGCGTGGCATCACACGATTCAAAAAATCAACCAAGACATCCGTAACACACTGCCTGCTGCCGCTGCACAACTCGAAACACATCGACAACAACTTGAAACAACACAAAACGAGCGGACATTGCTGCAATCCCGAGAATTTCCGTTTATATTATTTCCTCTAAAAAATTTGGCCTCCTTACTGGAAACTAGTATGAAAACGTTTTAAAGTACAGATGTGGATGGAACCAAGGTACCGTAGGGAGGGATTCGCTCGGGATGAGTTCAAGTATTAGTACTCAGCGCACTAAAGTGCTGGACGGGTTGCTAACGAATATTATTCGGATTGAGGGGCTGCCGACATCACGCGGCACCGTAACCGTTTCACCGGCTCAAGCTGGTGATCATGGGCCGATCAATCGCTTTCTGCAAAACATCTTCCGCAAACCCACCTCCACAGATTTCGCGGCTCAGCTTGAAGATCCCCAGTACGAACCGAGCGATCGAATTGTCGCAAGACTGGGAAATCAAATCATTGGTCACGCGCGCGTGCAAATGCGAGATGTCCACTTTGGTGATCTACAATTGCCAATTGGTTATGTTTGCGAGATGGCAACCAACCCGGAATTTCGCCAGCACGGCATCGGTGCTGCTATCTTGAAGCAAGTGCATAGTTTGATGGCAGAACAGGGCGCGGCAATCGGTTTCCTCAAAACACCAGCCGTGCGGTTTTATCAAAACAATGGCTGGTTTGTCGGTGGGCGGCATAGTTACAGCGTCGCGACTGCCCGAAATATACTATCTCAACTACGTACACCAGATCCTGCTTTACTTGACCAAACGCATAATCCGCTGCTAGCTCCTCAACAACCTTTGAATATTCGCGTTTGGCGTCGAGTGGAACAAGAAGCGCTAATGCGGCTTTATCATGTCAATACACAAGGTACCTTTGGTGCTTTTGTTCGTAGTGACGCCACGTGGCGGTGGCTATTGAATCGACATAGTTTCGAGCAAGTCTATGTTGCCATCAACGGTACCAACAAAATGACTATTCAAGGAGGGTATGATGCCATTTTGGGTTATGCCATTGTCAAAGATGGTCAGATTCTTGAATTAATGACAGACGGTAGCCGAAACGATATTGCAACCGGACTCTTAGAGCGTATCTGCGGCGATGTCATCGAACAAACTGACATGCCTATTCGGTTGGATGCGCCCAATCACAACCCCTTGCATAAAATGCTGCTGAATGCCGGCGGACAATATTATCAACGGACTGTTATTGGTGGCGAGGTGATATTAGCCAACGTCCTGAAGCCGATTGCTCTGACAAAACAATTACGCCATCAGTTCAATAACCGAGTTCGAGCGGGGGGGTTGGATTTGCCACTAGAACTTGGACTCTGCATTGACGGGAAAAAATATGCTCTCACCATCACGCCGCGTTCCGCAAAAGTGACTCGTGGTAAGATTGGACGGAATTATATCTCCATTTCAAAAATTCTATTTTCACAATTGCTCATCGGTGTAATCAGTGCCGAAGAAGCAGCGGCTAATAAGCAACTCCAAGCGTCCACTAGAATTGCGGCACAATTCGCTGAAACCCTTTTCCCTCAATTGCCCGTGTGGCTGCCACCACTAGATGACCTTTTGGCCTAAGTTCATGGTCCAGACTTCTCCGCCTAATACCGCCTCGAATCGAATCAGATACGCCGGTTGGGTCCTAGTCACGATTGTAAGTGCAGTGACACTCCTCTCGATGCTAATGACGCCCTTGGGACTCGCCACCGATATTGCGACTTATACACTCGCGGGTGCTCAATATGATGCTGGTCAAACGGAAGACCCCAATGTCTTGGTTTCCGTTGACCCTCAGAACATCTCCCTAAACAGGGAAACGACATTAACTTGGTGGCCTCGTAGCTATGGGTCCGTTCCCCGAGCTACCAAGCAATTCGTTGGGTATTTTGGTATCGACTTAAATGAGGGCCAAACAATGCGGTGGATCGTAAGATTGGGCTGGCTGCTAGCGATCTCCCTGTGGACCTGTTTTTTTTGGCAGTCAGCATCACGCAATGCACTCCCATGGTTAATTGCGATCCTGATGTGTGCGCGCTACAGCACTGCCAATTTATTTTTGTTTGACGGTGGTGAATATTTCTACTGGTGTGTGTTCCCAGCCGTACTTCTTGTTAATCTCGCTGCAATCAAGAACCGCTCGTCTAATACCAGTACGATTGTATTGGCGATGTTAGCCGGTTTTTGTGCACCATGCCTCGTTTTCTGCAAATATAGTGCGGGCCTAAGCGCCGTCGCGTTTGGAGTTGCCTGGATGTGGATGGTCTACCGAAAACAGATTCGACCCAACCAATTATTTTACTGGTCTGTAGGTGCTGGAACTGCAACCGCTATCGTGTTTTGGCTACAGTGGCTGCCGAGCGGTAACCCCACTCAAATTGATTCGCCAATGCAATGGACGCCGATCTTATGGGGTTTGGGAGCATGGCTGTTTGCTATGACCGATCTGGGTACTTTGGTCAATAAGTTTACCGTCGACATCTTACCGGCGATGGGTAATCACCATGACGGATCTGAAGGCTGGCTGTTTTTTCCATTCATATTTTTGGTGTTGCTAATATTACGGCGGGAAAATGGACCCACCAACACCGTCATTAATCCATTAGGGAGACAGCTTGCAGTCATCCATCTCATTGGGTTTACACTCGTGCTCGTAGCCATGCTCGTTCGAGGCAGCGCTATCCACATGGACACGCGTTTTTTACGACCTGCGGCAATTGCCATGATGCCCTGGATTATTCCGGCACTGGCGAGTCGCGTGGTTGACGGCATCGCAAAATCTATACGCATTTCTGCCGGCGTTTTGGTTGTACTGTTGGTGATTATGCCATGTGCCTACGGTGTCGCGGCCATGTGGGAAAAGGCCTGGACTTTAGCCGACGTAGGCCCCAATGGCCTCAGACACGCGTCGCTAGATTTAAAGATGGACTCAAAAATGTTTTTTGCGGATCTATTGGCAGTCAGCTCCCCCGATGATGTTATATATGTGATCGATCCAGCTTTAGGCATTCCGCTCGTATCACGCAGGTTGTTTACCGAGGAACACGCATCCTTAAGGACCAAAGAGGAGCTTGCTCAACGTACATTTAACGGTCGTCCACAAGGTAGGTTGTTGATACCGTTACCAAAATTCATGATTGACGATGGGCGAGCCATAGATATCTGCGATAGTTTCAAAGACATTCCCCACTGGACCACTAGCGAAATGCGTGGCCAGCCTTACTGGATCCTGTTGATTAGCTCAACTGAATAGCCACCAGCGGGGCACAAATTAGTCGCGATTTACAGTGGTATTCGTAGAGTCATTGATCATTCCCGAGCACTTTTGAACATATCGAGATGCGGCCAGCGAAAGCTGGGGTGCTTATAGGATTTATGTAAATACTCTTTCTGCTCGGCGATGAACGTCGCAATGTTCTGACTGCTGGCAAACGGATCTTTGATCTCATGTTGAAACTGCTGCATCGCCTTGAGCAATCGCTGTTTGATCGTTTGGTGCTCTGAGCTGTCCGCCAGATTTTTCCACTCGTAAGGGTCTTCCTGCAGGTCGAACAGCTCATACTCGGGCGGATGCAGGAAGCTCTGCACGTACTGAACTTCGGGCAACTGACTGTTGCTGTAGCGGGATTGCGCAAGCAAATTGAGTGCCCGATCCGGGTTGAAGACCAATTTGTAGCGGTCGTCTCGAATACCGAACTGCATGTACAATAGATTTGGCGACGAGCCCGTGGTGAAGGTGTGGATGTACTTTCGCGGCGGGGCCTTTCCAGAATCGATGTCTTGAAGAGTAAAGCCCGGCAGGTTGTCAGGAATGGGTAGACGGGCTGCACGCAACATCGTTGGCAGAATATCAATCGTTGATACCATTCCGCTTTCCACCTTCCCCTTGGGAAAGCTCTTCGGATAGTTGACGATCATGGGAATCCGTGTGCCGTTTTCGTAGATGCTGCCTTTGCCCCGCGGGAAATCCGCGCCGTGATCGCTGATATAAATCACCAGTGTGTTGTCGCGGTTTCCCGTTTCATCAAGCATGTCGAACACCATGCCGACACCCTCATCGAGCCGGTTCATGCAGTTGAAATAGTCCCGCAGTTCCTCACGCAGATGCGGCGTGTCGGACCCGATCCATGGGAACGGTGCAATTTTGTTATCGACCTGCCGCGTTGGGAATCCGTGTTTCGACTTGCCGACGAAACGGCGGTGAGCATCGGCATAATTGATGATCAACAGAAACGGCTGCTTACTTTCTGCAGCGTTCCGCATGACAACGCCGGCCTCAGCCGCATACGTTTCAATGCTGATTGTCTTGCCAAAGTTGGCGCCCTTGATGGCGCGATGGTCAATATAGTCCTCCACCAACCGCTCAGGATTGATGTGCGTCTTGCCGAGGAATCCGGTGTAGTATCCGGCTTGTTGGAAATGGGCGGGTATTGTCTTGAAATCTCGGTACATCGAGAACCGGTGAGTCGCCAGCCCGATGTGTCCGGTCTGCCGCGTATACAGTCCGGTCAAGAATGCGGCCCGCGATGGACTGCAGACCGAGTACGGTACATAGGCACGAGTGTAACGGACACCCCCAGTCGCCAGCCCATCCAGATTAGGCGTATGAACACGCTGCTCGCCGTAACAGCCAAGGTGGTCGCTATTGTCTTCCGAGACAATAAACAGAATGTTGGGCCGCTCGGCTGCCGCTGTTCTTCTGGCAAAGACCGTTTCGGTACTCTCCGTGTTAAATGGTGATGCCGGCAAATTAGCGCTGTTGATTAGGTTCACCGCAGGATTGGGATAGGGTAGCCACGCATAACGTGCATCAGCGGGCTCGGGAACGTTTGAGCTTGAAACCGCGATTACATTCTTGCCAATAATCTTCGCTGTCGCCGCATGAAAAATGCCGTCCGTGCCACAAACTTCAAAGTGACGAAGTGGCTTCCCATCAGATGACTTCAGACCGGCACCAACGTGATGGAACGAGATAACCAATGAATCGCCTTCGCGTTCCGCAACATCAAGTAAGGGCCCAGCGTAAGTCGTGTGCGCCTTCAGCTGATATGTTGTTCCCAGTGCCCACTTCGCTAGGCGTTGCCCGACTGGTTTTTTCAAAGTTGGGTGTACGTTCGACGGATGACCCGTATCGATAGTAACGGCCATGCCAACGTTCTTGAGATGACCAAGCGTTCGCCGCTGGCCGTCGCGAAACCACGGCCACTCCGGGCGGCCTAACGCTGGTAACTGGACGTATAGAAATGGAAAATCACCTTGGCCCCATTGTTCGCGCCAACTTTGGATCAGCAGTGGAAAGAGTCGACCGTGTTGGTAAACTCGTGCTAGAGCATCAGCGTTGGATTCACCTTGGTACCAGATGGCTCCGCGAATGGCGTATGGAATCAACGGCTTGATCCCAGCGGACCACATAAATCCGGGTTTAAACGAATGATTTGGGCCAAGATCATCCCAGGGGATTCTCTCGCCAGCCTGCATAGCAGCCAGAAGGTTCTGTTGACCCCGTTTGCGGCAGAAATCGCTGAGGCGTTCGTTGTCGAACCAATTGCCGGCAACCAGTCCCTGCAACTCCGGATCGGATTCTAAAGCGTCACGAGAAATCCACGCTTCAGTCGGAGTACCCCCGATTGCAGGACAGATCAATCCAATTGGAACGTTGAGTTCTTGCTGCAATAACCTTCCGAAATACCAACCAACCGCGGAAAAATTACCCGCAGATTCGGCTGATGCCACTCGCCATTGCCCCTCGCAGAATGCTTCCGTTGTCAATCGGTCTAGGTGCGGTTGGGTGTAGGTACCTGACCCCCCGCGGGCACCGCCAATGAGATGCAAAATCCGTAATTGGGGATGATTGGCGGTTGATAATTCCGCTGCACCATTTGCAGACTGACTGAGAGGCCATTCCATGTTTGACTGCCCTGCGCAAACCCACACCTCACCAATCAGAATGTCGCTCAATGTGATACGCTCTTTCCCCGACTGAATCAGGAGCGACGTCGGAATCGATGTTGCCGCACGAGGTGCAAACAGAACTTTCCAGTGACCACTGTTGCTGGCGGTCGTCTTCAATGTTTCTGCGCCCAGTTGAATGGTGATCTCACTAGCAGGCCTAGCAATGCCCCAGATTGGTAGCGATGCCTGGGCCTGCAGAACCATATGGTTGCCGAACACCTGCGGAAGTTGCAGGTCGGATGTCCTCGGTTCGCTGATGTCGATCCATCGCGCCGCAAGCCGCTGCCCGACCGTTAGCTTTGCTGCTGAGTTGAAGTGCAGCCCGTCATACAAATGCGACCGCAGATCAGCGTTGTCGACGTACTCGACTGCGTTGTTTCGTTCAGCAGCAGCAGCCTGACCACTGCGTACAACATCACGTCTGTTTCCTGTCGTGGCAATCCCACCGACAAGCAACCGGGCATCCGCAGCATGTGGTAGGTCGCTGCGGAGATTCGCTATCAGGGATTCAAGGCGTTTACCGGATACCTTCGACTCCATTTCACTGTCGCTCTCGCCCTGAACGTAGAGAATCGCCCGAATATGATACCTGCGACCATCCGGAATGACCCGCACCGCATCCGCAACCGTCTTCAGAACATGCTGATACATGTGGTCGTCCTGCGACCCCTTACTCCAAAATCGATTTCCTCCGCCGCCGCGGGAAGCCTTGATGATTACGAAATCCTGTTGGCCCGCATCGATCAGAGACCGAGAAAAACCAATTTCAGGACCCCAGAAAACCGGATTGGTGCCTTCACCCTGCTGAGCCCGCAGCGACACGAATTTCCCGCCAGAGTTCCCAATCAGAGTCGATTTTCCGTCACCGGCGCGAGTCGATCGATTACTCCAGAAGAACGGGACCTGCAGATCCTGGTGACTTTCGTCTGGCCCCGGTTCCCTGATATCCCGTGGATCGACCGTTCCCAGTGAATTGGATTGACCCGTCAGCACAAACACATCCAGCGGCGGCAATGTATCAGCAGTGCCTTTTGGTTGAGTCAAGCCCCTGTTTTTGTCCAACACGTCACTCAGCGGAATCCGCTGAAATGTCATATGTGCCTGACTTCCTTCGTACAGGATACCCACTGTTTTCTCATCGATCATCGACATACATGAATAACCAGCACTGTTCCCTTCATCCAACAACAGTCGCTGCGTTTTAGGCCATGTCAAGCCACGGTCGGGCGACGCTTTGATGGTGATGTGATGCCGACCGCGAGTGCTGTCCGGATTGGAAAACAGCAGCCACTTACCGATATCTTTCCCGACTTCCCGATCAACGTCGATCAAGCTCGCCATGCATGAACCAGGTTCAATCAACGACCGCTGAGACGTCGTGTGTTTCTCCCACGTCGTTCCCATATCGCGAGTCGTCATGACAACCCGCACAGAACTGCGGTTATAGCGGCAATTCAGCATCAACACGCCGGGCTCGACTTCAACGACCTGAGATTCTGTCGTGTCGTCAAATGCTCCTGTGCCGACATGCCACGTCTTGCCGTGGTCTTTCGAGTAAATAATTGTCGAATGCGGTAGTCGCCTTTGTTCCGGCGGGTCCTGATACTGAGCGGCAAAGACGATGGTTCCGTCCCGCATAGTGATGCCTTTACCAGGACCCTGGAGGATGAAGCACCACTGAGGCTTCTTGACCTGGGCAGTGATGTTAATCGGCTGGGACCACGTGACGCCATCGTCCTCACTGCGAACCAACATGAGTTGGCCGGTCTCAGCAGGTTTTAACCCAGGTCCTGAACCATTCCAAGATCGGTTTCCATGACTCCACGTCGCGGCCACCCAAATGGTTCCAGTGTTTGTATCAACCAGCACGGCTGGATCGCCAATACCGTCGTAACGCCATTTGGGATCGCCACCCATGTCCATAATGACCTGCATGGGTTCCCACGTTCGCCCACCATCGGTCGATCGAGACATGCCAACGTCAATGTCGCCCGGCAGGTCACCTCCGGACCGTTGCCGCACGTCGTACACGCCAATCAAGGTCCCTTTATTAGTCGTTGCTAGACCGGGGATGCGAAAGGTATGAACGCCATCATCACCACCGTTACGAACTGCGACTCCCAATCGTTGCAGCGACGGTGGCGCATTGAGTTTAAACGTCTGCCCGTTGGAAAAACGGACTTCTTTGATTTGTAAGCCAATTTGGCGATCAATATTGGCATCATCATTCAACCGGCACGAAACCCAAATCGTAGTTTCACCTTCGGTCACAGAAAATTTGTCTTTCGCCAATGGCGCGCTGTATTTGTGTGTGTTATTTTTTAACTCATTCCCTCCAATGTCCTCCGGCGGGATCGCAACAAGCCACGGTCGTTGGGCATATTTTGATTCCCAGTGGTTCGGATAAACAAACAACTTCGTGAAATCGGCAGCACCCTTGTCTCCGTGTAGCGTGACCTGCAGGTCCGTCATAAGTAGCGGATTAATATTTCCTGTCGTCACCACCTTTAGTTTGACGAGTGGACTGACTTCCGCGCCTAATAGTGCGGGTAACGTTACCGGCACGACTTCTACGCTCACAATCTTCTGTGGTTGTGGCGGCACGATCCTCAGATCGTCGATGAGGATACCGGTATTTGGCGGACTGGAGCATGTGAATCGTAATGCTTCGATGCCCTCATCAAAAAGCGGTATTTTGACATGACTAAGAAATGGACGCCCGACACGTACTTTAGCGTCTCCGTTGTATATCTCCTGCCAACCCTTGCTGGTCTGTTTTTCGATCCTGAACGAGAATGGTTTCCGCGACGTCCAACGCTCGGCCCAGAACGTCAACTCACCGGTCGTCTCGACTTCCGTTGAGATCTCCAGGGTGACAGATGTTTTTTGACCGCCGGTCAATTGTAGGCATTGCTTGCCCGTCTTCGCATGCTTATCGTCGATAATTGTCCT